>NIVA01000096.1 GCA_002254335.1 Bacteroidetes bacterium 4572_114 | reverse complement strand
GAGCACAGCATTTTGTGTATCAGGGGCATTTCTTGTTATATCGGGAATAAAATTTATTCTCCCCCCATATTTTTCCGATCCTTCTTTTATACCGGATTCAATGGCATCTAAGATTTTACTTCCTGAAAACTGATCCACTATAAATGAAGCACTTAAAAATGCTTCGGTGTAAATTATGTTTTGGCTCGCCTGATATTTATAAAAATTTTCAATTAGAAAGGCATAGTCCCCGGGTTTCTTAAACACGGTAACTGCCGTTTTGTAAACATCAATAAAATGCGGGAAGTCCTTAAATTCAAAAAACCGTTTCCATTCCACCAAATTATTTACAGGAAGTTTTACATTGTTTTGCTCTGCCAACGAATAAAAAACTTCGGCCTTTGTGGCGCCTTCAACATGAACGTGAAGTTCAACTTTTGGCATTTGCCCTATTTTGGGTGTTATTGCTTTTTTCATTATTTCAGTTCCGCACCTAATTTTTCTGCGTTATTTATCCATTGTTTCCGTTGCTCTACGGATGAAGTTTTCACCGAGCCGAAATATGTTCGTTTTACAGGCTTTATACCGCAAAAATTCAATATATCTTTCATGGTTTTGTATCCCGGGTCTTTTATAAACAATTTATAAAACCATGGGGGGCTGTCCATTGTTGAAATTATTCGCGCAGATTTGCCGGTCAGATATTTATCCCATTTTACAAACTTTTTGCTCTTCTTGTATTTAAATGCAAAACCCGGCAAAAATGTTTGTTCTATAAAAGCTTTCATAAGTGCTGGTATAGTGGCCCACCATGTAGGATATACCCAAACAAGATGGTCGGCCCAGCTAATAGCCTCTTGTGCTTTTAAAATGTCGGGCTCCGGTTCAATATCTTTACTGAAACCTGACATAAAGGGTTTGAACTCCAAATCAATAATATTTAGCACTTTTAATTCTGCATTGTTAGATTTGGCACCTTTTTTATAAGCTTCCGAAATTGCGTGGTTAAGGCTGTCTTTGTTTGAATGTCCATTGATTATTAGAATTTTCTTCATCTAAACTTTTATTTGTTCTTGAATTTTCACAAAACTAAACCAAAGATAATATCTTTGTAATAAATAAATTATTTAAACATGAGAAGAGAAGATAAACAGATTATCGGCCGCCCTGAAATTGATGAGGTTATATCGAAGACGGATGTTTGCAGGCTGGCATTTGCGAAGGGCAACGTCCCTTATATCACACCTGTTTCATTTGGGTATGATGGGAAAAGTATTTTTATCCATACAGCCAAAACCGGCAGAAAAATTGAGTTCATCAAGGAAAACAACCTGGTTTGTTTTGAATTTGAAACTGATGTGAAAACAATTGAAGATGAAACTGTCCCCTGCAAATGGACTTCCACTTATAGAAGTGTAATTGGTTATGGAAAGATCATAGAATTACAAGGGTTTGATGACAAAGTATCAGCTATAAACCAGATTATGCAACACTATTCGGGAAAGCAATGGAACTTTGATGAAAGAATGTTGAAAGGTGTTAAACTATGGAAAATTGAGATTGATGAGATTTCAGGGAAGCAGTCTGATTAGCAGGTTTTCGTAATTCTTTTTTCAGATAAATGAATAATTACTCCAAAGTAGTGTTTCTGTCACAACGTTTGCCAGGATTTGGTAACGGCACAGTATAACGTTTCCATGTTCTACGGACGATGGGAAATTTTCCCCCGACTTTCCAACGATTGACAATTTCCTAAGCGACTTTAAGTCGCTAAGGAAATATCACCGGACTCCCAACGTCCACCGTCCCGAAAGTTCTCAGCGATTTTATAAGGGGTATTAACTAGTGTTTATTGATTGGTATCATCTTGTTATACAATGGTTCATAAATTATTTATTATACTTAATTACGGCGGTGTCTTCTAGTAAAATCGCGAAACCCTTACCGGGTTTTAAAATCAACCAAAAATACATTGTGCTACAATACCTCAACCCGTGCCGGGTTGAAGAACTCCGCAGGAGTATAGGTATTGTTGTTAAATATAAGGGTACTAGGATTTAACAACTCCATCGACCGAAGGAAGTCCGTATAGAAGGATTTGTGCAACAACTGATTTACTTCAAACAAAAAACAAAGGGCACTAAAGAAAAAATAACTGAATTATATCTAAAAAAAAACGCTGAAAGCTTTCGGGACTCCATCTTTCCCAAAAAATTACTTCTTAATAAATTTCTGGGTTTTGTGGGATTTGTTGGTTGTGAAATGGCAAAGATAAATTCCTGCCGAAAGGCCGGATGCATCAAAATAATATTGATGGTCGCCATGCGGTAAAAATGCTTTTGTTAAGGTTGAGATTTTTCTGCCATGGGCATCGCTGACCCAAACATGGGTGTTGGCACTTGCTTTTAAATGGAAACTTATTTGTGCTTTATCTTGCACGGGGTTTGGGAAAATGGTCAGGTTTCCAGGATTTTCGTGTTCATCCACCGAAACCGTTGATTGGATGATAAATGTGTCATCGCTCATGTCGCTGATAAACGGGCTGTCAGCACTGCTAATCCTTATCTTACAGTTATTGGATGGAGTGTTGGGCACTATCCAGGAATAATAACCAATTCCCCCGGCAACCGATTCAACAATAGTTTGCCAGTCCATTCCACCATTAGTGGTATATTCGATTTTCACAAAACCCAAATTTGTACTTTCCCATAGTATGGAATATGCATGGCCGGGGATAATGCTTTCGCCGCCATTGGGCTGGTTTACCAAAACATCCATTAATGATGGGTTTGAAATTTCCACGATGTCCATTTGCCCGGGTTGGTTGGTGCCCAGCCCATATGAAACTGCCGTATCGATATGTGTTGCCTGACCTGTGGTGTTGCAGCCATTTTCCTGGAGCAGTTTTCGGCCCTGAAAATCGCCGGCAACAATATCGGAACTGATGATAAGTTTGTTGGCAACAAATTGCGGGTTTCCGCCCGGCCCACCTGATTTAATCCCAAAAAGGGCATCGATTATATTGATGACATTTTTTGATATTAAAGGTTCGACAGCATTGAGTGCCGGGATATAAGGGTCGCAGTTGCCACCATGCAGCGAACCAGGGCTTTGCACTGTGCCATAGTGGTTTTTGAGGCTGAGGGTAACGCGAATGGTTTTTCAATACCGAAAGGTTGATGACGTAGTCAGCCATTTCGGTGACCACTGTACTGAGTTTCTTGTTCTGCCCGTTAACGTTCCAGGTTTGCGATGAATAGCCAATACCGCTATGACTGGTACCAAAACAGCGGACACCTGTTGAAGATGTGTTGATGGTGTAGCCCGCGCTTTGCAATTCAGAATCGGTACGGTCGAAAATAATAATATTGTTGGCCGGAAATAAGGCCCCTGAAAATGACATCTTCTGCAGTGAGGCCGTGATTGCCTGCGCCACCAATGGATGGCTGGACAACGCACTGTTGATGCAGTTGACCTTGATGGCCACAGTTTTAGATATGGTAATCCCGAGCAGGACAGCTTTCCAGGCATCGCCAATATCCCAAACCTGGGCAAAGCTCATTATGCCACTGTCCATCATAACCTGAACGATATCGGCATTAATATTTAAGCCGGTGGTAGCCTCCTCATCGGTTACAATCACAACACGGCTGTTTCGCTTAGGGTTAAGGGCAAGGACCTGGGTGGGCAAAACTATGCTACCGACACCGGCAACAGATACCAGTTTTAGGAATGATCTCCGGCCCAATCCGGGGTTCTCAATATCAGTTTTCATAAGTAAAAGAGTGTTAGTTAATGTTTTATGAGTTTGTCCTTCAAGGAAATCTTTGCTCATTCTTCGATGTCATTTCTTTTTTGATGATTCCCTATCACCGTTGTTTTCGGCAACGCAGGATACAAAAAGCACCGAAAAGGATTTTTAAAAACTGAAACAACCAACCGTATTTTTGTGCGTTATAAAACAATAGTTCAATTATCTTCCAATATTTTATTTATATTGTCTATACTTAATTCTAAAATTAGAGATATTTCTTCAATACTTTTTCCGTCCTTAAACAGTAACTTGTAGATATTTGCTTTTGTTTCTGCTTGTTTTCTTTCTTCTTCTGCTTGTTGTATAATTTGTTTAGTGTTTGCTTTTTCTTGTTCAATCCCTTGTTCAATCCCTTGTTCAATCCCTTGTTCAATCCCTTGTTTAACCCCTCGTTCCCTTCCATCCCGGTAAGCATAATATTTTACCCCTTCCTCGTAACGGTCGAGGCTTTCTATATGGTCGGAATAATTCTTTATGTATTTAATTTCATCGGGGTTTTCCAGCACACGTTTTAAACGTCTTATCACTTCGTTCAAAATTTCGTCTTTTTCATATTCTGTATAGGCTAACTTATCTGAAACCCTTTTTAAGGTCTTCTGTGCCAATTCAAACCAGACATAATATTTTTTGTATTTCTTATTTTTGACTATGTTTTTCTGAAAAGCAAATATCAAACGGTTGCTTTGCAAAAAATCAAGGTTGTTGCTCTTGTTGTTAATCAATTCCAACAGTTCTTCCCGTTTTTTGATTACCTCGGCCAAATCAGGGTTATGCCAAATTTTGACATCTCTTACAAAAGTCAGCAATTCTTCCGGGCTTGGTACAAAACTCAAATAATCCAGTTCTATGTTCAGGTTGTCGGCCACCAACCAAATAAGTGTTATCGATGGCAACAACCGCCGATAGTCTTTTACCTCTTTTATCTGTTCATTGGGCAATTCTATTGATTTTTTTGGCAGGTCTTCCAATTGTAATGCAGTGTTCAGGGCATCATACAGGTAAAAACGCTGCACGATATCAGGTTTGTACCACTGCTGCATCTCGATAATGATATAACTGTTATCAATTTTGCACCTGAAATCGAACTGTACATATCTTGCATCATCCGTAATGTATTTTTCAGACGGCATTGCTTTTATTTCCTGGATTTCTATATCTAAAAAATCTTCGAGGAAGCGTTTGGCAATTTTTAAGTCGGAAAACACTTTTTTAAAATATCGGTCGTAATTTAAAGGGGCAAGATACCCTATGTCCTTTTTTTCTTCTTCATTGTTCATTATCTGCAATTTTAACGATTAGTACAAAAATACAATAAAATGATAATTATTGCAGGATTTTCTTTTTTTGCAAAGATTTTTATGTACTATGTACCGGCTTCTAATTCTGTCAATCTAAATTTTGCAACCTTGGTTTTACTATTATTGAACCCTGTCTAAAAGACCACGAAACTTGTCCGTATGGATGCACGAATAATAAAACGCAATACTTTGATATTCAGTAGTAGAAATTTCGCAAATAAGGAGCTTCGCACCTTTTTATGCTTGATTCATTATTATTCAATATTGCAAAACAGATTCCATTGGGAGTTGAAGAAGGCAGGTTTACTTTTATGAATGGAAATAAATAAGAACGGTATAATTCTGATATAACATCCCCATATTCATTCTTTTCAACAGATTAAACTCATTTATGATACACAACAACCTTTCGTGTTACAATTGCCGCCCCCCCAAATAACTTCAGGACATATATCCCGTTTGGCACATTGCTTATATTTAAGGAAAAGTTTAATTCAGGGTTTTGGTCGGGTATTGATTTGACCAAAATTGTTTCCCCCGGTAAATTAGCAAGCATAACAGTTAGTGGCACCGAAGTTGCCATAAACCCTTTTATGGATATTATATCATCCGATGGGTTTGGGCATATATTGATATTGTTGGTTTTTTGATCCTCCAATACCGAAACCACCCCGTCATTTTCCCACCATTTTATTTCCTTGCTTCCGTTGTGGCTGCTTCCCGAAATTATATCAATATCATCATCACCATCAAAATCGGCTGCAAAAACCGGCCAGGGGCGTTCAAAATTATCAGTAACTGGAAATTTAGTCCAACTTGTTGATCCGTTCCCATCGTTACGCCACCACGAGATTTCATTTCCCCCTTGTGCTGTGGCAATTACATCTAAATCATCATCCTTATCCAAATCAATTGCATAAGCCACACATGCGTTTTGCACCCCATAACCAATTGGTTGTTTTGCCCAGCTTACCGGGTTTCCACCATCATTTCGCCACCAAGCTACCTGATGCCCCAGATAACCGGCGCCCAGGATATCGTAGTCGCCATCATTGTCCATGTCGATGGCCTGTACCCGGTGGGCACCAATAAAATTTCCATCTACCAGAAATTCAACCCACTGGATCGGGCTCCCGCCATCGTTGCGCCACCAGATAACGTCATGGGCAGTTATTGCGGCCCCAACAACATCGTTGTCGCCGTCATTATCAAAATCAGCTACATGAACCGATTTGGCGAGGGTAACGCTGTCGCTTATTGTTTCCTCTGTCCACACAATTGGATTGCCCCCATCATTGCGCCACCACGAAATTGTATTCAGATTGGAAGAGGCGCCAAGGATATCGAAATCATCATCTTTGTCAAGATCACAGGCATACACTTCATGGGCATTATAAAAACCGGGTGCAACAGGAAATTTCGTCCAAACAACCGGGTTGCCGCCATCGTTCCGCCACCAGGCTATTCCCGGCGACCCCTCGTAGGCAGCCCCTACAACATCGGTATCGCCATCGTTGTCAAAATCGGCAGCATACACCGAATGTGCGTTATCAACATTTGACCCGATAATTATTTTCACCCAATTTACCGGGCTTCCGCCATCATTCCTAAACCACAAAATCTGGTCATCTTCACGGCATGCGACTAAAACATCCAAATCAATATCGCCATCAATATCAGTTGCATAAATACTACATGTGCCATCAGTGCTGTCGTTTACGGGATGTTCGATAAAATTAATTTGTGCATGGCTTTGCACAGTTCCCAATAGAACTAACAGAATGCCCAAAAAATAGAAATAGTAATTCTTTTTCATAAATCTAATTCTTTATTATTTTCCGGGTAACCATATTATGCCCGGTTTTAAGTGTACAGTAATAAATACCAGACAACACCTCCTGATTATTGCGATCAGTCCCGTTCCATAATATAGATTTATCCCCCGGATCTTGAAATTTATTTACCAGCATTTTCACCTCCTGCCCTTTCATATTGTGTATTTCAACAACTACTTGTGATGCTTTGGTAAGATGATAATTTATATTAGTATAATGATAAAATGGATTTGGATGATTATTCAAATTATCGGGTTTATTTGGCTGCAGCCATCCCTGGTGGAGCGAAGTTGGCAATAACGACAGGCTACTGTCAAATTTCATGATAAAACAATCATTATTGCCGCCGTTGTAAGTAGTATCGTAAGCATTGGTGGTAACCGGGAAATCTGTTGAGGCAGTGTGCCCCGAAATAAAAACATTCGCATTTTCACCCAGAGCAATGCCCTGGCCTTTTTCGTGGCTTAAGCCCCCGGCAAATGTTGAAGCTATGAGTATTGATAAATTGCTGTCGAGCTTTGAAACGAAAATATCCTCGCCACCAATATAGCTCTCATTGTATGCGCCGGCCGTAACAGGGAAATTTGAGGAGAGCGTAACCCCGGTTATATAAATATCCCCATTTACGTTGATGGCCATATCTTCGCCGGTATCCTTATTATTTCCACCTATGAAAGTAGAGGCCAAAAGTGAGGTCAGGCTATTGTTGAATTTAGCAATATAAGCATCCCTTGCCCCTCCGTTATAATTTTGGTCGTAAGCATTTGGTGTGGTCGGGAAGGTTGTAGAAGTGGTATATCCCGCCAAATAAATGTTGCCGTTGGCCATGGGTTTTACCGACAAGGCTTCTTCATAGCCATTGGCCCCTATAAAAGTTGAGGAAGAAAGTACTGAAAGGTCATTTGTAAATTTTGATATAAAAACATCCGAACCTCCATTAAAACCAGGATCGTAACTATTTGGTGCAGTCGGAAAATTTGAAGAAGTGGTTTCACCACAAACAAATACATCCAGGTTTTTGTCCAATGCTACCGACACCCTCCATTCATCCTGGTTTCCCCCAAGATAAGTCGATCCCGTGAGGGCCGACAAATTGCTGTTGAGTTTTGCAACAAAGGCATCGCCCCCGACCTGGCCCCCGGCATAGGTACTATCAAATGCCCCTGGTGTAAATGGAAAGTTTGGCGATTTGGTGATGCCGGCTACATATACATTGTTGTTGCTATCGACTACAATATCGATCCTGGGCCACTGAAACCCCTCATCACCACTTCCACCTAAATATGTAGAAGCATGGAGTGTTGTAAGGTCGTTATCGAGTTTTAAAATAAAGGCGTCCCTGCCCCCATTATAAGTCTGGTCGTAAGAGCCGGGGGTAACCGGGAAATCTGGTGAATTGGTATAACCGGCTAAGTAAACGAAGCCATCATCGGAAACCTGCAACCCCATGCCATACTCATTGCCTGTGCCCCCAATAAAGGTAGAGGCGAGCAGGTTTTCCAACCCGTTATCAAATTTTGATACAAAGCGATCGGTACTTCCGCCGTTAAAGTTTTGATTATAAACACCGGCAGTAGTCGGGAAATCGGCTGACCAGGTATAACCACTTATATAAACATTTCCAAAGCTATCGGTTGCAACTGAAGGTTCGTAATCATCATCTGTGCTACTGCCCCCAATAAATGTGGATGCCAACAGGGGATCGATAACCAGCGTTTCCCCCAAATTATAATCGCCAACTTCAAAACCATATTCATTTCCATTTACTGAATATTCAGCGTCAATATATACCCTCGTCCCGGCTTCATCCTGGTAAGCAACCGGTTTGGTAAACCGAACAACCCCGGCCTCGGTATCTATTTCCAGTTCGCCACTTTCATTTATTTCCAGGTCAGGCACATTGCCCAGTTTCATTTTGATATTCTCAGGTTTTGCCCCGGGCTTTACATAAAACAGTTTTTCTACATTATTTCCATGGGCCTTCAATTTCAATTCTATTCCATCATACACCTCATCAAAATCGAGCATGTTGTATGTTGGCGTGTTTTCCTGCCATTTCAAAGGGTCGTTGCCCCTGATATAATTTACTCTAACAATGGTTTTTTCCAGCCCGGTAACGTTTGTGGCTTTGGCGCCGACTATGGTTTCTTTAATGGTAATCCCCGAAATAACTTCCTCATTTCCCGGCACTGGCAAGGCATACACAATTTCGCTGTTGTGGGTAATAAATACCGTCCCCCCAAAAGTATTGGCATAAAACTTAACACGTTTGTTGTGCTGCCCCTGGTTAAAAATAAAAGGGATATGGGTTTTTGACATTACTGAAGTAAGCCCGGCCGTAACTTGAAAGGTGTCCCCCAAATTGGGTTGACGATCCCAGAAAATGATTAACGTTGCGGCAAGTAGAAAAGCACAAATACCAGCCTTTATATACACCGGAATTTTAAATTGATTAATTTTTTTCATGATATTTCCTTGCTTTTGTGGTTCTACTACATTTTTAGTGGTAAATAATGATTCTGTTGCTCTGTTAATAAGTTTGTTTATAATGATGAAATGCGATCCCGTACATACGG
Source organism: Bacteroidetes bacterium 4572_114 (assembly GCA_002254335.1). Classification (GTDB taxonomy): domain Bacteria; phylum Bacteroidota; class Bacteroidia; order Bacteroidales; family 4484-276; genus 4484-276. The sequence goes on along the minus strand of NIVA01000096.1, from coordinate 5,079 downwards.
GACTAAAATATTCCCCAATGGTTAAGTCTATAATATTAAATAGCTTATATAAAAAATATCTAATTTCTCATTTTGAATATTGTTTACATTATTGCATTGAATCATTAAAACATTAAAGTCCCGAAGTTTTGGGATTCCACTAAGTTCGCAGTAGAACCGCTTTAGGTTTATTCTGAATATTAAGCACCTTTTGAAAAGCTGTCAGACAGTTATCCTTCTATTTCACGCTGAAGGTAAAATAAAGGCATGAGGTTTTTAGCCTAAACTATCTCTGAAAAGCTGTCAGACAGTTATCCTTCTATTTCACGCTGATGTTATAATAATGGTATGAGGTTTTTAGCCTAAACTGTCTGACAGCTGATCCTACATCTTAATTATTTTCTTTGATGCCGCTGTTTGGCCATTAATTAACAGTTCGACTATGTAAATACCACTTTTCAGGTATGAGCCATTAAAATGATATTGTGACCTGTTGTGGCTATTGGATTGTTCAATTAGTTGAACGTTGCGCCCGTAAATATCTTTAAGCCTGAATGAAACAACTTCCTGACCTGATCCCTTTATATTTATTACAAACTCATCGTTTACCGGATTGGGCACTACAGTAAATTCCCGTGTGTGCGAAGGGGCATCAACAGCAGTTGTGTTGTCGTAAAGTTCCGATTCCCATAACCCACGCCCGTAGGTACCGGCCCTTAATTTATTGGACCCGTAATGGATTTCGATTTCGTTAACCACAACATTTGGCAGGCCATTGCTAAAATCTATCCATTCATCCAATATTTTATTTGTATAAAAGATACCGATGTCGGTACCAATATAAATACCGTCAACTGTGCCGGCCTCGTGGACAATTGTATGTACCGGGACATTTGGCAGGTTGCCCGAAATATTTTCCCATGTCTCCCCTCCATCAGTCGATTCATATACTTTAGAGTTTTCATTAAACCGTGCCAGGCTGATCCAGAGATGTTCGGGATCGGTATTTGACACTGCTATGTCGGTAATTATACGGTTTCCTGGAAGCCCGCCATATATGGTTTCCCATTCCTTCCCCCCGTCTGATGACCTCCAGATTTTTATTGGTGAGGCCGCATACATATATTGATCGTCAGAAGCTGCAACGACCAGTGACTCCAGTTCATAAGTATAGGCCAGAGAAGGGATCAATGTTTCCCAGCTACTTCCCTGGTCGGTACTTTTATAAATGCCGTTGACCCCAAGGTAGATGGTGTTTGCATCGGTGGGGTGCATAATGGTAGGGGCCAGCCAATGCATGTTGCCAACACCGGGTGGATTGATGTTTGTATAGGAATATCCACCATTAACAGATTTAATCATACCAAAATAAAACCCGTAACAATACAGTGTTTGAGGATCGTTGTAGTCGATGAAATGTTCGCTTGCCTCGCCGGTATATAAAGCATTCCATCCACCATCGTGATATAACATGCCAAATTGGTCCTGGCAACCGGCCACAACAACATTTTCATCCGAGGCCGAGCACCCTATCCGGTACATTTGATTAATGTTCAGGCCATCGGTAATATCCGTAAACGAATCGCAATTATCATCCGATTTATAAATGCCCCCGTCGTGTGCCGTAAAAAGGGTATTGGTTGCAGGGTTGATCCTTATTTCGTGATGATCGACCCACATGCTTGTAACCCCGGCAACGTTTGGTATTTCTGTTGTCTTAATATTCCATGAGTGCCCTCCGTCATCCGACCTCCATAAATTAATCCCACCCACAAATAGCTGATTGGCGTTGGTTTGCGAAACTTCAATTGATAGCGTGTACCAACCGTAACCTTCAGTATCACCACCGTTGAGGGAGCGCCCCAAAAGGTTGATATCATCGCCCGATACAGCTTCTTCCCATGAACCGCCGTTATCTTCTGATTTATAAACGCCGTATAAATTTGCCTGTTGGCCCGATGCCCGGCAGCAAACGAAATATACAATTTCAGGGTTGGCCGGTGTTGTGCCGATAGATATCCGGGAAATTGCACTCGAAACAACCCCTGTATTTCCAACAACCTCGAAAGAGCTGCCACCATCGGTTGACCGGTATAGTTTTGCGCCACCACCATAACTATAGGTTGAAGCATAAATTACATCGGGGTTTCCGGGTTTTGAGGCCATGTCCCTGAAATTCCCGGGTTTGACAAGCTCCCATTCATCACCTGAATCCGTACTTTTATAAATCCCCTCTGTAGTAGAAACAACCAGGGTTTCGGGGTTTTCGGGATTAATTATTATTTCGGTGATAACATCATTTTCCTGGATTTCATATTTTAAACCGGTTTCTTCAAATGTTTCGCCCCCATCGGTTGATTTTAACAGCCCAATGCTATATGTCCAGTCGGTGTCCCGGTCGCCCGTGCCAATATATAAAACATCGGGGTTTGTTGGATGGACAACAATATCACTTATCCCGATAGAGAGCAAATCATCGGAAGTAACAAACCAGGAATCGCCGCCATCGGTAGTTTTCCACAATCCACCAGAGTGCACGCCTACCCAAATAATATCATTATCGGTGGGATGGAATTCGATACACTCAACCCTTCCGGTCCCACTTCTTTTTCCGTTAAGTGCATTATTTACAGTCCATAAAGGTGTGTAACCGGGGCCAAGTGCAACCCAGTTTGAATTATTGCTGAGGCCATCTTTTCGCAATTTTGTGATGCGCCGGCTTTCATCCCACAATGTTTTCACCGGAAAGTGACCGGCATCATTGACCCGTGGTTCCATGTAATATTCCCACCGTTTGAATTTCCTGTAATCCTTTTGGTACTTCTCAATGGGGACATCCTGGTAGTATTGATAAAAAGCCTTTTGTACTTCATAGAAGTTTGAAGAGTTTTCAACTTCCAATTTGTTCATCCATTTCTGGGCATAGCTGTTGGCCGAAATCAGGAATATTGCAATGGTAAGTAGAGTAAAATAGTTCTTCATAGTTTTTAGTTTTTGAATGTTCTATAGATAGTCAATTATAATCAGTTTATTTGTATATGCTTTTTTATTTACAACGAGTTTACAAAAATAAATACCAGGCCTAAATTTATATTTTAGTGATGATAAATCAACCTCTATTTTGTGTTTCCCTTTCTGTTGGGTTTCGTTAATTATGGTTTTGATTTTTTTTCCAAGAGGGTCGTAAATTGAAACGGAAACATCAGAATTATTTGTTAATTGATAAGAAATTTGCACGTAGTTGGTGGCCGGTTGCGGCACGATTTGGAATTGGTCCTGGTTATTGATATCTTGTTTTTTTACTGATGTAGTAAACAATTTGTTCTCCCACCAACTTAGCGGCGATTCGTTTCCCAGGCCATTAAGCAAATCGCCCCCGGCAATTATATCTGTGTCGGTATCTGCATCCATATCGGTCAGTACCAGCGGCCATGCACCTTTAAAGTTATACGACAATGTATGCTGTATCCAGCTAATTTGACCTCCCTGGTTTTCCTGCTCCCACCATGCTACCCTGTTTGTACCAAAAGCAGTTGCAGCAACATCCATATCGCCATCCATATCCAAATCAGCAGCTTCAATTGTTAGGGCGCAACCAAAATTACCCCCAATTATTTTTTGTGACCAGGAAATTGGATTTCCCCCATCGTTTCTAAGCCATGCCACTTTACCCGATGCACAAGCGGCAACCAGTATGTCGTGGTTGCCATCATTATCAACATCGGCCACCGATACCCAGTGAGGAAGCAAGAGGCTTTGGTTAGCCACCTGTTGGGTAAATGTTGGCGACAAACCACCATTATTAAAAAATACTACTACCTTATTCGAATCGGACGATGCCCCGATTATATCCAAATGATTATCGTTGTTAATGTGGGCAACTGCTACTGTTTGCGCACCATACATCTGGTTTGATACAATATTTTTTGTCCAGTTTTCGGGATTATTTCCATTATTTTCCCACCAGGCAATTGTATTATCGGCTGCTGCTGTGGCAACAATATCAGCAAATCCATCATCATTAATATCAGCAATACACACACCATGGGCATTATTAAACCCTGCATCTATTGTAAAGGTTTCCCAGTTATTATCCCCATCAAGGTTCATTAAACAATAAACTGCATCAGACCCACCTGAGCTTATTATCAAATCAGGAAAATCATCGGAATTAATATCCTCTGAACAGATATACAAAGGCCTGGTAATTGAATTTGTTACCACTTTCTTTGTCCAGGTTGCCGGGGCATCACCATTATTTTCCCACAGCAAAACCTGGTTTAAAACTCTGTGGCAAGCTATAATGTCAATGTCATCGTCCATATCGTAGTCGATGCATGTAATACCTGAAACTGCTGTATGTTCCTGGTCTATCTCATGCTGGTCAAAAGTTGTTTGCCCGGTGGCATTGTGCACATTAAGAATTAAAGCCATGAACATCACGGCAGTAGAAATTAAGAGTTTGAATTTAATTAAAATAGATTTCATAATAAAATTATTGGTTTGTTAAATAACATTTTTCAAAACTAAGTGAACAGGTATAAATTTATGATACAGAATTTACAGATTGCTTATTTGGGTTTACGGGTGACCGGTTTGAAATATTAATATTGGTTTCGGTCTAAAAAGCCATTTTTTGCCGCTAAACTTGTCCGTATGGATGCGCTAATAGTATTTTCTAATTACCTTATAATCACGTGTCTGGAAATAGTAAAATTTCGCTAATTTTCAAAAATTGGGAGTACCAACGGTTTTTGATATGTAAGTTTACGATATACAAACCTGGCTGCAGGTTTAGGTTATCCCAATAATACATATCAGTTATTGATGCATTAATGCTCTTTTCGATAAGCAGTTTTCCTGATAAATCGGTAATGTTAATCCTTACCAATCCCCGAGCTTCGGATGGAAGTTTAATATTAATATGTCCGTTGGCCGGATTTGGAAAAATGTTGAGCTTATTTGGAAAACCGGGATATATTTGATTTTCAGGTAGCCCTGTGTAGATGTCATCAAACCAAATTAGGGTGCGGTTTAAAAGCTCTTTTCTGTCATCGGCATTGTTGATGGCCTCAGGCCCAAAAGGGATAAAAAGTGATT
>NIVA01000095.1 GCA_002254335.1 Bacteroidetes bacterium 4572_114 | reverse complement strand
TTGCCCATGTAAAAATCAAGTATCCTGGTCTTGAAAATATAATCGTATTTAGCCCTCAACAATTCAGATTCAGCGGATGTTAATTGTGATTTGGCAATGTTGTAATCCACTGAATTTGATAACCCCACATTGAATTTTTGTTCGGTATAGCGGAAGGATTCTTCAAATGAATTCAATGAGCTTTCTGTTGCCACATAACTTTTATATGCAGCTTTGGCTTCGTTGTAAGCCTGTTCAATTTCTTTGCGCAAAGTGTTTTTAGTAAGCTCAAAATTGTATTCTGAATTGGCTGCGTTTATCTTCGCTTTGTTAATCATTGTAGAAACCTGATAGCCATTAAAAATGGGAATGGACAAATTAAATCCCAGATATTGGCTCTGATTATCCTTAAACTGGTCGCCAAAAGAAATTACATCAGTAAATGAACCGGATTCAGGATCGAAATTTCTGAACTGATTGGAATAATTCGTCCTCCATCCTCCGCCAACCCCAAACACCGGGCTTCGTCCGCCCTGGGCAATGGCCACGCTTTTATGAGAACTCTCTACCTGAAGTTCTGCCCGTTTTACCACAGGCTGTGTTGTAAGGGCAGTTTCATATACTTGCTTTACCTGCATAAGTTGGTTTGTGATTTCCATTGTAAGTTCAGGGATTTCAATTTCCATGTCGTCATCAAAATCCAAATCAAGGATTTGTAGTAAATCAAGATATGCCAGGTCCAATAGGTTTTCGTAATTAATAACACTTAGTTCTTCACGGGATCCCTGGGCCTGAATTTCGAGAAGGCTTCCCCTGGCAAGTGTACCGGCTTCCACCATTTTTTCGGTACGGTCTATTTGTTCCTGGGTAATATCAACCTGTTCTTGGGCTACCGCAAGCAGTTCCTTGTTAAAAAGAATCTGAAGATATGCCCTGGTGAGCATCAGGGAAATGTCGTCGCGCATCTTGTCGGCGGCATATTGGCTGGCCATGAAATCAATTTGGTCACGCTTAATCGAATTTAGGTTTTGTAATCCGTTGAACAGCGTCAGGCTGGCATCAAGGTTCATGTTGCCCTGGTTGGTCTCCTGATTGAAATACACATATGTTGTTTGGTCCAACGTACGGCCCCAACTCCAGCTAAAGTTGGTGTTTCCGTTCAAACTGGGCAATAGGGTGAGCTTGCTTTGTAGCAAATCGGCCTCATTAGCTTCAATGTCCAGTTCACTCTGCTTTATCTGGATGTTGTTTTCAATGGCGTAGTTGATGCAATCTTCCAGGCTCCAAACACTTTGTTGTGCTGCCACGTTGCCCGAACTTACTACGAACACGATGAAAAGGAATGAAACAGCAATTTTTTTTACGATACTCTTTTTCTTCATTTCTGTTGCTTTTAAAATCATATATCAGTTTCTGTAAATTGTCAAAATAAAAATGTCACGAGTGGTTAACGAAAAGTATGCCATCTTTGTAAGGTGCTGTCATTCTGTACATCTGAACACCTGCTTTTATCAACTGGTGAAAATGTGTCCACAAAAATACATCCAATGTTCGAATATGAACATGAAAATCTATTTGAATATTATGTTTTATTAATACAAATAGGCCAATATTGGATATTAGGTGAAGGGCACCGATAATATTTATAGAAATAAAGGCCCCAGAAGAAATATTAAAGGTGCAGAGCACCGTAATATTTTCTCATCTGCATAGAATTTAGCCTTGAGGTTGTGAATTACAGGAAATGGTTTGAACCTGGAAGAAGCGGCAAGGATTGGAGTGGCGCCCCAACGAAGAAGCGGCTGATATTTTTGTTGATGGGCTATGGCAGATAGAAGAAGACCCCGTACCACTCACAAAAATACTGCCGGTGCAAGGCGGGTAGAACGGAAAGCCCGCCTGAATGACGTAGTCGGGCAGGCCTGGTTCAGCCGCCAAAAAAAATCGCTATAAATTATTAGAATGTACCCAACTTAATATAGGGGGTCTCTAAAAAGCTGTCAGACAGTTATCTTCTATATTGCACACAGAAGCTAAAGTATTATATGTCTGACTTTTAAGCTAAACTGTCTGACAGCTATTCACCCAAATATTTGCTTTTAGACTAAACTCATCATTATAAAAAAAGTTCAGTATTTTCGCAAGCAAATTCCCCCAATGGGGTATCTTCGTTATAATTTTACAAAAAAATAAGATTCCAATTCTTTCTAAAATCTTTCATTATGAAAAACCTTACGTTTTTTTCCCTTGTTGTTTTATCTTTCTCAACACTGTTTGTACAAGCCCAGCACCAGCATCATGCCAAATGTGGCCACAAGCAAAGTTTTGAGCGTTCACTCCTCAGCGACACCTTGGATGCACTGAGTTACGAGATACACCTCAACGAGATAAACACATCGTTTAAAACCATTGATGCTTATACAATTGTCAATTTAATGTCGAAAGTTGACAACCTTGACGAAATCAAGCTGGAGTTGTTGGATTTAACAGTTGATGGTGTTTTTGTCGATAATCAACCAATCGCTGATTTCGAGCATAATAGCCCCTGGTTGGTTATTCCGCTATCAACCCCGATGAATACCGGTGATGAAGCAGAAGTAAGGGTTGAATATCACGGTGAACCTTTTTATGAGGGCTGGGGCGGTTTTCATTTTAGCGGCAGCTATGCTTTTAACCTCGGGGTTGGGTTTGTATCGGACCCGCACAATCTCGGCAAGGCATGGTTCCCCTGCATCGATGATTTCAAGGACAGGGCATTTTACGAGATTTTTGTTACCCTCGACGAGCCTAAAAAAGCAGTTTGCGGTGGAACTTTGCTTGAGGTGGTCAACAATGGAAACGGAACAAATACCTACCACTGGAAGCTTGAAAACGATATCCCGACATACCTTGCTTCGGTAGCTATCGGAGAGTACGAAAATGTCCCTTCGGTTTTCGAATCCATGACCGGGGAAGATATCCCCATTGGTATTTATGTAAAGCCCAATGATACCTCCAAGGTTGCCGGCTCCTTTGCTAACCTAATCCCGATCCTCGATGCTTTTGAAAGTTATTTTGGCCCTTATCCCTGGGAAAGGGTGGGCTATGTGAGTACCGCCAAAGGTGCCATGGAGCACGCCACAAACATTGCTTATCCGCACAGTAGCATTAATGGAAACCTGTCGAATGAATGGTTATTTGCCCATGAACTTTCACACATGTACTTTGGCGACCTGGTTACTTGCGGATCGGCCGGGGATATGTGGCTCAACGAAGGCTGGGCAGTTTTTTGCGAACTGATGTACCGCGAGGGCATTTATGGTGTGGATGAATACAGGGAAGAGTACAGGGACAAGCACTTTAATGTTTTGCACAAAGCCCATATTATTGATGATGGCTACCTGGCCTTGTACGGGATCCCTGCCGAATACACCTATGGCGAAACCGTTTATCAAAAAGGATGTATCGTTACGCATACTTTAAGGAACTATATGGGTGATGATTTGTTTTTTCCGGCGGTAAAAGCTTATTTGGAAACCTATCAAAGCAATTATGCCTCTTCATGGGATTTGCGTGATGCACTGTCGCAACACTCAGGTATGGATTTAACAGATTTTTTTGATGCCTGGGTTTTTGCCCCTGGATTTCCGGAATTTTCAGTCCATTGGTTTTCGATTGAAACAAACGGGGACAATTTTGATGTAACTGTTGTTGCACAACAAAAATTAAAAGGGGCAACCGAATATGCCAACTCAAACAGGGTTGAAGTCACATTTATGGATGCCCAATGGCAAATGGAAACCCATCTGATGGAATTTTCAGGTGAATCGGGAAGCCAGTTTTTTAGCACAAGCATTGAACCCGTGATGGTGATGATGGATTACTACGATAAAATTGCTGATGCCACGACCGATCAGGATAAAGTGGTCATACAAACCGGGGAGGCTGGTTTTTCGGATGTTTATGCAGATATTATTGTTGATGAAATGCCGGAAAACGATTCTGCCTTTATCAGGATTACGCATCGTTGGGTGGGGGCCGACCCGCTGTTAACGCCCCTTGTAGGCCTCACCTTGTCCGATTACCGTCACTGGCGCGTGGATGGTATTTTCCCTGAAGGGTTTGATGCCACCGGAAGTTTTTTCTACAATAAATACAGCTACTTAGACAATACTTTACTTACCGACCCCAACGATTCCATTATTATCCTTTACCGGCCAAATCCTGTTGTTGACTGGCAATCGGTTGAATTTGTAAGGACCGGTAATTCTAATGTTGGCTATATCAATGTGCCACACCTTCAAAAAGGCGATTATACACTGGCGGTTTGGGACGATTTATATGTTGGGGCCAACGAAGGACGGGGTTCAATCCGGGAAGATATCAGGGTGTATCCTAACCCAGCAACCGATGAAGTAATTTTTGACTTCGGGGATACAATGATTTCGGAAGTTTTGGTTTTTGATTCATCAGGGAAAAATGTTTTTACGATCAATAACCTCAGCAAGGATTTTCAAAAAAACTGGAACACTTCAACAATGCCGAAGGGGACATATGTTTTAAATTTTCTGGGAAATTCAGGTGAAACACTTTGTTCTAAGAAGCTTATGATTAATTAAAGAATATTAATTCGATGGAAAAAAATGAAAAAGACCCGGGTCATTACGCGGGTTTTTGGATTGATTGGTATGACGATCTACTCGCCGGCGAGAAGAAGGACATAGAATTTTACACCAATATAATTAAGCCCGAAAATGCGCCCGTGCTTGAGGTGGCCTGCGGTACGGGCAGGGTTTTGACCTCTTTGCTAAAAAGTGGTGTTGCTTGTGATGGTTTGGATATTTCCGGGCCAATGCTCGACATTTGTAGGCAAAAATTCAAAAAGGAACAAATTAAGTCCGACCTTTTCCAGCAGGATGTCAGCATATTTGACATCAATAAAAAGTACAAAACCATATTTATTTCGGGCGGGTCGTTCCAGATGCTGTCCACTACCGAACTTGCAATAAAAGCTTTAGGACGGATTTATCACCACCTGCAAAAGGGCGGCAGCTTTATTTGCGATTTATGGATCCCCTGGGATGAGATTATAGATGCCCGGCCCAATGTATGGAAAACGGGAAGGGTTGCCACCAGGCCGAATGGTGAAAAATTAGTGGTAACCTACAGCAAGGTATTCGATTTGAAAAACCAGCAACAAAATGCTATCTTCAAATATGAATTGTATAAAGACAACAACCTTGAAAAAACCCACATTGATGAAATTAAACTGAAATGGTTTGGTGTTGAGGAGTTTAAGTATTTATTAGAAAAGGCAGGGTTCAGTAATGTGTCAGTGGAGGAAAGGCCGATGATGTCTTCGCATGGGATTTCAACAGTTTATATTGCGGGGAAATGACTCCTTCCTTAAATATTTTTTGAGGCTTGCTCTGGAGAAGTAGGGAGTTTTTTTCCATAAGGTTGTGTTTTAATAAGATGCCAGATGTAGCCCATACATCTTCATGCTTTTGTTGGCTGACCGTTTTTATACTGTTCCTTCGTACAAATCTTGCATAGAAAAACACAAATCATAATCGTTCCAGTCTAACCGACCGTTTGCAATAGAAAAACCTTTAAACATATCCTGGTTCAAATATTTTTTTATTTCAGGATGGTGTGACTTTTTTAAGAACGGCCCGAAGTTTACAATTTGTTCAACACCGTCACTAAACCACAGACGAATTTTGTATGGTGGGATATATTCAGCTTCGGTTACGTTAATAACAATATCGTATGAAAGACATTGATTAATCATAATTATTTCAACTTTCTGGTTACTTTTTCAAATTTCACTTTTTTATGCAGAACAAAATAATCAATCCATTTCTGAACTATCCTATCTGCATTTTGATTTATAAATATTTCAAAATTTTTAAGCTCCGCAGGGTCAAGTGGCCTACGTCCTTTAACTTTTAAAAGTTTGATTTCTATAACTTTGCCACCTTCAATGCATAACTCAGCTTTGCTTTCTTTTCCCTGATACCCGCCATTAACATGAATAGGTTCATGCTCTTTCGACCAAAAGTAAATTATAATTCCGAGATATTCATACAGTTTTGGCATAATGTTATAAAACCACAAAAGTCCATATAATTAACTTAAAATGCAAATATAAACATATTTTTGGCAGGGCAATTTATTGTCGGTTTATTGATTTCTTGGGATGAGGTTTGAGCGTAGAAGACCTAACAGGTTTTAAAAACCTGTTAGATCTTCAATATAATCAAAGGCATTATCCAACATTGTGTATTTTATATTGTTCCTGTCTATCTCATTTGCAAGGATATTATGGCCATTGATATAGATTTGTAATTTGAACGGACACCATGTTGGCGCCCTGACAATGCCGTAGCCAAGATAAGGATCAATGAAATAAAAGTAATAATGCAAACATTTACTTTGTGTGCCTTTTAAAAATGTTTTGCCAGTCTTTTTGTCGTGGCATGGTTGGTAACTGTTACAGCTTTCCATGGCAGAGAGTATATGGACCAATCCATTATGATAACCTCGTTTATCCAACACTTTTTTAACCAAATCTTCTTTGCTATTTCCTCTGCATTGGCCCGGAGTTGGACTGTTCCTGTTATTATTATTCTATCAAAGCAGCCCAATGTACCCTTGATTTTATCCTTGTATGTTGATGTCAGTAAATCCATGCTTCAAAGATGCGAAAAACCCCTGTTTGGTTCTGGCTCGTCCAGGTTAGGTTTCAGGCCAGTTATACCAATTTCAAAATTTCCCTAAATTTGTAAAAATATTTTTCGCAGCTTTTTCTGATGGACAGCCAAAAATTGATTATAAAAAATATGTCGCACCACTGTTGCCTCAAACTGGTAAAAAAATTGTTTGAGGAAAATGAGATTACAGTAGATGACATCGGGCTTGGCGAGGCAACCGTGAGCTATGACCCGGAAAAGGTCAGCCTGAATATTATCTCAGGACTTTTAGAAAAAGAGGGCTTCGAACTTATCAGGAATAAAGACAAACAACTTATTGAACAGATAAAAAGCGCAGTGATCGACCTGGTGCACCATTCTACTTTTAACGGCATGGTTAGAAATTCAGACTATCTGGTCGAGAAATTTAACCTGTCGTACCAATATATTTCGTCCCTGTTTTCGAAGGAGGAAAACATTACCCTTGAAAAATACATTATCCTACAAAAAATAGAAAAGGCCAAAGAGTTGATACATTACGAAGAACTCACCCTTAGCGAAATAGCCTTTATAATGGGCTACAGTAGTGTGCAATACCTGTCAACACAATTTAAAACGGTTACCGGTGTTTCGGTTAGTGAGTACAAGAAAAGCCCGGGGAAATACCGACAATCTCAAAACGGGTTACAAGAATAGCGGTCGTATCTTTATTATTTCAATATGAAAACAATTGTATTTAACATACCTGATACAGTTGACCTGGACAAAAATGAAGCATCGATGTTATTTGCTTCGAAATCTGCAACAGAATTTTTTTAGACGCGGATTTGCGCTGGTTGTGCGGATTTGTTTTTGGTATTTATCTGCGCTTTTCCGCGTTGATCTGCGTCAGAAACCCCGAAACTTGAAACCCAAAACCAGTCAACAGTCCTCATCCGGAAGTCAACAGTCTTCACAATCGAAAACCTGAAACCTGCGAAGCGAAGCAAGCCCGTATGGGAAACTTTCAAACCTGAAACCCGAAACCCCTACTCCTCAACCACCACCGAAACCGGATAGTGATCGCTAAAACCGGCAGGGTTGAAGCTGCTTTTTTTGGATGGACGGCCATGGGCTATCGGGTTGGGATATCGGCCACCACTTACCATTTCAGGTATCATTTCTATCCTGGTGAGGTATTCATGGTTTGCCCCCTTTGCAATTTTTATTTTGCCGGTCGATTTGATCATCTCTTTTGACACCAACAATTGATCGAAAACATAAGGGAAGTTGTTGTAATAATAGGTGCCCAGGCCATGGCCGGGGAACGGCCACATCAGGTTGAACAGCCGGGGCGATCGTGCATAAACAACTTTATTGTGGCTGTTTGTACCCAGGGCATAATCCTTCACCGACCTGTTGAAAGGTTCATCGTTCATATCGCCCATCACCAATACGGCAATGTCTTTTCCCTTGATTTCTACAATACGCTCCATCCAATAGCTGAGTGTTTCCCCGGCAATTATCCGGTAAGGCTCCGACTCTAAAACTCCTGCCGACCGGGCCGTCCAATGGTTGCCGATCAGTATCAGGTCCTGGTTTTTGGGCGTTAAAAAGTTTGCCTGGAAAAGGTCGCGTGTGGCAGTGCGTTTTAGTATGACATGCGAAAATGACCCCTGGAAAATAAACTTGTCCTTATCGTAAATAAAGGCCACATCAATGCCCCGCAGATCGTTCGTGTCGTGGTGTACGATTCCGTAATTCCTGCCGAGTAGCTGTAAAGCGGACTTAAGTTTTTCGAGGGTTACCAGGTTTTCCACCTCGCACAACCCCAAAATATCAGGGCCTGTGTTGTTGTTCATTTGGCTGATAATGGATGCCAGGTTGCGGATTTTTCGGTTCAGCACGTCGGTGTCCCAACCTTTCAGTTCGCTTTTGAGTTTGCTTTGCAACCATGCCGGGCGCTGGGTCGAATTGAAAACATCAAACAGGTTTTCTACGTTCCACCAGGCAATGTAATATTGATTTTTCATTGTATTTAATTGTTGGTTTAAAGATATGAGTCCGGTCTAAAAAGCCATATTTTGCCGCGAATGCGCTAATATATTTTTCTAATTACTTTATAATCATTTGGTTGAAAACATCTAAATTTCGCTAATTTTCAAAAACTTCGTTTTAGGCCGGATACAGAAATATAAATTTTAATTTAATAGTCTGGGCTTGACTTAAAGTCAAACCCTGACTAAACATCTCATTATAGCAAATGCCTCAGCGGCAAGAGCAGCCACTCAAAAAGCTTTTGTATCATAGGGCGGCGTAGCCAGGCTTCGTAGTCAAAAGGCTTGCACAGTTCTATTGTTTCAGCAATGTGTTGCTTGATCAACGATGTGATTTCGGGTTTTGAACCAATAAGGGCTATCTCGTGCATATACCTAAAACTCCGGTAATCGAAATTGGGGGAGCCAATTGAAAAAATTTTATTATCAAACAAAAGGATTTTTGCATGTAGGTTATGTTTCTGAAAATAGAGGAACTGAATGTTGTGGTTATGTAACATTTTCAGGTATCGGCCATGTAAGATATTTACCATTCGGACATCAGAATTTTGAGGGATGATAACCTTAACGGTTACGCCACGATTGGCAGCATTAATCAACGCTTTTCTAAGTTTAAAGCCCGGCAGGAAATATGGGGTCTCGATAATAATTTCCTTAATTGCGCCACGGATGAGCAATTCGTACCGCTTTTTAATTTTTTGCCTCGTAACGGATGGCACGTCCCTGACGATTTCGCATGTCTTAAAATGCAAGGATTGGGTCAGTCTTCTTTTATATCTGATATATTTATTATAAATAATAAAATCCTGGAAAAAGATTTTCTTAAATTCATGGACTATACCACCTACTATCCGAAGCATGCTTTCGCGCCAGATGATATTATATTCGGTAAGGTTTGAAGATCCCAGGTATGTTATTTTGTCGTCGATGAGTAAAAGTTTTCTGTGGTTTCGCCTGTGGCCGCGTGTAAAAAAATCGAAGTTGATTTTTATTTTCTGGAAAACCCTGACTTGGCCACCTGCTGCTTTCAAATCGTCAAAAAAATCGTTGGGCAACGAGCTACTTCCCCACGAATCGACCAGCACCTTTATCTCAACGCCCTCCCTGGCCTTTTGCGTTATTGCATCCCTAAACTTTATCCCAATAGTCTGGTGGCCAAACTTGTAGGTTTCGATATAGACATACTCTTTCGCGGCCAGGACATCGTCGAGCATGGCGTTGTAATATTTGATGGGGTCATCAAAAAAAATGTAACCGGTATTTGTGGCATCGACCATCATTTACGGAAAAAGTATTTTTCAAAGTTAGTACAATTTTTTTTATTGGGGTAAAATCTGTATTATATTCCCTTAGCGACTTAAAGTCGCTTAGGGAATTATAAGCGGCAGGCCCGCCTGAATGACGAAGTCGGGCAGGGATTGAAGTGGTAGCTTGTTGAAATGCCGGCTGATATTTTTGTTAGTGGGCGGAGGCTGAGGTACGAAGACCCCGCACCACTTACAAAAATACAGCCGGCATGAGACAACTACAAACGGAAAGCCCGGTTTAGCCGCCCAAAAAGAAAATCCCACCACCATCAAACAGGGGGCCATCATATAATTCTATGATTTCAAAACCTGACTTGCGGACGAAAACACCAATATTTTTTCCATCGGTAAGATGTTTCAGGCTGCCTAACAGATATACCACGTTTCTATATACGCCACCGGCACCACCGATGAAACCGTTTTTGAACCCCGGCAGGATAATTTTTTCCGGGTCAACAAAACAGACATCAACCCCCAAATTAGCGAGGGTGGCACTGATGCCCTTATCTGAGGTCAACATTTTTTCATCGTTCAACCACAGGAGGTTGCAGCGGGCGTAACCTTGCCGGACGTGGACCATTGTTTTGGCCGCGGCCGCTTCAAGTACTCTTTTATCACTGATTTTTAGGTTGTGGATAAAATATTTAGAAGTGGCCACAGCGTTGTACCCGGCAGTTTCGGGATATTTATCCCCTACCGGCCGATCACCTCCAACTAAATGGATGTTATGGTTTTTCAGTTGGATTTTGTATTCATCAGGCAGGTTAGGGGCAATAATATTAATCCCCGGAAATTGGGTAATAAAAATATCAGGGTGGCCCGAAATGGCATTATAAACAAGGCCTTCGGTGGAAAACTCAACTACTTCCCCGAATTTGCGCAGGTTTTTCCTGGCAACCCCCGGGGCACGTTTATCAACTAATATCAACATAATACTGGCGGCCTGTTAGTGAGTGATCTGTTTTAAACTGAACGCGATTGTATTTTGCGAGCAGTGCATTTTTATTTTTAGATTGATGCCCGACAGCGTAGTTTACCTGGCCGGGGGCAACAAAAATTTTAATCCATTCCTTTGCACCTCCACGGAAAAGTTTATCCAGTTCTTCCTGCCATAATTTTGTCAACACCAGTTCTTTGAAGGAAACATGAAAAGGCCCGGCCACAAGCTCTTCGCCCGATATCAACCCATCAGAAGGATGAAGGCCGGTGCGGATTATGTTAATATTTGCATTTTCAAAAATACGATAAACCTTTGCCACAGTATCCACCGATGCGGCCAGGCCAAGGGGGGAAAACTTTCCTGAATTGTAAAGCCGCTCCAATGGGGTGCCTTTTATGACCAGGGCGGGATAAATCCTGACATCCAGGGCTTTCATCTCTACAAATTTTGTTGCAGTTGCCACTGATTTTTCAGCATTATCGCCCGGCAGCCCGACCATCATTTGCAGCCCGAGGCGAAACCCGTTTTCCCGGATCATGGTAGCGGCAATAATTGTGTCATTCGCTGTATGCCCCCTCCCCGACCTTTTTAAAACATCTTCATCCATTGATTGGGCTCCCAATTCGATGGTGGTTACATTATATTTTTTTAATAGGGCCAACTTCGGCCTGTCAATAAAATCGGGCCGTGTGGAAAGCCGGACACCTTGAATTTGTTTTGTTTCGATAAAAGGCTGGACAGTGGTTAGATAAGTTTGCTGTAATTCAGCGGCCAACCCGGTAAAAGTCCCGCCAAAAAAACCGACCTCTACAACAGTGTTTTCCTTTGGGATGGTTGTTAGATAATCCCTGATGGTTTGAGCAACATCCTGGGGGCCGGGAATTTTGGTATGCCCTGAAATCTTTTCCTGGTCGCAAAAGATGCACCGGAAGGGGCATGCCTGCATGGGGATAAAAACCGGTATGGTGTAATGCTTGATTTTCATTTACAGGTCAAAATTAATTCAAATTTGGCTGCCCGCGTAATGATGGACAAACCGAAGAAAAATTGCCACTCACAAAGTGATGCCTATGGCAGAATGCACGAATTTATAATGAATTGATAATTAGTAATGTCCAACTTTATGCGGGTAGCCTTAAATTTTATTGTAATTATTTTGCTGGTTGTTTTATTTGCAAAATCTTTCTGACCCCATCCCCAGCCATTCCCCAGCCCTGTCCGCCGCTTCGCTTTGGCAGACGGAGAAGGGAAGGGAGTGCCAGTGCGGTGGGGACCTCCCCCTTCGACCCAAAAATGCTAAATTTGAAAAATGTCCCTATTTGATGATTTTATATCGTTGATATTTCCACGGGTTTGTATGTCGTGTGGATACCTTCTTTATAAAAGCGAAGATGTCATTT
>NIVA01000094.1 GCA_002254335.1 Bacteroidetes bacterium 4572_114 | reverse complement strand
GGTGTTGAATGGTATGCCTACTTAAAAGATTACATGGAGTACCCAACCCCCGGTCTAAAAGACAGGTACGTGAATACATACGCGTGGGATGATGCCAGTAGTCAGTGGTTTTTTAGCCGTTCCTTAACAAACATTCATTACCACGATAACCGCAAACGAAGATACACAGATTCCTTAAAAAATTACATCAACGAGCCCTGGTTACTTAATTACGATGATTCGTGCAGGTGGTATTTTTACCATGGTGCTTTGGAGGAGATGTATCGGGTAAATTATGATACAGCACGAAAGGAATGGCTTCCGGCTGCACGATTACTTTATAGTGATTTTACCTATTTTGTGGATAATACCGCAATCGATGATATCAAGCCACAGGAAGAAAAACTAAAAATAATCCCAAATCCATCAAAGAACCTTGTAGAAATAATTAACGAACATCGTATTTCCGAAATATCGCTTTTCGATGTAAAAGGTAAGAGGGTATTACAACTTTTGAAACAGCAAAATAACCCAATGATTAAAATTGACGTATCACAGCTACTCAGGGGCATTTATATTATCAGGGCGGCAACCGAAGAAAAAAGGGTGATAACAGATAAACTAATTGTAAACTAATATCTTCCCACAACGTAAAATAAATAATATTTAAAATCCCCGCCTGTCCCAGTCTGGCAGGTGTGGCATTTTCCCAGGCAATATAATCTGTGCAAATCTGTGCAATCTGTGGCAATTTCCCCAAAACAATCTGTGGCAATATCCCCCCTAAAACACCTTCCCTGCAATTTGCCTGATGTTATCGGTAACACCAATGGTAAAATAGTGCAGTGCCGGGACACCATAATCTTTCAGTTCCAGCGATTGCTTAACGCTCCACTTGATGCCTAATTGAATTGCAGCCTCATTGGTCTTGCATTTCCTTAACCCTGCCGCCAGGCCTTCGGGGATATCGATGTGAAAAAC
The DNA here is from genome assembly GCA_002254335.1 of Bacteroidetes bacterium 4572_114. Lineage (GTDB taxonomy): Bacteria > Bacteroidota > Bacteroidia > Bacteroidales > 4484-276 > 4484-276. The sequence continues at coordinate 8,702 of NIVA01000094.1, read as the reverse complement.
CAGGGGCAACAACCTCAGGTCGTTCATCGATGAGATGGGCTTCAGGCCCGGGATTATGGGCACTTCTATGCCGAAGTTACGGCAACGTTCCACAAAATCAAAAAACACCTTATTGTCAAAAAACATCTGGGTGATGATGTAGTCGGCCCCGGAGTCAACCTTTTCCTTTAAATATTGTAGGTCTGCATCCATGTTGGCCGCTTCGAAATGTTTTTCGGGATAGCCTGCAACCCCTACCGAAAAGTCAGTGGCTGTTTTATTGCGCAGCTCATCATCCTGGTAAATCCCCTTGTTGAGGTTGGTTATTTGTTCAATCAGGTCGATGGCAAATTGATGGCCTTCAGGGTCAGGCTGGAACAACCGCTGCGATTTGGGGGGGTCGCCACGCAGCACCAACAGGTTTTCTATCCCAAGAAAATGAAGGTCGATCAAGGCGTACTCGGTTTCTGATTTTGTAAAACCACCACAAATCAAATGCGGCACAACCTCCAACTGAGGGTACCTGTATTTGATGGCGGCAGAAATGGCCACTGTCCCCGGGCGTTTGCGCACGGTTTTTTTCTGCAACAACCCGCTGGGGAGCTTTTTGTAAACCACCTCTTGCTGATGATAGGTAATGTTAATGTTGATGGGGTTAAACCCGATCAACGGGTCGATCACCTTATATACTGATTCGATGTTCCCGCCCCTTAACGGTGGCAACAGTTCAAAAGAAAAAAGTGTTTTGTCCGTATTTTTTAATAATTCTATAACTTTCATAATTTCAATTTTAAATACCCGAAAATCAAATCAGCTGTTTGAGGTGCACGTCCGCACGTCTCTACCCTTGCCCATTCGCCCGTTCGCCCCATCACCCCACCGCCACAACCGGGATCTTTACCCGCATCGTGGTGCCTTTCATCAATTCCGATTCTAATTCAATAAACCCATTCATCTCTTTTATTATCCCTAACGAAATGGAGAGACCAAGGCCGGTGCCCTTGCCCAGGGCCTTTGTAGTAAAAAACGGAAGAAAAATATTTGTTTTGCAGTCTTCAGAAATCCCAATGCCATTGTCGCTCACTTCAACAACTACATCATCCCCGTCCGAAAAGCTTTTCACGGTCATCCACTTGTTAAAATCACCCTTTGTTTTTTCAGCTTTCTCCTCGATGGCATCTTTGGCATTATTTAAAAAATTAACGATTACCTGTTCAAATTTATAGGGGTTCCCTACAATTTCGGGGATGTGTTCGTCTAAGGTAAACTTCACGTCAATCCTTCGGTTCGCGAACCTGGTCCTGGTCAACAAAAATGCATTCTGTATCCTGGTATTAACATTAAAGGGTTCGCATAGTTCGTCCTGCTGGCCGCGCGAGAAATTACTAATTTCGTTTATAATAAATTTAATGCGTTTAATATCCTCATAAATATCCTTAACTGTTTTAGCAATAAACTCCATTTCTGGTTCCTCTTCCCGGATTTCCATATCAAGGGTTTCGTTGGAAAGCGAGATGTTTTGAAGCGGTTGTTTTATCTCGTGGGCAATGCCGGCGGCCAGTTCGCCCAATGACGTGAGGCTGGCCTGGTGGACAATAATCTGTTGCTGTTCTTTTTGTTTTGTCAGGGCTTCTGCAATTTTTATTTCCAGTTCGCGGTTTACCCTCTTTTTTAGGCGGTACCTGTAATAAAAAACAGATGCCACTCCCAGGATTATTAGTATGGCCAACAAGAAATATAACTGACTGCTTTGATATGCCTGTATCGAAATGCTTTGTTCGAGGATTTCCTTATCCTTTTTTTCAACTTCATAAACTATTTGCAAATCTTTGATTTGTCGGCTTTTTTCGATGTTGAACAAACTGTCGCTAAGTGATGCCTGAAGTTTATAATAATCCAGCGCATTTTTAAATTCGCCCTGTAATTCATACCAGTTTGACAACGATTTATAGGCTTCCATCAACGATTTCTTCAAATCAGTTTCCTGTGCCAGCACCAAAGCCCTTTTTAGGTAATCAAAGCTCATTTGAAATTTCCTCAAATCAATATATACGTCCCCCAGGTTGATGAGCGATACTGTCATCCCCCTTTTATCGTTCATTGATTCGTTCAGTTCGAGGCCTTTATGAAAATAGTTCCTGGCCAATTCAAATTTTTCAAGTGTACGGTAAATCACGCCCAAGTTCGAATAAATCTTGGCAATATCCTTTGTGTCTTCAAGTCGCTCTTTAATGGCCAATGCTTGCATAAAATTGTCAAGGGCAGTATTGTAATTCTTAAGTGACATATTGGCCACGCCCAGGTTGATGAGCGATGTGCCGATGGAATTAGTATCCCCAAGTTGCTCTGAAATTGTTTTGGAATTTTGATAATATTCCAGTGCTTTTTGGTTTTCGCCCATGCTATTGTAAACATTGCCGATATGCCTGTTAGAGATTGCCACACCTTTTTTATTGTTCAACCCCTCGTTATATGAGAGTTGTTTCAGGTGATTTTTCAGGGCTTCCTCATAATAGCCCAGGTTGTTGTAAACCAGCCCAAGGTTATTGTAACATGCTGGTAAAGCCTGTAAATTATTGAGTTCACGGTTTATCCTGAGTGCCTGTTGAAAATAATCCAGTGCGTTAACGTAATTATATTGCCGATAATAAATCGTCCCAATTAGCTTTGATGCAGCAGCAATGTTATAATTGTTCCCCGTTTCATTTGCAGCCTCCATTGCACCAAGCCCATATTTTATGGCCGAATCAAATGACACCGGGGAAATTAACCGTGTTATGTCCATAAGCACACCAAACCTGGCTTCATCTGACAAAGAGCCGGAATTTAATATCCTTTTCAAACTGTCAATTTGGGGATTGCAGGTTATTGAGGCCTGAAATAGAAATAACAATAATATGACAAAAAATATTTTCACTCTCATATAGTTTGATTACCAAAGCATCCTGGAACCTTGCGCAACAAAATTACAAATGAATTGATGAAATATGATAAATTGATGGTTTTTTTGTAAATTTGTACTTAATTTTTAATTTAAAAATAAGACTATGGCCGGATTAAATAAAGTAATTTTAATAGGAAACCTGGGAAAAGACCCGGAAATTATGACTTTTGAAAATGGTGTAAAAAAAGCATCTTACTCTTTGGCTACAACCGAAAGTTACAAAAATAAGGAGGGTAACTGGATAGAACAAACCGAGTGGCACAATATTGTGGCATGGAGATGGTTGGCCGAAAGAAACCTAATCAAAGGGGACCTGGTTTACATTGAGGGAAAATTAAAAACCCGCACATGGGACGACAACGAAGGAAGGAAGCACTACATTACAGAAGTTTTTGCCGACAAAATCATCCAGCTCACAAAAAGAGAGCAACCACCACCACCACAAGTAGCCCCGCCCCCTGCCACCACGGAACAATACCCGGAAGCACCAAAAGAAAATGCCCCGGCTGACGATCTGCCTTTTTAGTAATTTTGTACCTTTGTGCCCTTTTACTAAAGTAATTTGTATTGAACTAAATGTTGTAATATTTTGGAAGACATCGATCCTTTTGCGGAGGTTCTGTTCATCTTGTCCGAAGCAATTTTAAAGCCTCTAACATTTCCCATTATTATTGGGATTGTTGTAATGCTTGGCCTACTTCTTTGTTCAGCGTTGATTTCAGGATCGGAGATTGCCTTTTTTTCACTAACCCCGGCCCAACTTAAGTTGCTGAAATCAGAGAAAAATAAAACCAGCGACCTGATCATTACATTATTAGAAAGGCCAAAACGCCTCCTGGCAACCATACTTATTGCCAATAATTTTGTAAACGTCGCCATTGTAATCCTCTCAACCTACATTATTGCCGGCTTGTTTAACCTAACAACTTACCCCGTGCTTGCATTTGTTTTTCAGGTAATCGTGGTAACTTCATTATTGCTTATCCTGGGGGAGATCATGCCCAAAATATACTCCACCGTTAACCCCGAAAAATTTGCAAGGTTCATGGCAAAGCCAATCCAGTCGATGACAGGGGTGTTTTATCCCTTAAGTTCAATACTTGTAAAAAGCTCCGACCTTATCGATAAAAGGATTACTAAAAAAGGGTTACAGCTATCGATGAGTGAATTGTCGGAAGCCATAAAATTAACTTCTGATGAAGATGCCCCCGAGGAGGAGAGAAAAATTTTGAAGGGGATTGTAAAATTCGGCGACATTGATGTTAAGGAAATTATGAAACCGAGGGTCGATGTTGTTTCTGTTGATTTATCAATTAATTACCGCGATCTCCTTTCAATTATTTTGGAAAGTGGCTATTCAAGGATACCCGTTTTTAAAGAAAACTTTGATAACATTACCGGGATACTTTATGTTAAAGACCTTTTGTCACATCTTGATAAAAAAGATGGTTTTGAATGGCAGGCATTGCTAAGGCCGGCGTTTTTTGTCCCCGAAAATAAAAAGATCAACGACCTGTTGCTGGACTTTCAGAAGAAGAAAATCCACCTTTCTATAGTTGTGGACGAATATGGCGGTACATCAGGCATTGTGACCCTTGAGGATATTATTGAGGAAATTGTTGGCGACATTACCGATGAATTTGATACCGAAGAAGATGAAGTAAGCTATACCAAAATTAATGACAACACATATTTGTTTGACGGAAAAACACTGTTAAACGACTTTTGTAAAATCATGGACATTGACGATAAAATTTTTGAAGATGTGAAGGGGGATTCAGAAACGCTGGCAGGCCTGATTTTAGAAGTAGAAGGTAAAATCCCCAAAGCCAATGAAAGCACAATCATTAACAATTTTGAGTTTAAGGTAAAAAAAGCCAACAATCGCCGTATTGAGGAAATACTTGTTACTGTTTTGTAGGAAAGTATTGAGGTCATTGGGGGTCATTTGTTGTCATTGAGGTCATTTGTTGTCATTGTTGGTAATTGATGGATGCAGTTGTAAATTAACGCGAAGCAAATGACATTTTCCTCAATGACGCAAAGCAAATGACATTTCTAATAGCACCTAAACAATTCCATAATAATCATGAAATCTTCAATATCCGGATATCCCCTCAAAATAACAGGCTTTACATTTCTCTTCGCGCTATCAATGTTATTGGTTTCATGCGGCGACGATCATTACATCCCAAAACCCCGGGGCTATTTCAGGATAAACTTGCCCGCTCACAAATATCAAACCTTCGACACAATTTTCCCTTACAAGTTCGAGTACCCTGAATATTCAAAGATCACTTTTGATGAATACACCCGGAGTGGGCCATTTTGGCTCAACATTGAATATCCTGGTTATAAAGGCAAAATCCACCTGAGTTATAAAACTGTTGGCCAAACTAACCTAAACAACCTGATTGAAGACTCAAGGACAATGGTTTACAAACATATCCCAAAAGCAACCGGCATAAAAGAATCTATTGTAACCGACCCCCAAAGCAAAGTTTTCGGCACTGTTTATTTTATTGAAGGCAGGGATGTTGCATCTCCATTTCAGTTTTATGTTACCGATAGCACCCATCACTTTCTACGGGGGGCACTCTATTTTTATACTGCCCCAAACAACGACTCGTTGCAACCGGTCATCGATTTCATTATCGACGACATCGACCATCTGATAGGTACACTGGAGTGGAAGGATATTTAGATAGTGCCTGCCGTTAAACTTTTGCCCCTGTTTCCAAATTGAAGAGGGTTTCGCTACTAATAGGACAACTTTTCAAACGAAATCAATTCCAGATAGCTCAATCCCGTACGTACGGGATTGTTGAGGACCTCCAGTAATCATAATAACTACAATACCTAAACTCATACTGAGTTTTTAAAATTTGATAACCAGATTAGATATTGTAAATGGAATGAAATAGACTCTTAAAAGGTCACTAATGCTAACATGTTAACGATGTTTTTGCGCTGTATTTATTTGGCAGTAAATAAGTTTCCCGCGAAGTGGCTTTAATTTTCAAACTGACATAGTCCGTCCGTCTGGATTTGCTCATCACCATCCCGCACGTGCGGGATCAAATTAATTTAGTACCTTTTTCATGAAAACCATAATGTCCTGATAAGTAGCTGAGTAGATTTTTGTGAAATCAAACTTTCAACACCCCAGGCTAGGCCCATTTATTACAAAGCACTCTTAGCAACCAAATAGATCAGCCATTAAACCGTTATATTCAAAACCTATATCTTTACCCCAGATGAAAAAGAAAAAATTTGTACCAAAATCAAAACAATTAGATGATTTTATCATATTCGAACTCTCGGTAGCAATGCCGGATTACACTTTTGCTTTTCGCTGCAACAAAAATCTTGGCACCAGTTTGCAGCGGGGGGAAGATTTAAAAGTTTATCATTCATCTCCCGAAAACCCCGAGACCTTTTCGTTTTATTATTGTGAAAAAGGACAGGATCGAAACATCTTCCTCATCCATCCCCTTGCCGGTCAGAATACTTTAATGAAAAGTTTTTTTCTCATTTTTCAGGGATATTTTGGGAATGAAGAACTTAGGAAAACAATCACTTCCATCGAAAATATTGAAGATGTATTAAATATAAATAAGGTTGAGCTTTTGCCCGCTTCCCAAAAAAGATCACCTCAATTAAAAAAGAGGCTTACACTGGTCAACGCAATACTTACCGATCTTGAATATCATATGATAACGGTGAACAGGAATAGGATGGAACAAAAGGTACAGCTTAAAAAGAGACCGGGAAACATTAAAAAACTTTACGGTTGATAAAAAAAAGGAGACACAGATTTGCGCAGATGAACACAGATAAGAATGAAAATGAATCAGTGTCTTTCAGCGATTAACTAAAAAATACCTGTGATTTTGAGATTATTAGAGGTACGCATAATCTTTGCCGAAGCACTTTATGACACAATTTGACAATCAAAATATCAACACGAATTTCTCCGAAAAAAAATTCTGGGGCAAGCTACGGCACTATTCCAAAAAAGCAGGTGCCCAGGTTGTGTATGCTGCCTTGTTGGCCTATTACATGATGCAAAGCAAAGAAGTGCCCCTAACCGCAAAAGCCGGGATTGCCGCAGCCCTGGCCTACTTTATCCTCCCCACCGATCTCATCCCCGACATTGCCTTGATGATTGGCTACACCGATGACATTGGTGTCCTGATTTTCGCGCTCTCCCAGGTTACCGATCATATCACTCCAGGGATCAGGGAAAAAGCCAGGGAAAAACTTTCGGATTGGTTTGGGGACACCGAACTGGCAGAAGCCAAAAAGATTGAGGAAAAGATAAACCGGGGGTTTGTGGGGTAAAGAGAGAGGGGGTTGGCACCGTTGATGGGTTTAATAAGTTTTGTAATGTCCACCCCGGTGGATAGGCTCTTAAAAAGTCACTAATGCTAACATGTTAACGATGTTTTCAGGTGCGGATTTTCGCTGGTCGAACGGATTTTTAATCCGTTGTATCCGTGTAAACCTACGCCAGTTTTTTCAAATTCCCCGTAGGGCTTTCATTTTTAAACGGACATAGTCCGTCCGTCTGGATTTGCACATCACCATCCCGTACGTACGGGATCAAATTAATTTAGCAACTTTTATTTTTCCAGTATTTCTTTCCAGGTGGTCAATGAAGGTCTTTCCGTTCCATTTTCATCAAGTAATCCTGTATCTCTCCAAAGTTTTCCAACATCTTTATATTCGGGGGGAAAAGTCTCCCAAAGTTTATCATAATCTCGATATGCCCACCAAATAATAAATTCATAATTTTGATTAACGTAATTGCTTATTTCAAAAATAAAGTCAGTTGGGTTTGCAACTTCAGGATTAAACCAGTTGTGCAAAGTAATTGATTCTGATAACGGCAAATTTGGGTAAGCGATTTTCAGTTTACCCCTGATGTTATTCATCAACAATTTATATTCTGTCCACTTGGCCCCAGAATGAAGTTTCAGTTCATTTACTTCCATTGCAATTACCAAATAGTCAGGATTGAATTTAAAGATTAGAAAATCCAAATGCTTGAAATAAGCATTTTCAATATTGGTGTCGTTCAGTGAAGCATAATTTGGAATGGTCCCGTCATAATCTTCAAGTAAATCACTTCGGTCTGTGTTAAGAAGACTTACTGATAATACAAGTTTATGGTTATTTAATCTTTCTGAAACACGGTTGTCGATTTCATCCGTAAATTCGGTTGGTAACGTAGAATTGTTCATCCAGGCAGCCCAGGGGATTTTATCATCAATTTGTTCAGAGTATATATCGGCATTCAATTCTATAAATTGATAGGTTTCCTCCTTATCAGTTTCATTAGGGCCAAAACCCCACGTACTAAAACCCATTTCAAAGTTTCTTTGGGTGATTACATTTAGCGAGTTATTATCTTCACAAGTTGGTGGGTCAATATCGTTATTCCCTTTATCGCAACCTGACAAGAATATAAGCCCTAAAAATATGCATAAAATGTTTTTGATCATTCGGTATTTTAATTGCTACTAACGTGTTGCAAATATGGCCCGTAGCCGTTCACTTGAAATATATTTTTTTGATTATTCAAATATTTAAGCAATTACATATTTGTCTATATGACCGTGAAGCTGCTATGGGCAATTATTTGCTGTTATGAGCAGTTTTTATTGATTTTTCTTCGTTTTTGTTTTCTTCACAATAACATTATTGTAAATTCTCAATAAGACATATAGACCTATGCAAAAAACAAATGCAAAAAGCAATGAGAAAATTATGGGGT
>NIVA01000093.1 GCA_002254335.1 Bacteroidetes bacterium 4572_114 | reverse complement strand
TGGCTGTTGCCCGAATTTGATATACAACCCGAAAATATAACCGTTCAAACCGGCGAAGATGCAATTTTCACGGTTGAAGTCTCTGGTACAGGGCCAATCAATTTACAATGGTACGGACCGGAAGGGATTATTGACGGGGCAACAGGAACTGAGCTTACAATCGAAAAGGTCAACTTTCTGAGCGTTGGCGATTTTTATTGTGTGGCCGAAAACGTATGTGGAACTGTATCGGGCCAGGTAGTATCGCTGGAAGTGGTTTCAGGAGGTGTTTCACAGGGCATTTCCTTAACCCAGGGCTGGAGCGGGATTTCATCGTACTTGTGGATGGACGACCCTACCGTTGAAGATGTTTTTGCCCCATATCTGGACGAACTAATAATTATGATGGATAATGAAAATGTATTCTGGCCGGGCGCAGGCGTGAACACAATTGGCTCGTGGGACAACCACCAGGGCTATAAAATTAAAGTGGCCGAACCGTTCGACCTTGTCCTTTCAGGCAGCCTCGAAAGCGAAACAACACTTCAGCTTCCTTTAGGGTGGACCATCATTCCGGTCTTAAGCGGATGTACTGTCGATATTGAAGAAGTTTTCGCGCCACTCTCAGAAAATATTGTCATAGTGAAAGAAGTGGCGGGCTGGAACGTTTACTGGCCGGAATTTGGAATCAACACATTACAGATACTCGAACCGGGCAAGGCTTATTTCGTATTGATGAATTTGGAAGGGGAACTGGTTTTTCCTGAATGTGTTTTGAAAATGAAGGAAACAAAGCCTGAAGGTAGAGACCTAACAGGTCTCCGAGACCTGTTAGGTCTGACGGCCCCCTGGAAAATCGCCCCCCCATCCACAATAAGCCACATAATAGCTATTCCATTCGAAGTCATTCAAAATTCCGGAATAGGGGATAAGGAGATCATCGGCGCATTTTCAGCAGACGGAATGTGCCAGGGCCTTACAATCATCGAAAAGGATAAAAATGCTGTCCTTACCATCTTCGGCAATGATCCCTTAACTGAAACCAAAGATGGTTTCGATGAAAACGATCCTATAATCCTGAAATCCTACAACCCGCAAACAAAAGCCGAACTCATTCTGGAAACTGGTTTTGATGCCAATTATACCGGCAATATCTTTACAAGCCACGGCCTTTCGGTTATAAGAAGTATAAAGACAGGATTTATATCGGAAGTGGGGGCAGGGGCCAATTCAATATCCATTTTCCCAAACCCTGCCAAAGATGAAGTTAACATCACCGGTTTTGATGGGGAAGCAACCATCACCATCCTCGGCAACCGGGGAAGCACAATAATCGAAAATTTAAACATAATTCCAGGTGAAGCCATCGATGTTTCGACGCTCCGGCAGGGTGTTTATTTTGTTGAGGTTTCAACCAACGGTGAGAGGGTTATTGAGAGGCTGGTGAAGATGGAATAGTTTGGGTTTTAGCCACGGATGCACGAATAAATAAATTCGTACACTCGTGGCCATTTCTAAGTTTTTTTTGGATGAATATTATCAAAAACATTCTTCGCCCTGAAAAACATAAATACATCAAAACAATGGCAGTGCTGAGGGATTTGATAACCCGGCAACAAACTGAATTTGCAGTGTAAAGAAAACAAATTGAGCATTTGATAATGATGAAACAAATTCTTTTTAAGCCACCGAAACAATTATTTTTTCTCACCAATAAAAAAAGTCATGACAAAACAAAAAACACTTCTAACAATCGCGATGCTAATGTTCTTCATTGGAATCATTTTCCTTTTAAACAATGATCAACAACAAAACTTTTTTAATGATCCATCAAACGACAGCCCGGCAATAAATAAAAAGCTTGCCAAAGGTTACTTTACACTTTATAGTACGGAACAGGAATTTATGAAAACCCGGGACCCGGAAACCAACGAGGTCCCGGCCAACATCAAGTCCAAACAACTGGCGTTTGTATCAAAACTTCCTAAAACAAATGAACCGGGCAGAAACCAAACCTGGACCCACCGCGGCCCGTTTAATGTTGGGGGGCGGATGCTTTGCGTGGCATACGATGTTACCGACGAAACCCACATGCTTGCCGGAAGTGCATCAGGCGGTATGTGGCAATCGGCCAACAGTGGAGGAACATGGGAAAAGGTTACCCCGGCCATCGGTGAGCAAAGTGCAACCTGCATTGCCCAGGATAAGCGCGATAGCAAAACCCATACTTGGTACTACGGCACGGGTGAAATTCTCAACACCACCGACCGCAATGTAACTACCAACGTAGGACAATAGGTGTTGGGGATGGTATTTTTAAATCAACGGATAACGGCAGCACATGGCAACCGCTTCCGTCAACACAAGGCGGCAATCCCGGTTTACTTACAGATGTTTTTCAGGGGGTATGGAGGATTGTTACCGATCCTTAGGTGGAAGACAGGGACATTGTTTACGCAGCCTGTTATGGTGCTATCATGCGCTCCGAAGATGGTGGCGAAACCTGGGCCATTACCCTTGGCGACCTGACAAATAAATCATTTTCCACCGACATAGCCATCACTTCCGAAGGTGTGCTGTATGCTGCATTAAGTTCTTATTCCACATCAATCATGAGGCCGCTAAAGGCCGGTGTGTGGCGATCAGAAGACGGCATGAACTGGAATGAAATAACGCCTGAAGCCCTGCCGGATGTTTTCAGGGTAATGAAACTTGCCATAGCGCCATCCAACGAAAATGTTGTTTACCTGATGACGGAGAGGCCTTCGGAGGTGCATGTCCCCTATTCCGGTATTTTTAATTCTGACAATACTTTTATGAAATATACCTGGAGCGGTACCGATGGCAGTGGCACTTGGGAAGACCGGACCAACGGCATGTTTGGAAGGGGCAAGGGGGATTTCCTGAGCTATCCCAATGCATTGATTTCCTATGGTGGATATACCTTTGTGCTGGAGGTTAAACCGAATGATGAAAATGTGGTGTTTTTAGGTGGGATGAGCTTGTTCCGTTCAACAAACGGATTTATCGACACCTTGCAAACCAATTGGATGGGTGGAGACCCTTACGATATGGATTCCTTACATTGGCTCCACCCCGATCAGCACGGCATGGCATTTTTGCCCTCCAACCCCGATGTGCTCACCATGGCATGTGACGGAGGGATTGTTTCTACCGAAAATTGCATGGCCGAAAACATTTACTGGAACAGGTTGAACTCACATTTGGCCACCACACACTTCTATTCGGTTACGATTGACCATGCATCAGGCGAGGATGATTTTATTTTGGGCGGATTACAAGATAACAACTGGTACTATACCCCAACCGACGACCCCACGGAGTTTTGGTTTAGCGTGGATTTGTATTACGATGGTTTTTCGTGTAAAGTTGCCGATAACCACGAATATGCAATTGTTGCGGCATACAGCGGGAACATCTGGACCACAAAATTTGATGAAGGCATGCATACCAAAGATATTTTCTATCAAACACCTGATACATTATTGAGTTTTTATAATTCAACCATTGGCTCCAATCCTGCATTCCCGTTTTATTGCAATTTTGCCCTCGACCCCAACAACAACGAGACTTTTTATTTACCAACCATCAACAGCATCTGGCGTAAGGACAATATAAAAGCTGCAGCTTCTGATACCAGCCTGAGAAACGCCGGATGGAACCAACTGAATAATATTTCACTCAGCGGGTCGGTGGAAATCACAGCCCTGGCCCTTTCTAAAAATCCGGCCAACAAACTCTTTTTCGGTACCAACGATGGCCACATTTATCGTGTTGATGATGCCAATATCGGCGATCCTCCTGCTGTGGAAATTACTGGGGGCAACTTCCCTTTTAACGGTTATGTTGCTTGTATTGATATTGGTGAAGATAATGCCGACAAAATTTTCACAGTATTTTCAAATTACGGGATTCAAAGCATTTTCTATTCTGATGATGCCGGTGAAACATGGGCACACGTTAGCGGAAACCTTGAAGAATACCCGGATGGCAGTGGCAATGGCCCTTCGATAAGGTGGGTGAAATCGCTGACTTTTGATGAAAACACGGTTTACTTTGCCGGAAGCAGTGTCGGGCTATGGTCCACTACTGCACTTGATGGTGACAATACGATCTGGGTACAGGAAGGTCCCGAGACCATCGGTACTATTATGGTGGATATGATAGATGCAAGGAACATAGACGGTTTTACTGCTATCGCCACCCAGGGCAACGGTATTTACAGTACTTTTTATGATGCCTCAGCTGCTATTGAAGGATCATCAAATATCCAACAGCAAATCAATATTTCTAATTCGCCCAATCCATTCCAAAATCAAACAACCCTCAGCTATGAATTAACTCAGGATGGAAATATAAAAATGGATTTGTTTGATGCTAACGGACGGCTGATTAAAAACCTGTTGAGCGGCTACAAACAGCAGGGAACACACACCTTTAGCGTGGATGCCTGGGAATTACCCCGGGAAGTTTATTTTGTTAAATTGAATTTGAACGGAAGAACAGCTGTACATAAGATTATAAAAGCAAATTAAACTAATATGAAAGAGGTTAGAAAACAGGGCCTGGCAATTAGATGGCCTGGTCCTGGTTTTTAACTTTTCAGGATGTTTATGCGGACAGGTTGTCATTAGAAAAATGGAGCATAAGTTAAAAGAAGGAAAGTATTCGACATTGTAATGACTTTTGGTTATATCATTTGGTCATTACAATAACGAATAGTATCTTTGTCAAAAAAACAATGTATCATAGAATACTGGAAAATACAATAAAAGAAAAGATGAATGGTGGTAAAGCCATTGTACTTGTTGGGGCAAGGCAAGTTGGAAAGACAACACTTGTTAAAAGCATTTTAAAAAATAATGATTATCTATTTTTAGATGCAGATGACCCAACAATCAGAAACTTATTATCAAATCCAAATACTGAACAAATAAGAGCCATTTTAGCTGATAACAAAACAGTATTTCTTGACGAAGCTCAACGAATAGAAGGAATAGGTTTAACTCTAAAAATAATTACAGATCAATTTAAAAATGTTCAGGTATTTGTTAGTGGTTCTTCGTCATTCGATTTAGGAAATCAACTAAACGAACCATTGACAGGTAGAAAATGGGAATATGAATTATTTCCAATTAATTGGGAAGAATATGAAAATACTATTGGATTTGTTAAAGCAGAACAACAAGTAGAAAACCGTTTGTTATATGGTTTTTATCCTGAAGTATTAAATAACCCCGGTAATGAACGAGTAATTTTAAAAGACCTGGTCAATAGTTATTTATACAGAGATATTTTAGCTTTTTCGGATATAAGAAAGCCAGATGTCCTTGAAAAACTACTTCAGGCATTAGCTTTACAAATGGGGAGTGAAATAAATTACAACGAATTGGCACAAATAGTTGGCGTAAATAAAATTACCATACAAAAATATATTGAAATTTTAGAAAAAGGCTATGTTGTTTTTAGATTAAAAAGTTACAGTAAAAATGTTAGAAATGAAATAAAACGAAACAGGAAAATATATTTTTATGATAACGGCATTAGAAATATGATTATTGGTAATTTTACACAAATTGATTTAAGATTTGACAAAGGTGCTTTATGGGAGAATTTTTTAATCTCTGAAAGAAGAAAACAAAATCTTTATAAAAACACTTTTGCAAATATGTATTTCTGGAGAACAAAACAACAACAGGAAGTTGACTTTGTAGAAGAAAAAGAGGGTGTAGTAACAGGATTTGAATTTAAATGGAAAGCGAAAAGAAATGAAAAATTGCCTGAAACGTTTATAAAAGCATATAATGCAAAAACAGAAATCATTGACAGGGATAATTTTAGAAAATTTGTTCAATAATAGCCATATTACCTGAAAATAAACATATGGGATTTGGTAAGGAGTGATAATAAATGAAGATAACAAAAACCAAAAAAAGGTGGGGCATCATCCTGTTGTTGCTTGTCGTAATTACCGGCCTGGCTTTTTATCCGCTGCCCCGGCAAGCCCCCATTCAATATGTTGACAGGGAAAGCGGGTTGGTAAAAACCGAGAAAGTTGCCGGCGAAAAGTGGCTGGTATGGCTGTACAACAATCCTATTGGCGAAGCAACATTGTGGGGGCTGGCCAAAAGAAAAGTTGTTTCATCTATTTACGGCAACATGATGGACCGTCCCGCATCAGCGGAAAAAATAGGGCCTTTTGTTGAAGAATTTGATATTGACCTGAGTATTGCCCAAAAAAAGCAGTTCAATTCATTCAACGATTTCTTTACCCGGAAATTAAAGAAAAGTGCCCGGCCTGTTGACACCAGCTCAAATATTGTGGTGTCGCCTGCCGATGGGAAAATACTGGCTTATACCAACATCACAAACACCGATTTCATCATCAAAGGTTACCGGTTCGATGTTTACTCTTTTCTGGCCGATTCGGCACTTGCCCGTAAATACCTTGATGGTAGCCTGATTATCGTCCGTCTTGCCCCCAACGATTACCACCGTTTTCATTTCCCGGTCGGTGGAAACATATCGCCCATCACCCCGATTGACGGCGGGTATTATTCGGTCAACCCCATCGCTTTGCGAAAAAAGGCTGAAATTTTCTGCCTGAACAAAAGGGAATTTGTCATTATTTCAAACCCTCTGTTTGGCAATGTGGTAATGGCCGAAGTAGGCGCTACCATGGTAGGAAGTATCGTTCAAACCTACAAAAGTGATTTTGTAATTAAAGGACAGGAGAAAGGTTATTTCAAATTCGGGGGTTCCACAGTGGTGCTTCTGTT
>NIVA01000005.1 GCA_002254335.1 Bacteroidetes bacterium 4572_114 | reverse complement strand
TCGCAGATCATGATCTTTCTGAATCCGTAAATGTAATACTTATCGTTGTGCGTGTTGAAAACTACATCCTTTGGCAAAAAACCACCGTCGTTACCCGGCAGATCAATATTTTCATAAAAAACATCTTCAGGATTTTCGTCGCTACCACCGGTAGGGTAAACCATATAGGTAGTGTCATTGTTTATCTTAAAACCCGGCCCGGCTAAACCTTTATTGATGAGGTTTCCCTGGCCGTCGGTTATAGTGACGATTACATCCTCACTTTGAAGTGTATCAACATGGGTAATTACCTGATAGCTTTGTCCGCTAAGGTTGATGAGGTTTCCCTGGCCGTCGGTTATAGTGACGATTACATCCTCACTTTGAAGTGTATCAACATGGGTAATTACCTGATAGCTTTGTCCGCTAAGGCTAAACATTAAAAAAAAGGCTATAATTATTGTAAATATATTTTTCATTTTATTTTGAATTTAAGGTGAGTTAAGTATTTGCTGTGGCAGGCTTCTCATCATGGAGGGCGGGCTTCTTCCCGGGGGGAAGATGTTTCGGTAATTGAATACCGGTATATTGTTCTCTCTCTCTCTCTCTTATTAGGATTGGTGAGAATATTTTAATGCTAGTGTCCATGTCCTGTGGTTTTGATTTCGCAAATATAGGGTAATCCTTCAATATAACGAAACTAAAATAATGCTAAAATATAGGCCACTTCGCAGGAGTCTCCCTCCAAGCAAAACGGGCAATACCAATGTATAATCAAAGAATAAGTTTATCATCGAATGTTGAGAACTTTATTCCCGGTTTTACCAAAAAGCACTATTTTTGAAAAGTTAAAATTACAACAGAGAATGGAAAATTTTATAGTATCGGCACGTAAATACAGGCCGGCAACTTTCGATACAGTAGTGGGCCAAAACAACATAACGTCCACCCTAAAAAATGCCATTAAGAACCAGCAGCTTGCGCAGGCATTTTTATTTACCGGGCCGCGTGGAGTGGGCAAAACCACCTGTGCAAGGATATTTGCAAAGACCATTAACTGTATGAATTTGGGGCCAGATACCGATCCGTGCAACGAGTGTGAATCATGTGTTTCGTTCAACAGGAGTGCTTCATTCAACATTCATGAACTTGATGCCGCTTCCAATAATTCGGTGGACGATATCCGCAACCTCGTCGATCAGGTGAGGATACCCCCGCAGGTTGGTAAATACAAGGTTTATATAATCGACGAGGTGCACATGCTTTCGCAAAGTGCGTTCAATGCTTTTTTGAAGACACTTGAAGAGCCGCCCGCTTATGCTAAATTTATACTGGCAACCACCGAAAAACATAAAATCATCCCTACAATTTTGTCGCGCTGCCAGATTTATGATTTCAAGAGGATCACCCTGCCCGACATTATTGATTACCTTGGTTATGTTGCCCAAAAGGAGGGGGTGGAGGCCGAACCTCTTGCCCTGAACGTGATTGCCCAAAAGGCTGACGGTGCCATGCGCGATGCACTTTCTATCTTCGACCAGTTGGTGAGTTTTGCAGGAAATAAAATAACTTACAACCTGGTCAGGGAAAACCTGAATGTGCTCGATTACGTATATTATTTCAAGATTACCGAATTTTTTCTCAACGGGGATATTTCCAATGCGCTTGTAATTTTTGATGAAATCCTTGAATCCGGTTTTGACGGACAACATTTTATTGTGGGGCTGGGATCGCATTTGCGGGATTTGTTGATTTGTAAAAACCCGGCGACAATTAAATTGCTTGAAGTAGGGGAGGTCATTGGTGAACAATACATGGAGCTGTGCAAGGTTTGTCCGGTCGATTTCCTGTTGAAGTGCCTGGACATCATCCAAAAAGCAGATTTTACTTATAAAAGCAGCAATAATAAACGCCTGCATATAGAGATCGCTTTAATGCAAATGGCATCTATCGCTGCAAATGGAAACCCCGTTAAATTGGAAGCTCAGGTTTATCCAATTTCTAAAAAAAAAACTGAGGTAACCTCCCCGTCTGTTATTAAAGAAAAACCTGTTCAGGCTGTTACACCTGTACCAAAACCATCAACACCTCCTTCTCAGGCAACTCCAATTGTTTCAAAACCATCACCATCTTCCGAGGTAACCCCACCTGTACCAAAACCAGCACCACCCTCTCAGGCAACGGCCGTGCCGCCCAAACCTGCACCACAAAAACAATACGCAAGCCCGGGAACTGCCACTAATAGAAAACCGGTAGGGGGCAGGATTAAACTGCCGGGGACTTATTCGATAAAAGAAGATGAGGAAGAGTTGTCGGGTGCCGCTGAACCAAAAGAGGAGTATTTTGATTTCGCTTCTGAAGAGTTCAAGAATGCTAAAAGTATCGACCCTGCCGGCCTTAAATTAGTTTGGGACGACATGGTCAGGAAATTTGCCGATGGGCATCCAAATCTTTACAGCACATTAAGTGCTTCAAAGCCCCGTGCCGGAAAGAATTTTGAAGTGGAAATAGATGTTAAGAATTCTGACCAGGTCAAGGGCATTGATGCAGACAAAAGTGATATTGTTGCCATTTTAAGGGAAAAGCTGAACAATCGTTTTATCAGGTTAAAGGTAAATGTGGACCCTGATATCGTTGATACAAAACCATACTCCCCTCCTGATATATTCAGGCACATGGCCGAAAAAAACCCTGCCCTCATCACCCTCAAAGAAAAATTTGGGCTGGAGGCGGGGTAAGCCTGGCCTTCAACTGATTTGCAAAAACCTCCCTATTTTATCACCAATTCATCGGGATTTTGTCTTGAATCCCAAATGTAGTGAACAACAATAATGTTCTTGTCTAATTCGTAAAAAAGAATGAAATTTTCGATGATTAGGCCACGAACCCCCATTATATCAGTTTCGGTTCCCAGATTTGGATGCCTTATGAGTAAACGGAGATCTTTATTAATTTTGCGGTTTAATTTTATAGAGTAAATATTACTTTTATTTCTCTCATTATAAAACTTAAGGATTTCATACCTTTTGATTTTGGCCCTGACCGACCAGATTATTTTTCGTATAGCCATTCTTCAATTTCCTTTTCGAGAGAATCATTTTCAATAAATAACCCTTGTTCAATTTCTTTTTTTGAAGCCATTATTTCATCTGTAAGTTCCGGGGTCAGGTTGATGATTTTAGATTCTGATTTTGCATCTAAAATTGTTCTAATAGCTTCCAGAAAGCCTATATCTTCGATTTCGGAAATCTTTTGAATTAAAACATTTTTTAACTGAAAGGTTGTCATAATAATCTTTTCAGCAAAGTTACATTTTTTTTCATTTCAAAAACCACATCGACACTGTTATTAGCGAAGACGGGTTATTGCGAGCGGAGCGAAGCAACCTTCCAGGCATTCCCGGTACTTCGCCATGGGCGCCTTGCCCTTTGGTGCTAAGAAGCTACGGCAAGGCTGACACGTATTGCTTCGGTCGTGCCTCCCTCGCAAAGTCTCCTTTAAAAGTAACAGTTATCATTGCTAACTTTTGCCTGGGCGAACGGTGACGGTAGCGGTGGCGATTTCTCCCCTTCTCCTCAAGGAGAAGGGGCCTGGGGATGAAGCTGCCCGCTAATCAATCACTGCCCAATCAGGGAATTCCCCAATTTGAATATCAAAAAAGTAAGTACCTAAAAAGTATGTCATTGCTGTAATTACTATGGCCCCAATAATGTTTAGCAGCAGGCCTGTCCGGGCCATCTGCGATACCCTTATCCTGTTTGTCCCAAAAACTATTGCATTGGGCGGTGTGGCCACAGGCAGCATAAATGCCATCGACCCCGAAAGGGTTGCCGGCAACATAAAGAGCAACGGGTTGGTTTGTGTGCTAACGGCAATGCCGGCCAGGATTGGCAGGATCATTTCGGTGGTGGCAGTGTTGGATGTTAGTTCGGTTAGGAAAGTCATCATTATGGCAATGAAGAAAATCACGATCAGGGGGTTATAGTCAGCCACCCAAATAAGTTGTTCGCCAAACCAGGTAGAAAGCCCCGATTCTTTAAACCCGGACGCTAACGCAAAACCGCCTCCAAAAAGCAAAACTATTTGCCAGGGGATCCTTGAAGCTGTTTCCCAGTTCATAATCCGGTGTGTCCCTGCTTTTTTTGAAGGGATTACAAAAAGTATTACTGCCATTAAAATAGCGACAGTGCCATCGGTTATGTAACCACTTTTAGGGAAAAAGTTAGACCATCCTGGTATGGTGAATATCCCAAAATCCAGGTTTGAGCGAAAGAGCCACAGGACTGCAATAAGGATAAAAACAATAAAAACTACTTTTTCTTCATATCCTGTAGGCCCTAAGCCTGACAGTTGATGCCTGAAAGTATGCTTGTCGATATTGACCCAGCTACCTTTTTTGGGTTTAAAAATAGTGTATAGAAAAGCCCAGGTAATAATAAACATAATAAGCGAAATTGGCAGGGCAAACATAAACCAATGGGCAAATGAAATCTCTGGGGCATTGGGAAAGTAAATATGAAATATCCGCGCAAACGACAGGTTTGGTGGCGTCCCGACCAATGTGGCAATACCACCTATGGAAGCACTATAGGCCACACCAAGCAAAAGCCCAATTGTGTATTTTGATACATTTTTCTTTCCCACGGTTTCTTCCAGCTTTGAAATGATGGACAACAATATTGGTATCATCATCATTGCAGTGGCGGTGTTTGATATCCACATCGATAGAAATGCACTGGCAATCATAAAACCCAGGAGTATCCGTCCGGGGCTTACGCCTGTAAACATGAGTATCTTCAGGGCAATCCGTTTGTGGAGGTTCCATCGCTCCATGGCCAGGGCAATAATAAACCCGCCGATAAACAAAAAGATGACGTGGTTAAAATAAGTTGAAGCCACATCTTTCCCGTCCATTATCCCCAGGAAGGGGAACACTGCAACCGGCAGCAATGATGTTACGGCAAGTGGCACTGCTTCGGTAACCCACCATACAGCCATTAACAGGGCCACAGCGAGGGTATATGTTACGGCAGGTTCACCGGGTTTAACGTCTGCAAATAAAATGATTAACAGGCTGGCCACCGGTGTAACAATAAAACTGATGATGGATTTTAATTTCAAAATTGAATTTATTATTAGGTGAATTTATTTGAATAATTTTAAAAAACGAATGTAGTATTTTCTTCGATTGGTTATGTGTAAATCTAAATATTTAGCAGTTAAATCATTGATTTATTCTTAATTTCGCCGGCTTAAAAATTAATTGATATCGGATATGAGGAAATTAGCTGTAGTAGCTTTTGGGGGAAATGCACTTTTGCAGAGTGGCCAAAAAGGTACCATCGATGACCAGGAAAAAAATGCTTACGAGACCAGTGAAAAGCTTCTCGTTTTATTGGAAGAAAAGAATTATAACTTAGTGATCACCCACGGTAACGGGCCACAGGTTGGGAACATATTGTTGTGCAACACTGCCGGGAATAAAATGTATGGTTTGCCCGAAATGCCTTTGGATATTTCGGTGGCTTATTCGCAAGGGTTTCTCGGTTATATGATTGAGCAGCAGTTGAGAAATGTTTTGATGGACCACGACCTTGACAGGGATATTATTACAATTATAACCCAGGTTTTGGTAAACAAGGACGATACTGCATTTAACAATCCCACCAAGCCCATTGGGCCATATTATACAAAAGAGGAAGCCGATAAAATTATGGAGGGCTCCAGTTCCGTTTTTGCTGAAGACCCACGTGGAAGGGGATGGCGTAAGGTAGTGGCATCGCCACGGCCTTTGGTGATAAATAATAAGAAATCAATCGAAAAAATTGCCCGAGAGGGGTCCATCGTAGTAGCTGTTGGGGGAGGGGGCATCCCTGTTTTTTACTCAAAAGAAAATAAACTCCAGGGTATTGATGCCGTAATTGATAAAGACCTGGCTTCAGCTTTGCTGGCATCGCAAATAAATGCCGACAAGCTTTTCATACTTACCGATGTTTCTAAAGTTTGCCTGAATTTTAACACACCACAAGAAAAATCATTGGACCGCATTTCCATTTCTGAGGCGAAAAGATACCTCAACGAAGGACATTTTGCTGAAGGTAGCATGGCACCAAAAATACGAGCCGCCATCTATTTTGTTGAGCACAGTGGAAAGGATGCAATAATCACAAAAACCACCAAATTAGGTATTGATGATGGGGGGACGAGGATTGTGATGGTTTGATTAAACTTGATGGTCATTTGTGGTCATTGATGGTTATTGATGGTCATTGATAGTTATTGATAGTCATTTGTGGTCATTTTCGGTATAGTAACTAAATGGCACGAAGTAAATGACGCAAAATTTTACACTAATAGATTTTTAACAACATAAATTGAACAGTTATGGCATTTAATTTAAGAAACAGGAATTTTTTAAAGCTCTTGGATTTTACCCCACAAGAAATCAGGTTTATGCTTGAGCTATCTGCTGATTTGAAGAAAGCAAAATATTCAGGTACTGAGCAGCAAAGGCTTAAAGGAAAAAACATTGTATTGCTTTTTGCAAAAGATTCAACCCGCACAAGATGTGCTTTTGAGGTTGCCGCACTTGATCAGGGTGCACACGTTACATTTATCGGGCCTTCCGGTTCCCAGATGGGAAAGAAGGAATCGATGAAAGATACAGCGCGGGTACTGGGCCGGATGTATGACGGCATTGAGTACCGTGGATTTGGCCAGGAAATAGTTGAGGAGCTAGGAAAATATGCAGGAGTACCTGTTTGGAATGGGTTGACCAACGAGTATCACCCAACCCAAATACTGGCTGACTTCCTTACTATGACGGAATTTAATGATAAGCCACTAAGGAAAATCTCTTTCGCCTATCTTGGTGATGCACGCAATAATATGGGGAACTCCCTTATGGTTGGCGCAGCTAAAATGGGGATGGATTTTCGTGGCGTTGCCCCCAAAGAACTTCATCCATCAAAAGAATTGATGGACATCTGTCAGGAGATTGCCAAAGAAACGGGTGCGAAAATTTCAATAACCGACGATGTTGCCGAAGGGGTAAAGGGTGTCGATTTTCTCTATACCGATGTTTGGGTGTCGATGGGCGAGCCTGAAGAGGAATGGAAACGCAGGATAAACATGATGAAACCTTACCAGATAAATATGGACATGGTGCAAAAAACCGGAAACCCTGATGTGAAATTTATGCATTGCCTTCCGGCTTTCCATAACCGTGAAACTACAGTGGGGGAGGAGATATTTCAAAAGTTTGGTATTTCTGCCATGGAAGTTTCCGAAGAGATTTTTGAATCTCCATATTCCATTGTTTTCGACCAGGCCGAGAACAGGCTACATACCATTAAAGCAGTAATGGTTGCAACTTTGGGCAGTTAGCCCGATTGACTATTATTATTATAAATGAGCTTAACCTAAAAAGCAAATATTTAGGCAAATAGCTGTCAGATAGCTTTTTTGACCGCACTCATGAATTTAAGTAGGGATATGGTATGCCGTATCCCTACTCTTGTTTGGTTTGCATAAGATACTACTTAATTTGAAAATTTGTTGATGTGCAAATCCAGACGGATGGACTATGTCCGTTTGAAAATGAAAGCCCTACGGGGAATTTGAAAAAACTGACGCAGGTTTACACGGATACAACGGATTAAAAATCCGTTCTACCAGCGAAAATCCGCGTCTGAAAATATCGTTAACATGTTAGCATTAGTGACTTTTTAAGAGTTTAATTTGACAACCGAACCCCGATAGTTATCATTAGTGGCTTTTTAATAGCCTAAAAAACTTCTGTAAGTAAATAGAAAACACATCACCCCCACTGTCCGCCAAAGCCTCGGCATTACACAACACCCCATTACTCCATTACTCCAAAACTCCACTACTCCATTACTCCAAAACTCCACTACTCCAATAAAAAAAAGGGTTGACCATAAATGATCACCCCTTTTATTTTATTCAGGCGTTTCTGTTTGCCAGCTTATTTATTGATAATCAGTTTATTTGTATAGATGTTAGTGCCTTTTTTCATTTTCAAAAGGTAAATACCATTTGAAAGATTCGAAAGATCAACCTTTTCATTGTTCAGCCCGGGCGTGAAATTCAAATCCTTCGATATCAGGGTTTGCCCTACCAGGTCGATTAATGTAAACTCTATATCTGCTGATGCGCTAATACTCATTTGAATATTAACCTCGGAATTTGCAGGGTTTGGGAAGATGTTAATCCCGGAATTGCTAAAATATTCGTCATTAATCCCTATGCCGATGATTGTTGTAAAGCTAAACACTTCACTGTAAGCACTTGTGTCGATTGGTGTACATGCCCTTATCCTCCAATAATAGGTTGCGTTGGCCTCTAAGTCGTATATGATATTATAAAAAGGATCGGTGTCGTCATCGGCTTCCTGGAATTCAGTAAAAGCATCTGTGAAAGTTTCATCCTGTGTATAGGAAATTTCATAGCTGTTTACACCTTCAATCTGGCCCCATGTAAGCTGAGGCTTTAATGAAACACTGTCAATACCATTTTCAGGTTCATCAAGTTCTACTGTAATAGCCGTGGTAAAATTAAATGGATCAGTCCACATTGTAGTATCAAAATCGTGCCTTCCCCTTGATCTCCAATAATAGGTAATACCAAATTTTAGGTCTTGTGCAGGAATCCTGAATGTATCAGTGACGTACATATCAGGAGAGCTGAAATCCGGGTCGTTATCCACCTGGTAATCGAATTTATGAATTCCTGAAACATCATCCCATCTCAGTTGAACATTTAGGTCTTGATCAGATGAGTTATTAGTGGGCTTTTTCAGATCGTATTGGTCAAGTGTGATAAAGTTACGAACGTCACTCCATTCGGATGCATCGGCACCATGCATTGCGCGGGCCTGCCAATAATAGGTCGTGCCAAACAGCAATTGATCCATCGTTTTGGTGTAGGTCGTGCCATTGGTGCTAAATTCGGCAAATTGGGATGAATTGAAGGAAGCTGATGTGTCAATCTGGATGTCGAAATATTCAACACCGGTAATTACCACAGAAGAAACCCTGTTTTTCCATTTCAACTCCACATCCGGTTCTTCATCATCAGAACCATCATTGGGTTTGTCGAGATCGATTTGTGAAAAAGTTGTGAACGACCAGGTTGGAGTCCAAAAAGAGGGATTGCCATTCAAGTCATAGGCTTTTACCCTCCAGAAGTATTCGTGTCCAAATAACAAATGACTGCTTTTTACAGAAGTTAATTCAGTCACAGAATCAATAACGATGGTATTGAATTGAGCATCTTCACTCAATTGGACCTGATAGTTTAAGGCTGCAGATACTGCGTTCCAGTCGAGCATAACATTTGGCATCTGATCATCGTCAGTGTCAGAAGGTTCAACCTGTTCGGGAGTATCAATTCTTATCTGTGCCGAGATGGCGAATGCAACAAATATTAAAATAATTGCAAATAGAGATCTTTTCATATCGTAATTCTTTTATTAATTATCGGATAAAAACTATTAATTGACAATGAATTTTGTGCTGCCGCTATCTTCACCGGCAAATACCCTTATAACATAAGTGCCGGTTTTAAGATCTGAGCAATCAATATTTAACTCCTGGATGCCGGCATTTAAATTGCCACTGTGAATGGTTTTGGCCAGTTTACCGGTAAGATCATAGATGTTGATTGTTACGTTGGATTTCGTGTTGATTTCCATAGCGACCGTGGCATAACCTGAAACGGGGTTTGGATACACCGAAACAGTATTTTTAATACTGGCATTATTGTGTGGCATTTCTTCAATACCGACCGTGCGATAGGTTTCGTCCCTAAACACACCTCTGCCATAAGTTGCAATATAAATGCTTCCGTAGGTTAAGATTTCCGGATATATCTGCGGTGGTGTTGTAGGTATTTCTATGCGGTCTTTGTAAACTGTTTGTTGTTTAATCTGGAACACCGGGATAGCACCCATTGTTGAATTTTCCATGGTCCACTCTACCTCGGCCTCTCCGAGATGGGATGTGGTATAAACGCCATATTCAGTCCCTATAACAGCCACATTAGATTGGTTCATTTCAATGATTGAGGAATAAACAGGCATATGTGGAAGGTTACCGGTGATGTTTTCAAAGATCACCAGCGACAACGAATCCAAAGCATTGGTAGTCCTGTAAATATAATCTTCATTTCCATAATTACCTAAGGTTACGATCAAATGTTCCGGGTTTTGTGGGTCCACCGAAACAGATGTAATAAAGCGATCCTGAAATTCAGGGATTTGAAGTTCATCAGTTGCAATAATGCAGGCAGAGCTACCTATATCAGCTCTTAACGAATCATAAGCCAGGGCGATATTTGAAACCCTGTACAGTTTACCGTCATCTGTGCCAACAAACAGGAAGTTGGCATCAGCGGACGCAGAGATGCAGGTTGGGAAACCGGGGGCATCTGCAATCTTCCAAAATTCACCAGGCTCACCAAATTTAAGTGTGCCTTTTGTCATTTGTATCCCGCTGTTTCCGGCATTGGCATTAAATAGTTTGGATTGTATAATGTCTTGCACCATCAGGGAATCACCATCAGCTAAATCTTCAGTAAGCATATGATAAAATGGATGATTAAAATTTGCGCTACGGCATAGTATCATTTTACCACTTTGAATTGTTGAGTCGGAGACATTATAATATGTAACAGAATCCCTGGAATTGTAATCTTCAAAAGATTCCCACATTAATATTGGTGTCATAAAAATATTACTGGCAGGTGGCGCGAAATTCACCGAAGTATTTTGGCCTTTATCCTCTGACCTTACAATTACCCCCGGGTCCCGGCTGTAAACAAATGCATCAGGGTTTATTAGTGATATGGCACAATATCCGCCCGTTTGCCCAAAAATCTTTTCAGCATATTCAGGTGTATTTCCATGGCCACTAATGTATTGAGTGCCATCTCCCTGCGTCCCGCAAAGAAGTTCATGGCGGGCTCCCGAAGGGCCTACAGTGTAACATTGTGTTATGTTTAATCCATTTGAGAGGTTAGTAAACTCGTTGCCTGATGCTGAAAACTTCATTAAAGTTATCCCGTTGTCGGTAGCTACCACTAATTGAGAATTGGAACCCGGGCGGAATGCATATTTATGATGTCCAGATGGGACATTGAACGGTGAAGTTACCGGACCGGCACCCCATATATAATATCCGTTAGTATTTTCATAACGTTCGCCCAACCACATATCATTTCCACCTACTAATATTTTGAAAGGGTCATCCGGAAAGACGGCAAGTGTATTATTATAGCAGCCTGTACCATCAAAAATTTCTAAGGAAGAACTTCCCGGGAAAATTATGATCCAGGTATCTCCATTATCTTCAGAGAAATAAACGTTGTCGAGAAAACCGAACTGGCCTGTACAGGTTGCATAAACAACGGCCGGGCCGGTCAGTGAAATTTCAACTTCGGTCCTGCCCGGATTTAATGCCAATGGGCTTGGTGTCCCGATGACTGCATTTGCATAATCAGTGGTGTCGGTAAATTGTATTGTCCTTGAATCGGTGTTGCCCAATGTGTCAATTACTGTCAGGGTAGTGGTATATGCCCTAAATTCACGCTCCATCTCATACGGATTGTTTGGGTTGGCCGAAAGGTTTTTAAACACCATATCACTTTCGTTGGCCCGAAAAACCAAGTTGTCGAAGGTGGCGTAAATTAGACCATCAGTATTAACGGCAACATCAGTACAGGGCTTGGCCCCCAGTTCAATTATGTTGTGGATAAGTTCATTTTGTGTTTTGCTGTATTCCGTTGTGTCGGGAGGGGAATATTGGGGGTTGTTTATCACAAATCCATTTCCTACAATTTCGTAAGAATCGCAATGTACCACGGAATCAATGGCCAGGTCAACATCATATAGAACTGTATCATAGATCATATCAATAGCTTTTTGCCATCCGTTTACCCCATCGTTAGAGTAAAATAAACCAGTGTTGGTGGCTGCAAACACACGCTGCGACGATGGGGACACGACAATGTTGTTGATGTAGGCCCAATCCACTGTATCGGGGTCTTGTGTGATATCAGGGACGGTTTCGGGTATGATCTCAAAAACATCACCATCAGTAGATTTATACATTCCCTGGCCAACTAATCCTCCATAGTAAGTGTCGTCAGTGGTGCAAAAGAATTCACCGGTACCGGCGTAAATGGTTCCGTCAGCTGCCTGCGTCAGCGAGGTGATGGAAAGGTTTTTGCCCCCTTCATTAATTTTATTCCAGGTAGCCCCAAGGTTAGTTGTTTTCCAAAGGCCACCGGTAACACCTGCTACAATGATGGTTTGTCCACTGGCGTCATTTTCATCGAAAATAACTGCCCTTACTCTTCCGGGGGCGTTATCTGGTCCCATTTCTTCCCAGTTGAGACCAAGTCCGTTCCCCGATTTGTAATTCATTTGTTCAATCTGTTGCCTGGCTTTAAGGACATCTTGCGGATCAATTTTGCCGGTTACCTGGTTGCTTCTCATTTTTTGCAGGTACTCATCAGCACTTTTGATACTGCTGTTACCCTGGTCGGATTTCCCTGTCTGGAAGTTGTTTACCCATCCAGATGTCAGGATAATCGTAGTAAACCCAAGAATAAAGATTATCAAACTAAATGGTAAAAGTTTACTTTTCATATCAATCTAAATTTGATTATTATAAAGTTAATATCTTAAATTTCTGTTTTTGATTAAAGCGGCACAATGTACACTTTTTTTGATTAAAGCAAATCTAATCGTCAATAATAAATTTTTGTCAATTGTCTGATAGTTAAACAAAAATAATTTGCAACATACTGTCTTTCAATATGAGATCAGTTTTCGGCAAACGATAACCAGTTAACGGTGCAGACTGAAAATCATACAATTTATGCAAAAAACACACGAAAAACAGTAAAAATTTGAAGGAACAAAGTTGAAAAAAAAAATCCAATCAGAAACGTAAATTTTCAATTCATTTCGATTTTAAATAAGTGACCCTACCTCATGCTCAATAATTCAACTGACCTACCTCATGTTTAAAAATGCAAATGTCTGCCACTGAATTTTTCTTATGCATTGGTATTTAATTAATAAGGAACAAAATATTATTGATCGATCAGAGTTAATCCAACTGTTTTTTTGCAAATATAGATTTTGTGCACAGTTTTTGTAAAGTTCATAAACTTTAAAAACTATATTTGCCGCAAATTTAAATGTATTTAACCATCCTAAAATAAATTATTTATGAAAAGAATTAATTCATTGGTATTGATGCTTTTAACACTGGTTGCTTTTGTAAATGCCCCTGTTTTGTTTTCGCAGGAGCCGTATTACGATTTGAAAGTTAAAAACAGTGTTGAAATAACGCCTTCAAAAGACATTCAACGTATAAACTCATGCTGGAGCAATGTAGGTGCTGCTTTGATTGAAGCTGAAATGATAAGATCAGGTAAAGGGATTTACGATATCGCCGAAATGGATTTTATTCACAATGCTTACATTTTGAAAGCCCAGGCTTATTTAGATAGTAAGGGTGAAATAAAGGTAACGGAAAAGGGGATACCTTTCGATGTGTTTAAATTGATGGATCAATATGGAATGGCACCTGAACCGGCATATATGAAATCGGACATGAATGTTATGGATAAGCAATCCGGTGAAATGGATGCAATTATCCGTGGGACTTTAAGATTAGTGCTTGAGAAGGAAAATGGGGAATTTACCGATCGTTGGCAAAATACATTTGACGCTGCCTTATCGAAGTACATCGGCGATACTAAAATGGAGTTTAAATATCATGGAAAGGATTACACACCAAAATCTTTTGCCGGGGAAGCGGGGATCAATTCATCTGATTATATAATGTTAACTGTGGATGGCCGCCAGGAAAATTACAAACCGTTTGTATTGGAATTGAAGAATAATTGGGACAAAGATGAGTTTTTCAATGTTACTTCATCCGATTTGCAAAATGCGATCTCAAGTGCAATTAAGAATGGATATGCCGTAGGCTGGTATGGATTTACCGATAGCAGGATGATTTATGCTGAAGAAGATGTTGCAATTGTCCCGGCAGTTAGTATGCCAGGGCAGGAAGATAACGATGAATCGACCGAGAAGGTGTTTGAACCTGTTGAGGAGAGGGCAATATCGGATGATGAGAGGCAGAAGAATTTTGAACTGTTGGTGAGCGGCACTTACAATTTTTTGACACTCTACGGAATTAGCGAAGATAAAAACGGCAATGCCTACATTGTTGGAAAAGGGGCTTGTGAAGCTGGGGACGAAACCATTAACATGTCGGATGCTTTTGTGAAATTGAACACAGTGTATGTTTTGTTGAACAAAAATGGTTTGGGCAAAGAGTTAAAGAATAAACTCGGGCTGTAATGGAGTAATATTTTTAAGGTGAAAAAAAAATCCTGCATTTTTGATGCAGGATTTTTTTTGGCATTTTTTATTTACCTATGAAAGTAGTTGACCCTGATAAATTAAAGCTGCGCCATTTAACAGGGTAAATCGAGAAATGAAAGATGCCGAAAGTTGACACTTTTTATCCTTTTTTATTCTGCATGCGAAGAATTGTGCAATTCATTAATGTTACACTCCTGAATCACAGGAAATAGTTTGAACGTGGTATAATGCGGCAGGGATTGGAGTGGTAGCTTGTTGATCCCGATAGTTATCGGGAGGCGGCTGTAGTTTTTGTTGGTGGGCGGAGGCTGAGGAAACCCGCCTTCGCTGCGCTTCGGACGGGCGGTGAAAGCCCACGCACCACCTACAAAAACCAGCCGGCATGAGACAACTACAAATGGAAAGCCCGCCTTCGCTATGCTTCGGACGGGCAGGCCTGGTTCAGCCGCCCAAAAAAAACGTCATTAATTGTCTGTCCATAAAGTACCATAAAACTGATTAACGATCCATACGGACAAGTTTGAAGATTAACGATTTTTTATTTCAGAAATGTGTGAACGTCAGACAAATCAAAAATCATATATTCCCGCACGTGCGGGATTAACCTGAAATTATAAACTATCGACTTTAAAGACAGACTCTAATTGGTAATACTGTTTCTAAATTTTTTCGATATCATCATTCTTTATCCACCCAACACTGCCATTGGCAATTTTAATTTCATACCAATCGCCTAAATTATCGGTGAGTTCAACTTTGGTGCCTTCGTGGATAACAAACAGGTCGATGCTACTTTCGGACGGAGAGCTTTTTACCGTAACAGTTGGTGTAAAAACAATAGCTTCATGGTCTTTTCTGAACGAATTAAACTTTTGATTGGCCAGTGCATAGGTTGAAATGGAGATAAGCAAAAAGAGCAAACCAAACCAAAACGACAACTTTTTTAACCAAACAATACGCGATAACAGAAAAATCAGGGCCATAACCAAAAGTAAAAAAAAGGATATCAGGCCTGTCCAACCCCACTGATCCACGGTGAGCGCGTAAATAAGTGAGTTCCACCATTGCAGGTAAAATAATTCTGGCACGGTTTCAATCTTATCAACAATCCTGTTGTTGGCTATCTTCAGGTTGAAATTAATGTCTTCATCATTCGGCTCAATCTTTTTGGCTTTTTCGTAATTTAATATGGCTGCCGCAAAATTGTTTTGTTTGAAAAAGGCATTTCCCAAATTGTAATAAACCTCGGCCGATGTGTAGCCATTTTCCAATACTTTTTCATATAGCTCAATGGCCTGGCCGTACGAGCCTTCATTGTAAACTTTATTGGCTTCTTCAAGCAAAATTAATAATAATATGGAAAGGAAAATCTTCATTCAGTGTCAGGTTAATTTAATTCTCTTTCAATCTTGCTTATTATTTCAAGGGCCTGGTTATAGATATCTTCTATTTTTTGAGATTTATCGCCCGGGGCAAACCGCGCAAATTCAGTATTGTTCAGGGTTTCGATAAATTGATTGATAATTTGTTCATCCACCGATTTGCCCAGAAGTTTATCTTTTACGTTGTCCATCGATAGTTCCGACCTCGAAATATTAAATTTGTCGCTGATGTACCCCCACAATGCCTTTGAAACCTCTTCATAAAATTCGTCACCTTTATCTTCCTTCATAAAAACAGAGGCTGTTTTCAAACGCTTTTTCGACACTTTGGTCGCCTTTCTGTTTTTCTCCATCACTATGTTGCCGCGACGTTTTATATTTTTCCGCCAAACAATTAGAAGGATGACAAAAACTAAAACAGGAATAAAGATAAGTGCATAATAATTGAGCGACCTGAAGAAGAAAAAACCGATGGGGCGCAGGTTATATGGTGGCAGCTTGATATGCCTGATGTCCCTGCCAATGTATTGGATGTCTTCCTGACTGGCCCCGCTGTAAGTAATATTTGCCGAATTTCCTTCACCACGGTTCACCTTTATATTATAGGTGGGTGTTTTTTGGGTTACATATTTTCTGGTTTTGATATTGAAAAAAGAAAATTCAACAGGTTTGATGGTGTAATCTCCCGGGTTTCGAGGAATTATAAGGTATTCAAAAGTCCTGGTGCCCGATACCCCATTTACCGACGTTTTAATATTGTTTTTAATTTCAGGGTCGAAAACCTCAAAGTCGGTGGGGAAATTTATGACCGGGGGATCAATTAATTGAAGGTTGCCCTGGCCCTTCAGCGTAAATTTAAGTGTGATGGCCTCGTTGGCTTTTACTTCGGTTTTGTCGATTTCAGATTTAAAACTATATGAACCGACCGCCCCGCTGAAGTTTGCCGGTTTGTCTTTCCCGGGCAATGGCCTGACATTAATCTTCAGGCTATTTGAGAACAGTTGCTTTTCTATATTTTGATAACGGCTGTTAAAAAACGGATCGTTAAAAAAGCTGTCAAAAACCGAATTAGAACTTCTTCGCTGCGAACTCGATTGGATTTGTGCAACACAATTCAGCTCCGCTGGCTGGATAGTTATCTCTCCGCTTCGCTGAGGGAACAGTGCAAATTTTTTAAGTTCGGCAACCACATACTCGGTACCTTCAATTTGTTCGCGGGTTTGGGTGTAGCCCTTTCTGTTGCCTAACAGGTTTTTTAACCAAAACCCGGGGAAGGAAGATATTTTGCTGTCGTCGATATTTGAAATGGGGACCGAGGTAAATAATTTGTAGGTCAATATTATCTGTTCGCCCTGCACCGGTGTCGTATTGTTTATATATGCCCTGACGAATACATTATCCTTATCATCTTTGCCAGTAGTTTTTCCCGTAGCTGATGTGCCCCCTTTAATAACCTTAATTTTCAGGGAGTTGGATTTGTACTGTTTGCCCTTGTAGTTAATTGTAGCGGCAGGGATTGTGAACGAACCGGCCTGGCGTGCTTTTAAGATGTAGGTAAAAACATAAGATACCTCACGGGTCACCTTGCTGTTAATAATTTGAACACTTGAACTGGTGGAAGTATTTGGCCCGGTTAGAACCTGAAAATCTGAAATCCTGGGGCCTTTAAACCCCGAACCTTCTGCGTTTATTTTAAACTGTAGCTGGAATTTTTCGCCAACCCTGACAGTTGTTTTGGCTGTGGCAGTAAACTGAACCCCATCGGCGTAGGATGCCGATGTTAAAAGAAAAATCAATGATATTAGAATTAATGTTTTTCTCATTCCTGCTTTTCGGGTAGTTAAACTAAAAATGCTATGTTTAATTGTATCGTTCATCGGAAATCAGGCTACCAATCTTTTTCGGTTTTAACCCTTCTGGCATTTTTCATCTTTTCGAGCTTAAGCTTTTCAAGTGTTTTCTTTTCGTTTTCCTTCAGGGCCTGCAACATACGCTCTGCATCTTCTTTGGATATTTGCTTTTGTTGTTGTTGCTGCTGCTGCTGTTGTTGGTCCTGGTTTTGTTGTTGTTGATCTTGTTTTTGGTCTTGCTCTTGTTCCTGCTTTTGGTCCTGTTCCTTTTTTTGTTCGTCTTGTTCGTCCTTCTTTTGTTGATCCTGCTTTTGTTCCTGATCTTTTTTATCCTCGTTTTTATCCTGCTTGTCCTGGTCCTCCTGGTTTTGCTCTTGCTGCTGCTGCTGTTGCTGAAGCATTTTTTTGGCGTACTCCAAATTATATTTGGTCTCCATATCACCGGGGTTGTTCCGTAAAGCATTTTTATAGGATTCGATAGCGGCATCAAATTGTTGCATGTTCATCAACGTATTTCCAAGATTATGGAATGATTTGGCTTTTTCCTCCGGGGATATGTTGCTCTCGGCAAGCGAACCATAAAGGTTTGCCGCATCTTCAAAAGATTCCTGCTGGTAAATGGCCCCACCCAGGTTGTAGGTCCCTTTGGTAGATTTGATGTTTTTTTCGAGTGCCTTGCGGTAATCAATTTCGGCCTTCTTAAAATCCCCTTTTTCAAAGGCATCATTTCCGCGTCGGATAAATTTATTTTCCGGTTGGGCCGTTACTGAGGCACAGGCCCCAACAAGGAAAAAGAAAATTATAATAAAATGGTATGTTAGTGGTACTGTTTTCATTTGTTGAGCTTTATTGTTTTCTTTTCCTGACATCAAGTTAATTGAAGATCGAACTCTTTTCTTAATAACTATTAATTTGGACTTCGTGTATTTTGCTGATAACGAATGTCTAACAAAACGTCTGTTTTTATAAAACACTAAATATCAAAGATATGAAAATTACAATTTTGTTTAGTGGAGTAATTCGCCTAATTATGTGTTGTTTACACAAGAATTATGGATTTAATAAACCAACTGTGATATTTTCTTGTTCAAACCCAAAAGATTTATGATTGAAAATCAAGTAACACTAGTTTCAAATTAAAAAAATCCAAAATAGCGAATTCTATGATTGTAATATTTCTTTTATGTCTTTCATATTCAGCTTTTTATATCTAATATTCATTGAAAAATGCATGAATTTGTAATTGTTATTTAGCTTATTTACAAATACTTATGAAGTCTAAATTAAAAGTTAATAAGTTCTTTTCTCTTGTAATTAAATTCGTTTTCTGCCCGAACCAGTATTTCTGTCAAATCATTTTCTTTTACTTGTTTGTCAGTTATTTTTAAGGATTCAGACCAATGGTCTTGTTCGTATTTTTCAATCAACTTTCTTAGATGGTTTCTGATTTATCTCTGTTAAATATTTTCAAATTAGAGAATGTATATAATCAGCTGTACGTTTTAATCCATTGTTTCTAAATATCTCAAGAACGTCATATTCATCGTACGGTGGATTTTTCTTGTTTAAAACAAGTTTTCTAAACGCTTGTACTGATAATTCTCGGTTTATGTCAATAATATCTGTGAAAAAGTCGTCAGGACTTTTAGCTTTAAGGCCAAAACTGGCGAGGTATTCTTTGGGGAAATCTTTGAGGTTATTTGTGATAATAAGGTTTGCATTAGTTTTAATTGAAGCTGCCAAAACATGTCTGTCATCTGTGTCAGGTAATGATAAACCTTCAATTAATGGTTCGTAATTTTCGACCAAAGCATCAGGGAAAGCCCTATTCATAACATTTGCCCGTTTATTGGCTTCCTCATCGTTAACACCTTTTCTTTTCATGACATCAATCCATTCTGAAAATATATTGTTGCTCCATTTGGGAGTGTACAAGTCATAAAATGCAAACCATAATAGCAAATCTCTTGTCCAAAGTGGATAAATAACATTTGTGTCTAAAACACATTTAAAGCGAACGCTATGAATCATATAAACCAGCTTTTTCGTCAGTATCCATTATTTCGTTAATTAGGCGTTCTTGTTCAGCTTTCATTTCATTCCTATATGAAATAATATCTTCATATCTGATGCGTCTATGCTTACCAACTTTAGTAAACTTTATTTTTCCTGTTTCCAAAAGCTTAACAATATGAGGCCTTGAACAACCAAGTATTTCTGCAGCTGCCTGTGTTGTAACTTCTGTTGCAATTGGAACTATTGATACTGGCTTTCCTTTGCTTGTTTCTTTTAATATTTTGGCTAATAACTTTAAAGCATTTAATGGTATCCTAATTCTTTCTTGAGTTTCTTCTATCTCTATTTCAGGATTTTCATCCTTTATTTCATTAATTGTTGACACAAGAGCATCATACGACAACATAGCTGCTTTTTGTTCTTCTTTTGATGGTTTTGATATGTTTTCCAGTGAATACATAATATCTGTGTTAAATTATTTCGGCAAAGATAAACGAAATAAACGAAATATCCAAAATAAACGAAATCTTCTTGGTGTATTTACATGAAGCCTAAATCATTTCTATAGATAATTATCAATGACCACAAATGACAATTAATAACTTCAAAACAACATTCTCAAAGTAAATCATTTACAATTTAAATTCTTCTTCTCTCACCAAAAAGATTAACGTTCCTAAACCTCTTTCCCCTTCTTTCAAAAATTAAAAATTCAATTAATAAAAGCAACAATGCAGGGACTAAAAGATATTGAAACCTGTCTTCGTAATCGGAGAAGACCCTGGATTCGAATTCGGTTTTTTCCAGTTTGTTGATTTCATTAAAAATTATGCTCAGTCCGGTCTGGGCGTTGTTTGCCCTTACATATTTTCCGTTTCCCGCCGAGGCGATCTGCTGCAGCATGGTTTCGTTGAGCTTTGTAATAACTGTATTATTTTTCAGGTCTTTCTTAAAACCTGTCTGTTTTCCTGATTTATTAAAAACCGGTATCGGGCCACCTTCGGGCAGCCCCATGCCAATGGTATAAATCCTGATGCCTTTTTCGGCAGCAGATTCAGCAGCTTTAACGGCATTGCCTTCGTGGTCTTCGCCATCGGTAATGATGATCACTGCTTTTTCGTGTTCGTTTTCATCAAACGATTCCACCGCCAGGTCAATGGCTTCGGCAATGGCTGTCCCCTGTGTTGGGACGATGTTGGTGTTGATGGTTGACAGGAACAGCTTTGCGGCCGAATAGTCGGTGGTGATGGGCAATTGGGTGTAGGCGTTGCCGGCAAAGACAACAATCCCGATACGGTCGTTTTTCAATTTATCAACCAACTTTGATATTGATTGCCTGGCACGCAGCAGACGGTTAGGTTTAATGTCCTGTGCCAGCATACTGTTAGAAACATCAACTGCAATGACCAGGTCGATGCCTTTTCTTTCGATTTTTTCGAGTTTGGAGCCAATTTGCGGGTTGGCCAGCCCAAAGATGATAAGGGTGTAGGCCAGCATGAGGACAATAAATTTTATGGCAGCCCGGCCTTTCGATCTGTCCGGCATTAGTTTGTTTACTAATTTCAAATCGCCAAACCTTTTCATGGCCCGTTTTCTCCACGAAAGCATCAACGCAAATAGGATGATGAAAACCGGTATCATCAGCAATCCGTAAAAATATTCAGGTTTGGCAAATTGGAACATTTGCATTGTAGGAATTTTTAATGTTTAATTGTAAATCAAAAAACGAAAATTAAAAAGTGATGAGTTCAGACCTAACAGGTTTTTAAAACCTGTTAGGTCTTTTTAAACCAACAAAACAAACTCAACCCCGAAAACTTTCGGGATTAGGATTTTGGGCCTCATCTCTATGGTGTTGTCTTAAAAACAGTATTCTTTAATAATATTTCCAAAATAAAAAACAGCAATGCGAACAGTACAAAAATTTCAAATTCTTCACTCTTTTTGTGAAATTCGGTAACATCAATTTTTGATTTTTCCAGCTCATCAATTTCGTTGTAAATATCTTTTAGCTTCCTGTTGCTGGTTGCCCTGAAGTATTTTCCATCGGTCATTTGCGCCACTTCTTTCAGTAATTCCTCATCAATGTTTACCTCAACGTTCTGATATTGCAGCCCAAAGGCCGTTTGGCGCGGATATGGCGCCATGCCCTCGCTTCCTACCCCAATAGTGTAAATCCTGATCCCATATAATTTTGCTATTTCGGCTGCCGACACCGGGTCGAGTGCCCCCATATTATTTACTCCATCGGTGAGCAAAATAATGACCTTGCTGATGGCCTTGCTGTCGCGGAGCCGTGTAACCGCTGTTGCCAGGCCATCGCCCAGGGCAGTGCCATCTTCGATCATCCCGCTTTTTACATCAACAAACATGTTTTTAAGTACCTTATGGTCGGTTGTAAGTGGCACCTGCGTAAAGGTTTCGCCTGCGAAAACCACAAGCCCCACCCTGTCGTTGGGCCGTCCCTCAATGAAATCTTCAGCCACATCTTTTGCAGCTTCCAAACGGTTGGGCTTTAAATCCTCGGCAAGCATACTGCTCGAAATATCCATTGCCATAACAATATCGATACCTTCGATAGAAATATCCTGGCTGCTGGACGAGGACTGTGGCCGTGCAAGGGCAACAATCAACAAACCGGTGGCAATTACCCTAAAAATAAATGTACTGTGAAACAAATATTGCCTGATGGTCTTGCGGGATTTGCTGAATGGGCCGGTTGTAGAAATTTGAATTTCAGCCTTGCTACGGTTGTTTTTATACCAGTACCAGGCAATCATTAACGGTATGATCACCAACAGGTATAAATATTCCGGGTTTGCAAATTCTATATTTCTTAGCATGGCTTTTTATTCTTTTATGCTTGAAAGATACTCTTCAGAAGTCATTATTGGGATTTGTACTTTTCAGCCAGGTATTTTGAATATTCGGATTTACTGTCCAAATCAGCAGGGATGTTAATCCCTGAAGAGATATTCTTTACGAAGGGTGAAGTAGGAATATCATCATTATCTGATGATCCCTCTTTCGTTTCCTGTTTATCCTGGACTTCAGGCTTTTCCCCTTCGATGACTTCTTGTTTCTTCATGGTTCTTTTTACGAAATCATAAGCCCGTTCCAACGAATCTCCATTTTCAGAAGGCTGAGGTTTGAATTTGGCGAATTTAACCAGGTCGGCAAGTTCAAGTATTTCTTTTAATGGCCCAATATCTTTTTTATCCAGGCCGGTTTGGCCGATAGCCCCCAAAATCTCAGGCGATGTCATTTCCACGGCCCTCACTTCCATACTGTCTTCAATATAAATCCTCACTATTTCAGTTAATCTCGTATGGTATTTCTTTACGTGGCCTTGCTGCCAAAGTTTTTCATTTTTTAATTTGTCGAGGGCATCCAGGGCAACAGTATGTGGAGGAAGTTTTGGCTTTGGTCTGGGGGCAAATAATGGTATGTTTTTCTCTTTTTTGACCAAAAAATAAATGGTCAGGCCTGCAATAAGCAGGATCGCTATTGCCAATAAAATCCACGGAAATATCTCGGCAAAAGTATAGGGTGCTTCCATGGGGCCTTTTATGGGCATGAAAGATTTGGTTGTGTCAACTTCAACTGTGAAAACATTAAGTAAATAAGGTTCGGTCTCAACCTGGTCGGAAAGCGTTCCGCCAGCAATTCCATATTTGAAACTTATTGGAGGTATAAGATAATAGCCCGAATCGAACGATGTGATGGTAAAATCCTGGCGGATGTTCATCAAACCGTTATTTGTGGCCGTTGTATCCACTTTCGATTTCTTTACAATTTCGATGTCACCGGTAAGGGTATCATCAAAAACCGGCCAGCTAAAATTGTAATTTTCGGGGAGTGCCAGCTCAATCCGAAACCCAATTTGATCCCCAACCAGTATGACGTTGGTATCAAGTTTTGCATCAGCTTTTACATCCTGCGAAATAACAGGTTTTGCCAGTAGCAAAATAATAATCAGCAGTATGTTTGTTTGTAATTGCCTCATTTTTTTCCTCTGTTACCTTGCTCCCCTTCGTTTAAATAAGCTGAGCAACGGTTTAACATAATCCTCATCGGTCCTGATTTTTGCCACATCAACGCCACTTTTCAGGAAAACCCGTTTAAGGTACTTTTCTGTTTCCATAAACCAGTCGCGATAAGTTTTTTGGGTTACTGCCGATGAAGTGTCAACCCAGGTGCTTTGCCCGGATTCGGCATCTTTAAATTTTGCCAGGCCTATATTTGGCAGTTCTGTTTCGCGTGGGTCGTAAATGCGGATGGCAACAACATCGTGCTTATTGTTTGCAATTTGCATGGCCTCCTCGAAGCCTTTGTCCATAAAGTCGGAAAGAAGAAATGTTGTACACCGCTTTTTGATGGCATTTGTGAGGAACCTGAGCGACTCAGATATATTTGTCCCCTGGTTCACTGTTTTAAAATCCACAAGTTCACGGATTATCCTTAAAATATGTGAGGTCCCTTTTTTTGGCGGGATGAATTTTTCGATGGTGTTACTAAAAAAAATCACCCCGACCTTATCGTTGTTTTGGATAGCAGAAAAAGCCAGGACAGCGGCAATTTCGGTTATCATGTCCTCCTTCATTTCTACCCTTGTGCCAAATTCATTTGATCCGCTAACATCAATTAGCAACATAACGGTTAGTTCGCGCTCCTCTTCAAAAATCTTAACATAGGGGTGGTTAAACCGTGCCGTAACATTCCAGTCGATGCTCCTGATATCGTCACCAAATTGATATTCCCTAACTTCGCTAAAGGCCATGCCCCTTCCCTTGAAGTTGCTGTGGTATTGCCCCGAAAAAATCTGATTGGACAACCCTCGGGTCTTGATCTCAATTTTCCTTACTTTTTTAAATATTTCAGCAGCGTCCATATCTTAAAATCTGAACTAAAATTCGAATTTACTTTTGATAAAATCTAAAACTTTATGGGTTGATGATTAATCACCGATACATTTTACGGGACTTCAACGGTATTTAAAACTTCGTTAATGATGTCCTCGGATGTAATATTTTCGGCTTCGGCTTCGTAGGTAAGGCCAATCCTGTGGCGCATTACATCGTGGGCGACGGCCCTGATATCTTCGGGGATGACATACCCCCGGCGCTTGATGAATGCAAAGGCTTTTGCTGCAAGGGCAAGGTTAATTGATGCACGTGGCGAAGCTCCGTAGTTGATAAGGTTTTCGAAGTTTTTTAACTTATATTCGGATGGGTACCTGGTTGCGAAAACGATATCAATAATGTAATTTTCAATTTTTTCATCTAAGTAAACTTCACGCGTAACTTCCCTGGCCCTTAAAATATCCTTTGGGTTGATGACCGTATTTGTTGTGGCTTTTTCGTTGAGGGCGTTTTGCCGAAGGATAAGTTTTTCCTCTTCTTTTTCAGGATAGGAGATTACAACTTTCATCATAAACCTGTCAACCTGTGCTTCGGGCAGCGGATAAGTCCCCTCTTGTTCGATTGGGTTTTGTGTAGCCAAAACAAGGAAAGGCTCCTCAAGTGGGAATGTCTCGTCCCCAATGGTAACCTGACGTTCCTGCATAGCCTCCAAAAGTGCGCTTTGTACTTTTGCAGGCGACCGGTTTATCTCGTCGGCCAAAATGAAGTTGGCAAAAATAGGGCCTTTCCTTACGAGGAATTCCTCATTTTTCATACTGTAGATAAGTGTGCCCAAAAGGTCGGCAGGCAAAAGGTCCGGTGTAAATTGTATCCGGCTGAATTTGGCCTCGATAACATTTGCAAGGGAGGTGATGGCCAATGTTTTTGCCAATCCGGGGACACCTTCCAGCAAAATATGCCCGTTGGCAAGCAGCCCGATCATTAGTCTTTCAACCATATGTTTCTGGCCAATGATCACCTTGTTCATTTCGAGGTTGATCAAATCAATAAATGAACTCTCCTGTTGTATTTTTTCGTTAAGTTCCCTGATGTTTGTCTCTATCATTTGATGTTGGTTTTTTTTTGGAGCAAAGATAACTCCGGGGTATTTTATTAATTACTCATTTGCTGTTAAATTTTGTTAAGCCTGTTGTTAAGGTATGTTAAGGCATGGCATGTTTTAATGCGCTTTAAGCATTAAATCAGCGTTTTATGGAAATGCTTGAATGCTTGATAGATGGAGTAGGAGGAGGGGGAAAGATGGAAAGTTGGAACGATGGAAAGTTGGAAGGATGGAAAGTTGGAAAGTTGGAAAGTTGGAAGAATAGGAAAATGGAATGTTGGAAGTATGGAAAAATGGAAGAATGGAAAGGTGAAAGAATAGGGAAATGGAAAGTTGGAAGGATGGAAAGGTTGAAGAATGGAAAGTTGGAAGAAAGGAAAGTTGGAAGAATAGGGAAATGGAAAGTTGGAAGGATGGAAAGTTGGAAGAATGGAAAGGTTGAAGAATGGAAAGTTGGAAGAAGGGAAAGTTGGAAGAATAGGGAAATGGAAAGTTGGAAGGATGGAAAAATGGAAGGATGGAATGTTGGAAGGATGGAAAAATGGAAGGATGGAATGTTGGAAGGATGGAAAGTTGGAAGGATGGAAAAGTGGAAAAGTTTGAAGGTTTAACGCTCCATCACTCCACTACTCCATCACTCCATCACTCCATCACCCCACTTCCTTTTATGCCTGGGCTGTTGGCCCTCCAAGGCTAAAGGGGATTTGATCCATATCTGACCCCTTGATGTTGCCATGCATTGTTTCAAATTTCTTGATGTTTTCCTGCAGGGCTTTTACCAGTCTTTTGGCGTGCTGTGGTGTAAGAATGATACGCGATTTAACTTTTGCTTTGGGTATCCCCGGAAGCATTTTAATAAAGTCCACCACGAATTCAGACCTCGAATGGGTAATTATGGCAAGGTTTGAATAGGTGCCTTCTGCCACCTCATCACTAAGTTCAATGTTTAATTTGTTTTTTTGTGGTTGGTTTGGTTCCATGATGTTTATTTTTTGATATTGCTAAAAAAAGCAAAAACCAAAAAAATCAATTTTTTGGTTTTTGCATCAGATGATTTCAAATTTTATTCATACTCATCTTTCACTGACCGTGATGAGTGCATGAGGCTTTCGTACTCTTCCTTAGACCCGACAATCAGGTCTTCATATTCCCTCAGTCCGGTACCGGCCGGGATTTTATGCCCAACAAGCAGCGATGCTTTGGTAATTCCCTGTAGCACCTGACGTGCAGTTGCAGGCTGGGCATCCCTTGCGTCAACAAGGTTTTTGTCCTTCCGCCTAAGCTGGGAGTTTTCGTCCCTTAGTTTTCTTGCCGATTCAATTTGGCCGGCTTTAAAAATGGCCGAATCGCCCGGATCGATAATAACTTTCTTTCCAAAGATCCAATCGTTTTCATCCTGAAATTCAATCCTATTAACAAGTTCACTTTCGAGGAATTTGGTATCGCCCGGATCGGCAACTTCAACTTTGCGCATCATTTGCCTAACAATTACCTCAAAGTGTTTGTCATTAATCTTAACACCTTGTAAACGATATACCTCCTGGATTTCGTTCACGATATACTCCTGAACTTTCATCGGGCCTTTAATGGCCAAAATATCCGCCGGGGTCAGGGCACCTTCCGAAAGTGGGGTTCCTGCTTTAACAAAGTCGTTTTCCTGTGCAAGTATCTGCTTGGATGTAGCAACAAGGTAACGCTTTTCTTCACCTGTTTTGGAGGTGATGATAATTTCCTTATTGCCGCGTTTGAGTTTTTTCCCGAACGAAACCACACCATCAATTTCTGCGACTTTTGCAGGATCGGATGGGTTTCTTGCTTCGAAAAGCTCGGTAACACGTGGAAGGCCTCCGGTGATGTCGCCGGATTTTCCAATAGCGCGAGGGATCTTAACCAGAACCCCACCTGCTTTTATGTCCTGTCCTTCGTCAACCGAAATGTGTGCCCCCACCGGCAAGTCATAAGTCCTAAGAATATTGTCATCACCATCAACAACACTAATCGAAGGGTTCTTTGCTTTCTGACGGGATTCGATAACTACCTTTTCGAAATATCCTGTTTGATCGTCAGATTCAACCCTGAAAGTCCTATTTTCAACTATGTTGTTAAACACCAACTTACCGCTCATGTCCGAAATAATTACTGCATTGTACGGGTCCCATTCGCAGATTAAAACATCTTTCTTCACGGTGTCCCCATCACTAAAGTAGAGATTGGAGCCGTAAGGGATATTGCTTGAAGTAAGTAAGATGCCGGTCTCTTTGTCGAGTATCCTCATTTCAGCAGAACGGCCGATTACGACCTGGTATTCTTTTCCGCCTTCGTTTGTGGTATGTACCGATCTTAGTCCTTCAATTTTAAGTTTCCCATCAAATTTGGCTTCGATCTTGGATTCTGAAGATATATTGCCCCCGGCAACACCACCAACGTGGAAGGTCCTAAGCGTTAGCTGAGTGCCCGGCTCGCCAATGGATTGTGCGGCAATAACCCCAACTGCCTCACCTTTTTGTACCATGCGGCCTGTTGCAAGGTTACGCCCATAACATCTGGCACAAACTCCATGTTTTGATTCACATGTCAGTACCGAGCGGATTTCAATAGACTCAATTGGGGATTCCTCAATTATTGCGGAAATCTCTTCGGTAAGCTGTTCGCCTGCAGCAATAATCAGTTCACCTGTCAACGGGTGGTAAACATCATGTAGGGATGTACGGCCCAATATCCTGTCAAAAAGTGTTTCTACAACTTCTTCGTTTTTCTTTAGTGTTGAAGAAGTAAGCCCCCTAAGGGTGCCACAGTCTTTTTCAGAAATAATTACATCTTGTGCCACATCAACCAAACGACGGGTAAGATAACCGGCATCGGCAGTTTTGAGGGCGGTATCGGCAAGACCTTTACGGGCACCGTGGGTCGAAATAAAGTATTCCAATACTGTTAGCCCTTCTTTAAAGTTCGACAGAATTGGGTTTTCTATAATTTCACCTCCTGTAGCCCCTGATTTTTGTGGTTTTGCCATCAATCCACGCATACCTGAAAGCTGCCTGATTTGCTCCTTACTGCCACGGGCGCCCGAATCGAGCATCATGTACACAGCATTGAAACCTTGTCTGTCTTTCGCCAACTGGTCCATGAGTGTGTGGGTAAGGTGCGAATTGGTATGTGTCCAGATATCAATAATCTGGTTATATCTTTCATTGTTGGTAATGAAGCCCATGTTGTAGTTGGTAACTACTTCATCTACCTCTTCGTTGGCTTTCGCAATAAGGGTTTCCTTTATTTCAGGAATAATTACATCTCCAAGGTTAAACGATAGCCCGCCCTCAAATGCCATGGTAAACCCAAGGTGTTTAATGTCATCCAGGAATTTGGCCGTAGTGGCCGTATCAGTGCGTTTAAGTACGTCCCCAATAATATCACGCAGGGCTTTCTTGGTGAGCACCTGATTGATATACTCAATTTCTTCAGGTACAACCTGGTTAAAAATAACCCTGCCTACAGTAGTTTCAGTAAGTTCTTTAGAAGTTATCTCATCCTTTGTTACCGGTAGCATCACATTAATAATGGCATGTAAGTCAACCTGGCCTTCATTGTGGGCTATGATTACTTCTTCGGGGGAATAAAAATTGTAGCCTTCCCCTTTGATAGGGTGTTCAGGGAGATTTTGCCTTGCCTTGGTAATGTAATAAAGTCCCAACACCATGTCTTGGGAAGGTACGGCAATTGGTGCCCCATTTGCCGGGTTAAGTATGTTGTGTGAAGCCAGCATTAAAAGTTGTGCTTCAAGTATTGCTGCATTTCC
This sequence comes from Bacteroidetes bacterium 4572_114, assembly GCA_002254335.1. Lineage (GTDB taxonomy): Bacteria > Bacteroidota > Bacteroidia > Bacteroidales > 4484-276 > 4484-276. Next base: position 16,422 of record NIVA01000005.1, on the reverse strand, counting down.
CAAAGGGACATGAACGGCCATCTGGTCGCCATCAAAGTCGGCGTTGAATGCCGTACATACAAGTGGGTGGAGCTGAATTGCCTTGCCTTCGATAAGCTTTGGCTGGAAAGCCTGGATGCCCAACCGGTGAAGGGTAGGGGCACGGTTAAGCATTATGGGGTGGCCTTTTAGTATGTTTTCCAAAATATCCCAAACAACAGGGTCTTTTCTGTCAACAATTTTCTTTGCCGATTTTACGGTTTTAACAATTCCCCTTTCCAACATCTTGCGGATAATAAATGGCTTGAAAAGTTCAGAAGCCATCTCTTTTGGGATACCACATTCGTTAAGTGATAAATAGGGGCCTACAACTATAACAGAACGGCCTGAATAATCAACACGTTTGCCGAGCAGGTTCTGACGGAACCTTCCTTGTTTTCCCTTGAGGCTGTCGCTCAATGATTTTAATGCCCTGTTAGATTCGGTTTTTACCGCATTGGCTTTTCTTGAGTTATCAAACAATGAATCCACAGCTTCCTGGAGCATACGTTTTTCATTACGCATGATCACATCAGGTGCTTTGATCTGGATAAGCCTTTTAAGACGGTTGTTCCTAATAATTACCCTGCGGTACAGGTCGTTCAGGTCAGAGGTGGCAAACCTTCCGCCATCGAGCGGTACCAAAGGCCTTAATTCAGGAGGTATGACCGGAACAACTTTTACGATCATCCATTCAGGACGGTTTTCAATCCTGTTGCGCGAATCCCTAAATGCTTCCAGTACCTGTAGGCGTTTTAACGCATCGGCTTTTCTTTGTTGCGAAGTTTCGGTATGGGCCTTGTGGCGGAGTTGGTACGATAACTCGTCCAGGTCGAGGCGTGCCAGTAAATCATGAAGTGCTTCGGCCCCCATTTTTGCAATGAATTTGCTGGGGTCGCTATCATCGAGATATTGGTTTTCGGCAGGTACGGTTTCCATGATCTCGAAATATTCTTCTTCAGAAATAAAATCAAGATATTTAATTCCGTCAGCTTCTTTTATCCCCGGGTTTATCACCACATATTTTTCAAAATAAATAATGGTGTCGAGTTTCTTGGTCTGAAGGCCCAACATTGCGCCAATTTTGTTTGGCAACGACCTAAAAAACCAGATATGCGCAACCGGGACAACAAGCTGGATGTGCCCGGTCCTTTCGCGGCGGACTTTTTTCTCGGTAACTTCAACACCACACCGGTCGCAAACAATGCCCTTGTACCTAATCCGCTTATATTTTCCGCAATGGCACTCCCAATCTTTAACAGGGCCAAAAATACGTTCACAAAACAATCCGTCCCGTTCAGGTTTATAGGTCCTGTAATTGATGGTTTCGGGTTTTAGGACTTCACCATAACTTCGTTCAAGAATAGTTTCGGGCGAAGCCAGGCTAATAGTGATTTGAGAAAATTCTCGGTTTACAATGTTACTTTCTTTTCTATAAGCCATTGTGGAATTTCATTTAGATTTTATATTTACAAATATTGAAGTAAAAGATTGATAATGAAGAGGTATCATTAATCAAAAGTAACATTCAGGCCCAACCCGCGAAGCTCATGGACAAGAACATTGAAAGATTCGGGAATTCCCGGTGTAGGCATGTTTTCTCCCTTAACCATGGTTTCATAGGCTTTTGCACGGCCTGTTACATCATCAGATTTTACGGTAAGGATTTCCTGTAAGACATTGGATGCACCAAACGCTTCCAGTGCCCAAACCTCCATCTCACCAAAACGCTGGCCACCAAATTGTGCTTTGCCACCAAGTGGTTGCTGGGTGATTAGCGAATAGGGGCCAATGGACCTGGCGTGCATTTTATCGTCAACCATGTGGTGCAGTTTGAGGATATAGATATATCCAACGGTTGCCGGTTGGTGAAAACGTTCACCGGTACCACCATCGTACAAATAAACTTTACCGTTTTCGGGCAATTCGGCTTTTACTAAATATTCGTTGATCTCATCAGTTGTTGCCCCATCAAAAATCGGGGTGGCAAAATTTAACCCAAGTTTTTTACCTGCCCAGCCCAGTACTGTTTCATAAATCTGGCCAAGGTTCATCCTTGAAGGTACACCCAGTGGGTTTAATACGATATCAACCGGTGTTCCGTCTTCAAGGAAAGGCATATCTTCTTCGCGGACAATTTTGGCGACAATACCCTTGTTTCCGTGGCGGCCTGCCATTTTATCACCAACTTTTAGCTTACGTTTCTTGGCAACGAATACCTTGGCCATTTTCACAATGCCGTTTGGCAAGTCATCACCAACAGTTGCCACAAATTTCTTACGGTTGAAAATCCCAAGGATCTCTTTGTATTTAATCAAATAATTATTGACTAATTGAGAGATCAGTGCATTCTTTTCCTTATCGGTAGTCCATTTGTTTGGATTAACAATAAGGTAGTTGATGTCGATAAGTATCTTTTGGTTGAACTTAACCTTTTTAGGTACAATTTCTTCTTTGAAGTTGCTATAAACACCCTGTGAGGATTTACCGCTGACCAAAACCATAAGTTTGTCAACAAGTTTTGCCTTTAGTTCGGCGTTCAACTTATTATAATCTTTTTCAAGGTCGCTGACCACATCCTTATCAATTGATTTGGTTTTGCGGTCTTTTCCTATCTTCGAAAATAATTTTTTATCTATCACCACCCCGCGTATGGAAGGGGGAGCTTTGAGCGAAGCATCTTTAACATCACCGGCTTTGTCACCAAAAATAGCGCGTAGCAGTTTCTCTTCAGGTGTTGGGTCTGATTCTCCTTTTGGTGTAATTTTTCCAATAAGGATATCACCTTCGGTTATTTCGGCACCAATCCTGATTAATCCATTTTCGTCAAGGTCTTTTGTTGCCTCGGCACTGACATTGGGGATATCATTAGTTAATTCTTCAACCCCGCGCTTTGTGTCACGGACTTCAAGTGTAAATTCTTCGATATGTACTGAAGTAAAAATATCTTCCTTCACCACCTTTTCAGAAATTACTATTGCATCCTCAAAGTTGTAGCCTTTCCATGGCATGAATGCCACCATCAGGTTCCTGCCCAGGGCAAGTTCACCATTTTGGGTTCCATACCCTTCGCAAAGCACCTCGCCCTTAACAACTTTCTGGCCTTTCCTTACGATTGGCCTAAGGTTAATGGATGTGTTTTGGTTAGTACGGGCAAACTTAGTAAGTTTATATGATCTTACATCATCCTCAAAACTCACCAGTTTTTCGGTCTCTACCCTGGTGTAGCGGATAACAATTTCATTTGCATCAATATATTCTACCAAGCCATCACCTTCGGCAGTTAACAGGACACGTGAATCAATGGCAACCCCCCTTTCGATACCTGTTCCAACAATTGGGGCTTCAGGGTTGAGCAAGGGTACTGCCTGGCGCATCATGTTTGAACCCATCAAGGCGCGGTTAGCATCGTCGTGCTCAAGGAATGGGATTAAGGATGCCGCAATAGATGCGATCTGGTTTGGGGCCATATCAATGTAATCGACATTTTCCCTCTCTTCAATAGGATAGTCGGCCTGATAACGGACTTTGACCTTATCGTTTGTAAATTTACCATCGTCGTTCAGCAGGGAGTTGGCCTGTGCGATAATTTTATTTTCTTCTTCCTCGGCACTGAGGTATTCGGGCTTATCGCCTAAAATAACCTGACCATCGACCACATGTTTATAAGGTGTTTCGATAAAACCAAGTTTATTGATCTTTGCGAAGACACACAGTGAGGATATTAAACCAATGTTTGGCCCTTCCGGGGTTTCGATGGTGCAAAGCCTGCCATAGTGTGTGTAGTGTACATCACGCACCTGAAAACCTGCACGCTCGCGGGAGAGTCCCCCGGGGCCCAAAGCAGATACCCTTCTTTTGTGGGTCAGCTCAGATAGCGGGTTGGTTTGATCCATGAATTGTGACAGTGCGTTGGTGCCAAAAAATGAATTGATTACTGATGAAAGTGTCTTTGCGTTAATCAAATCAGTTGGGGTGAAAACCTCGTTGTCACGAACATTCATACGTTCGCGGATTGTACGTGACATACGGGCAAGGCCAACACCGAACTGGGAATATAATTGTTCTCCAACAGTTCTTACGCGGCGGTTGCTTAGGTGGTCGATGTCATCTATCTCACGTTTGGAGTTGACCATTTCGATGAGATATTTAATAATCGAAATGATATCTTCCTTGGTAAGGATTTTAGTTTCCATTGGCACATCAAGATCCAGTTTCTTATTGATCCTGTACCTTCCAACTTCGCCAAGGTCGTAACGTTTATCCGAGAAAAACAACTTTTCAATAATCCCCCTTGCAGTTTCTTCATCGGGTGGTTCTGCATTTCGCAACTGCCGATAAATAAACTCAACTGCTTCCTTTTCAGTATTTGTTGTGTCTTTTTGCAGGGTATTAAAAATGATTGAGTAATCAATTCCATCAGCTTCATCCTTATGTATAAGAATGGTCTCGACCCCGGAATCAATAATTTGGTCAATATGGTCAGCTTCAAGGACTGTCTCACGGTCGATAATTACTTCGGTACGTTCAATTGAAACTACTTCGCCAGTATCTTCATCAACAAAGTCTTCAATCCAGGAACGTACAACACGGGCAGCAAGCCTTCTGCCGAGATGTTTTTTCAGGATGGCTTTTGTAGTCTTAACTTCCTGGGCAAGGTCAAAAATTTCAAGAATATCTTTGTCGCTTTCGTATCCAATGACCCTCAACAATGTTGTTACCGGTAACTTTTTCTTTCTGTCGATGTAGGCATACATCACACTATTGATGTCGGTGGTAAATTCCATCCACGATCCTTTGAAAGGGATGATCCTTGCCGAAAACAACTGCTGGCCATTGGCATGATAGCTTGTGCCAAAAAATGCCCCCGGTGATCGGTGAAGCTGAGAAACCACAACCCGTTCGGCACCGTTGACAACAAAGGTGCCGCGAGGGGTCATATATGGGATCTGGCCTAAATAAACATCCTGTACTATTGTTTGAAAGTCTTCGTGTTCCGGGTCTGTACAATAAAGCTTAAGTTTGGCCTTAAGGGGGACACTGTAAGTTAAACCCCTCTCGAGACATTCATCGATTGAATATCTTGGTGGATCGATAAAATAATCCAGGAACTCCAGCACAAAGTTATTCCGTGCATCAGTAATTGGAAAGTTTTCACTAAAAACTTTGTAAAGTCCTTCATTTATGCGGTTTTCAGGATTGGTTTCCAACTGAAAGAACTCCTGGAATGATTTTAATTGGATATCTAGAAAATCAGGATATCTCGATTTAATTTTTGTCTTTGAGAAATTTATTCTTTCGTATTTTTCCTTAGCCAATGTAGTAATGTTTTGAATGTGAGGTAATTATGGTGCAGAGAAAACTTAATTCTATAATACAAAGAAATATAGACCCTACACGGCAATACCGGCAGCAGTCTATATTTCTTATGGAGTAGGTACGTGTCCCTATTTAACCTCTACTTCAGCACCGGCTTCTTCTAATTGTGCTTTAAGTGCTTCAGCTTCGTCTTTCGATACAGCTTCTTTAACTGCTTTCGGTGCTGAGTCAACTAACTCCTTAGATTCTTTTAGGCCGAGACTGGTCAATTCTTTAACAAGTTTAACTACTTTCAGTTTCGACTGGCCGGCAGCCGTGATTATTACATCAAATTCGGTTTGCTCTTCATCGGCTACTTCGCCACCATCAGCTGCCGGGCCTGCAACCACTGCGGCGGCAGCTGGCTCAATGCCATGCTCATCTTTTAAAATTTGAGCAAGTTCGTTTACTTCCTTAACTGTCAGTCCGACTAACTGTTCTGCAAATGCTTTCAAATCTGCCATTTTAATATTTGTTTTAAATTATAATTCTAAAATAATAATGATACACTTAATTTAACTATAGAAATTATGCCGGCCTTTCGGACAGAGTTTCCAGGATGCCGGAAATTTTGTGCCCACCTGACTGCAATGCTGAAATAACATTTTTAGTTGGTGATTGCAGTAATGCAATGATATCGGCAATAACTTCATTTTTAGATTTAATGTTTTCCAAAATATCCAGTTGATCCTCGCCTATGTAAGCTGATTCTTCAACGTAAGCTCCTTTTAATAGGGGCTTTTCGCTTTTGAATTTTTTCCTAAATTCTTTAATCAGCCTGGCTGGGGCATTACCTGCTTCGGTAAACATTATAGAGTTAGGACCCCTTAACGTATCGTACAATTCGTTAAGTTCCTTTTCGGATTTTTCCATTGCTTTACGAAGCAATGTGTTCTTTGTAACTTTAAGTTTTACCTTTTTTTTGAAACACAGCCTTCTCAATTCACCAGTACTTTCCACCGTCAGGCCGCCTATGTCGGTCAGGTAGAAATTAGGATTTTCATTGAGGTCTTTTACCAGCGTTTCAATTATCTGATTTTTTTCAGTTTTAGTCATTGTATAATCTCCTCTTTTATCAGATTTTTATAAGCTAACTGATTTAGGGTCGATCAGAATGCCAAAACTCATCGTGCTAGACATATAGATGCTTTTTATGTAAGTGCCTTTTGCTGCAGTTGGTTTTAGTTTGATTACATTTTGGATCAATTCCCTGGCATTATCCAATATTTTGCTGTTGTCAAAAGAAATTTTTGCAACAGATGCATGGATGATACCTGATTTATCCACTTTAAAATCAATCTTTCCCGCTTTAACATCGTTGATGGCTTTTGTTACATCCATAGTTACCGTGCCGGTTTTGGGGTTAGGCATCAAACCTCGTGGTCCGAGTATCCTTCCCAAAGGCCCAACTTTGGGCATAACATTAGGTGTTGTAATAACAACGTCAATGTCAGTCCAGCCCCCTTTGATCTTATTAACATATTCATCGAGGCCAACATAGTCGGCCCCGGCAGCTTTAGCTTCTTCTTCCTTTTCGGGCGAACAAAGTACAAGTACCCTTACCACTTTACCACTTCCATGAGGAAGGGTAACAGAACCTCTTACCATTTGATTGGCTTTTCGTGGGTCAACACCCAGGCGAATGTCCAGATCAATGGAGGAATCAAATTTGGTATGGCTAATATCTTTTATTACTTGTATTGCATCCGACAGAGAATAGGTAGCATTTTCATCAAATTTAGCTAGAGCTTCTTTGCGTTTTTTCGTCAGTTTTCCCATTTGCAAATACTGTTTTCAGTTTAATAAATGCTAGTTGAACACTGTTAGTTATTATTAAAAGGATCATCACCTTTAATCGTAACCCCCATGCTCCTGGCTGTTCCGGCCACCATCATCATGGCAGACTCGACAGTGAAACAATTCAAGTCGCTCATTTTACCTTCGGCAATACCCCTTACCTGATCCCAGGTGACCGAAGCTACTTTTTTTCGGTTCGATTCAGGTGAACCTTTCTTTAGTTTTGCAGCCTCTAACAGTTGCACCGCAACCGGTGGAGACTTTATTATGAAATCAAAGGATTTATTTTTATAAACAGTAATGATCACAGGAAGAAGCTTTCCAGCCTGATCCTGGGTACGACCGTTAAACTGCTTACAAAATTCCATGATGTTCACCCCTTTTGCACCTAATGCAGGCCCTACAGGGGGTGAAGGGTTCGCGGCTCCTCCTCTGATTTGTAGTTTGATTAATCCGCTAACTTCTTTTGCCATTTTAAGTTTAACTTAAATTTTAATTCTGAATTTGACCAACATTCTGTATTCCTGATGGAACACTTGACCTACTCTTTTTCAACCTGCATAAACCCCAATTCCAGCGGTGTTTTTCTGCCAAAAATCTTCACCATCACCTTCAACTTCTTCTTCTCCTCATTAATCTCCTCTATAATTCCGCTAAAACTGTTAAAAGGCCCATCGATAACAGTAACTGTTTCGCCTACAATGAACGGTACATTTACCTCTTCACCTTGTTCGGCCAGTTCATCTACTTTACCAAGGATCCTTTTTACTTCAGACGGGCGTAATGGATCTGGTTCACCCTTAGTGCCGAGGAAACCTAATACATTGGGCACACTTTTAACAATATGGTTTATTTCACCCACAAGGGCAGCTTCGATAAGGATGTAGCCCGGAAAGAAATTTCTTTCCTTACTTATTTTCTTTCCTTTTCTTACCTGATAAACTTTTTCTGTTGGGATGAGTACCTGCGAAATGTAATCCTGTAATGATAGGCGTTCTATCTCACTTTGGATATACTCCTTCACCCTTTTTTCTTTCCCGCTTATCGCCCTTACAACATACCATTTCTTAACGTGTTCACCCATGCCGGTTTGTCCTTAGTTTGGTTGATTAAAAATAAATCAAATTACCAGACAGAATCTTAAAACCAGGTATAAAAACCCTGGAGTAGTTTATTAAACGCAAAATCCATCAAATAAACGACAAATGCGATTATAAGTGAAGCTATGGATACTACGATTGCACTACTTTGTAAATCATTCCACGTTGGCCAGGAAACTTTGTGTAACAGCTCGTCGTAACTTTCTTTGGCGTACTCTATTATTTTGATTTTTGCCATTGGTTCGTGTCTAGAATTTTGCACGGGTGGTAGGACTTGAACCCACGACTCCTGGTTTTGGAGACCAGAGCTCTACCAACTGAGCTACACCCGTATCTGTTATTATTTATTATTTAGGTTAAAAGAACAAAGGAACCCCGGAAGAGAAATCCCCGGGATTCCTTTATTGATATAACCAAACACCTATTAAATTTTTTAGTCAAGAATTTCGGTTACCTGACCAGCACCTACTGTACGTCCACCTTCACGAATAGCGAAGCGTAAGTTCTTGCTCATGGCGATCTCAGAGATCAACTTAACTTCAATTGTCAGGTTATCGCCAGGCATTACCATTTCTACCCCTTCGGGGAGAAAGATTTCACCTGTAACGTCAGTTGTCCTGAAATAGAATTGTGGACGATATTTATTATGGAATGGAGTGTGGCGGCCACCTTCTTCTTTCTTCAGGATATACACTTCAGCTTTAAAGTGTTTGTGAGGGGTTACTGATCCTGGGGCCGCAATAACCATACCCCTGGTAATTTTATTTTTATCGATGCCCCTAAGGAGCAGCCCGGCATTGTCGCCAGCTTGTCCCTGATCAAGTATTTTACGGAACATCTCAACACCGGTAACAACTGATTTAAGTTTTTCGGCGCCCATACCGATAAGGTCAACCGGGTCGCCAGTGTGGATTATACCGGTTTCGATACGCCCGGTAGCAACTGTGCCACGCCCGGTAATTGAGAAAACGTCCTCAACAGGCATCAGGAAAGGTTTGTCCTGATCGCGTTCGGGCAGAGGTATCCAGTTATCACAAGCTTCCATCAGTTCCAATACCCTTTCGACCCACTGTGGCTCTTTATTTAAAGCACCAAGTGCTGATCCCTGGATAACAGGCGTGTTATCGCCATCAAATTCGTAGAAACTCAGCAAGTCACGAATTTCCATATCGACCAGTTCAAGCAACTCATCGTCATCAACAAGGTCAACCTTGTTCATGAAAACAACCAGCCTAGGTACACCTACCTGACGTGCAAGAAGGATGTGCTCGCGGGTTTGTGGCATTGGTCCGTCAGTAGCAGCAACAACGATGATAGCACCGTCCATTTGGGCAGCACCAGTAACCATGTTCTTTACATAGTCAGCGTGTCCCGGACAGTCAACGTGTGCATAGTGCCTGTTATCAGTTTGGTATTCAATATGAGCAGTATTAATTGTAATACCTCTTTCTTTTTCTTCAGGGGCATTGTCGATAGAATCAAATGATGCAAATTCAGCAAGCCCTTTGTCCTGCAAGTTCAGGGTGATAGCTGCTGTTAATGTTGTCTTTCCGTGGTCAACGTGCCCGATTGTCCCAATGTTTACGTGCGGTTTGGAACGATCAAATTTTTCTTTTGCCATTTTAATTATTTGTTTAGGTGTTACAAAAAGGTTATTTAATATTGTTTTGAGCCAATGATGAGATTTGAACTCATGACCCCTTCCTTACCAAGGAAGTGCTCTACCCCTGAGCTACATCGGCTTAAAGAGCGGGAGACCGGGCTCGAACCGGCCACCTATAGCTTGGAAGGCTATCGCTCTACCAAATGAGCTACTCCCGCCTTTGGATCAAATACAAAAAAGGATTTCGTTTTATGGAAATCCTTACAATTCATATTTCATCAATAAAAAATGAACTGAAAAAAAAGTGGGGGGAGGAGGATTCGAACCTCCGAAGGCTACGCCAACAGAGTTACAGTCTGCCCCATTTGACCGCTCTGGTATCCCCCCATAATTTTTTACTTCATTTATTTCAGTGAGCCGATGGACGGACTCGAACCGCCGACCGGCTGATTACAAATCAGCTGCTCTACCAACTGAGCTACATCGGCCTGAAAACATGATTTATAAAGAACTTTAGTGCCTCTTTTAAACAGAATGCAGCCCTTTTTTTTCAAAAAGGACTGCAAAAGTATAACAGTATTTTAATATAACAAAACTTTTCCTGAAATAATTTGAAAAAGTTTAGTTGCGCCTTACTTTATCCTTGTATTTAATAAGCTGGCGCCTTAGTGCTTCTACCGCACTGTCAGTCGATTCCTCGAATGATTTACTTTGTTTTTTGGCATAAAGATCATTGCCACGAACGTTCAACCGGATTTCTGTAACCTTATTGTTATCGGAATTTTCATTATTGGCTACTTTGAGGGCTACCTCAGTTCCGATAACACCGTCATAAAACTGCGAAAGTTTTTCTACTTTTTCTTTGATAAAGGATTCTAATTTTCTGTCTGCTTTAAAATGAATTGAACGAATGTCTATTTGCATAATCTGTCCTCCTAAAATTAAGCTCGTGGATGAGCATGTTTATATATTTGTTTTAATCTGTTGATTGTATTGTGGGTGTAAATTTGCGTGGCCGTTAGGCTGGCATGCCCAAGAAGTTCTTTTATTGCATTAAGGTCGGCACCATTGTTTAGCATACTTGTTGCAAAACTGTGCCGCAGGGTATGGGGACTTTTCTTCGGAATTGTTGAAACATAGGATAAGTATTTGTTAACTACCCGATAAACAAGTTTTGGGTAGGATTGTTTGCCTTTGTTAGTAATAAAAAGATATGTGCAATCCGAATTTAATCCGGATAATAATTTATTTCTCAGAGGTAAGTAATTTCCGATAACATCAATTAAATAATTCGAAACAGGGATTAACCTCTCTTTTTTTCTCTTGCCCAATACTTTTATGGACATTGTGCCAAGGTCAATATCAATTAGCTGAAGGCTTATTAATTCGGAGAGGCGTATTCCTGTGGAATATAGCAGTTGTATGATAAGTTTATCCCTGTAGCCCTGAAAATTTTGATCAAACTTTATTTCCCCGACCAGCCGATCCATGTCCTTTTCTTTAACGAATGATGGTAAAGTTTTGGCATTTTTTGGCGACACAACTTTAAGCATCGGGTTTTCATGGATAACGTTTTCGCGAAGTAAAAATTTGTAAAAAGATTTTAAGGTTGAGATTTTCCGGTTGATTGTTTTGGTGTTCAGGGATTGGCCGAGAAGCAACACCAGCCAGGAACGGATCATGAAATGGTTTGCCGATTCCAGATAGGCGGCATCATAAGAATTTATCAGATAATCCTCAAATTGATCCAAATCATTTTGATAGGCCTTCAGGGTATGGCCAGAGTATCTTTTTCCGAATCGTATGTGTCTAATAAATCTATCTTTCACTGCACAAAAAAAATAGGAAAACTTTTGCTTCAAAGATAGTAATAAAATCTTTTCAAAACAAAACCTTTCCTATTTTATTTACTTAAATGTTTTTACGGCAACTTTCTATCAGGCATCCTCTGCGTCTCTTAGTTGCTGAATATAAATGGCTTTAAGCTTTTCTTCGCGTTTTACTATTGAAGGTTTGGTGTATTTTTGCCTTTGTCTTAATTCTTTGACAACACCGGTTTTTTCAAATTTCCTTTTATACTTCTTCAACGCTCTTTCGATGTTTTCGCCTTCTTTTACAGGAACAATAATCATATTAAATACCTCTTTTTAAATATTTTACCACTTAATTAACTGTATTTCATTTTAAAATTGGGGTGCAAAAGTATTAAAATGTTTTTATCCTGCAAAATATATTATCAAATTTCTTAGGGCAGATGCATGAAAATTACAAACATCAAAAAAGTAAAAACAAATAAATCACAACTTTTAACAATTCAAAATTCAAAATAGCAGTTTCAACGGTTGCGTATCAATAAAATATATAGTTATCATAAGTTTGTCTTCTTTTTTGGTCATTGAATTTTGGTGTTTGTGATTTATTTGGATTTTGGTATTTGTGATTTTCTGTAATTCAGACAAATACTATTTCATACGTTTGCCCGGTTAATTTCTTTTTAACTCAGGTAACCGTCCGGGTGTCCACGGTGCCTCATATTTCTCCATCTCTATTTCAATCAAATTAATTTCCGCATCCAGCGCTTTGATTTTTTCAAGTACCGGAGGGAACTCTTCCATCAAAATATCCCAATCCCGCAATTGCGATTGGGTTGGGGCAGCTGTTGATCCCCAATGCGAATATGCAATTGTATTTAACCTGTGGTTTAATGGGACAGCTTCAGGGGGCACCTCCTCCCAACTGGCTGTGGCTGCAGTTCCATTAAATATGAATTCCACGGCTATTAACCCTTCACTAACTCTCCTGGCGCGCCGGGCAAGATCGGTAGGCGCACCGGGGGTATTGTGAAGGGCTTGCCTGATGTGTTCTGTTTTCTTCATTAGCTCTTCCATGTAATTTTCTGTGCCCCGCATAGTCCTTGATAGTTCTGTAACTTTATTTTGGTATTCAACCAATGCTTCCCTGTCGGCTGCAGGCAGGGTTGTATTATTTAATGGTGTGGCCTTAAATTCAACAGGGCCAGCCAACTCAGTGATTTCACCATTATGATCCATTGCAAGTGAAACAAAATATGTCCCGGGCATGGCATACATCCCTGATCTTCCACCTTTCGCCGGGTCGAATTTATCCTTATTCAAACGTGGTGGGTTCTTTCCCTGGTAGCGAAGGTCCCAATTGGTTTTTTGCAAACCCTTTGACGCTTTCTTATAAAGTTTCCTCACCACATTGCCCTCTTCATTTGTAATAGTGAAAATAAAATAGGGTGCAATCTCTTTTTCCTCAGCATCAATTTCTTCTTTTGTCGGTTGTGGGATTAGCTCTCCATCCTTGAACAGCTTCTTCTCTTTTTTCAACCTCTCTTGTTTTTGTGTTTTAGGGACATCATTAATATAATAGGTGAAAACTGCCCCAAACTCCGGGTTTTTTGCCGAGAAGTTGGTTGATCCCTGTCCGTATCGCCCTCCTGTTTTTACATACATCAGTGCATCTTTTACAGGAAACAAAATGGCATCGGTGGTATCGAGTATTGCGGTATTTAGCTGTCTGAGTGGTGAGTAGTCGTCAAGGATATAAAACCCACGGCCAAAAGTGGCAACCACAAGATCAGATTCCCGCTCCTGGATAACCAGGTCTTTCATGGCAATATCCGGGATACCTGAGGATAGTTCAATCCATATTTTCCCTCCATCCAAAGTAAAAAAAACATTAAACTCCGTTCCAACAAATAAAAGGTCAGGGTTTACGGCATCCTGGACAATGGTATGGACTGTTTCGTTTTCGGGCAGGTTACCGGCAATCGAAAACCATGTTTGCCCCTTGTCGGTACTTTTCAGGAGGTAGGGTTTAAAATCATCGCTTTTGATATTATCGAAGGAAGCAAAAACTGTGTTCTCATCAAAGCGTGATGGAAGGATGTCGCTAACATAAGTATATTCAGGGACACCGGGGAAAGTGGAAACCTTCCTCCAGTTTTTGCCGGCATCTTCGGTAACCTGTATCAGGCCATCGTCAGTACCTATATATAATAGGTCTTCTTTTAGGGGGGATTCGGTTAAAGTGACAATTGTCCCCCACTGTGAAGTAGAAACATCTTTTGCCACTGCATTTGATGGCCAGTGTTTGTCCATTACCTTAAACTGGTTACGGTCTTCATTGCGGGTAATATCTTTGCTGATCACCTCCCAACTGTTGCCCCGGTCGTTACTCCTGAAAACTTTATTGGCACCTATATACAATCTTGTTTTTGAATGTGGGCTAAGGATGAACGGGGTGTTCCAGTTCCATCTGTAGGTCAATTCATCTTTTCGTGGCTCGGGTTTTATTTTAAGCCGTTCACCCGATTTTTTATCGTATCTGAAAATATTGCCGTATTGATAAGCAGAATAAACTATATCAGGATTGCCAGGTTCGATGGCCTGGAAAAATCCATCGCCACCCAGTGTAACTACCCATTCGTCGCTGGTAACGCCCTGGTTACTGATGTTTTGCGATGGGCCTCCAATACTGTTGTTGTCCTGTGTGCCTCCATAAACCCAATAGAAAGGTTCGGTGTCGTCCACACTTACATGGTAAAACTGTGTAACGGGCAGATTGCTTTTGAAGACATAATTTTTGCCGGCATCAAAAGTTTCATACACCCCGCCATCTCCACCTATAATAAAATGGTCGGTGTCATCCGGGTCAACCCAAAAAGCGTGGTCGTCAACATGGCGTGAATTATTCCCGATACGGTTCCAGGTTTTTCCTCCGTCAACGGTTACTTTGGAAACGGTTTCCATTGAATAAACTTTGTCAGGATATTTCGGGTCGCAATATATTTCGTTGTAATACTGGCCACTGGCACTGTGGTCGCTCATTTTTTTCCAGGAAGCCCCACGGTTGGCCGATCTATAAAAACCACCTTTATCATTTGCTGCTTCAACAATCAGGTAAATGTATTCGGGATTGGCAGGAGAAATGGCAATGCCCATCCCACCGATATCCCCTTTGGGAAGTCCTTTCATGATTTTATCCCATGTTTTTCCGGCATCAGTTGTTTTGTAAACGGCCGATTCGGGGCCGCCGCCAATTTTGGTAAAACTTCTCCGGCGGCGTTGTTCTGATGTAGCATAAATCACATCCGGGTTCCTGGGGTCCATCGCCATGTCGTTTATCCCTGTATTTTCGCTGACTTCAAGAACTTTTTCCCAGGTTTTTCCGCCATTGGTTGTTTTGTATAATCCACGGTCGCCACCGGGACCCCACAACGATCCTTCGGCAGCTACATAAACAATGTCGGAGCATTTTGGGTGGATTATGATCTTTCCAATCTTCGCCGGTGCCAAGCCAAACAATGTTGTGGTTGTTTGGGTCGATGGAGATACAGCCCATCGCATAAGCCCCATGGTTATCGAAGATCGGCTTAAAGGTGGTTCCGTTATTTTCGGTTTTCCACACATGGCCCGAAGCCACAGCTACATAATATTCGCTGTGGTTGTTTGGGTTAACCGCAAAATCGGCAATACGCCCCGAAGCAAAGGCAGGGCCTATCCCCCGCCACTTCAATCCCGAAAAGGTCTCGGATTTTAAAGTGTCGGATTTTTCATCTTCGCCATTTTTCTTTTTTTTGGCTTCAACATTAAACGATGCTAAAATGAACAATGCAGTCATCAAAAAAGTTGTGATTTTCATTACACCAAATCGCCTGATTCCGGTATGGTTACCCTGTAGTTTTTGTTGCATCATTGAAATAGTTTTTAGTATGAAATAAATAGTTATACATTTTTTGCAGCCGTCAAAAATAGTGAAGTGTGCAGAAATAGCAAGTATTTACTTCTAAAATAAACTCAAAGCACAAATATCAAAATCCAAAACAAATCCAATATCCAAATATCAAAATCTATAACAAAACTCAAAACACAAATATCCATAATCATAAAAAATATCTATATTTGCCCCACCAATTTTAAACCCTTTTTACCCATGGCACACCTCAACGCTTATTTGGCCAACCAACGTAACTCATTGATTCATTCTCTCTCTACCACTATCCATCTAAAAGCAGGGGGCCACCTGACAATCCCGGCTACCTCATGCCATTATTAATTACAACCGATTTTATAGCTTCCTTTTTTTCACCTTTTCTATTAAAAACTAATTTACAATGAAGTACAAATATTTATTATTACCGATAGCCGGCATGTTTATCATTGCCGCAATTTTTGTCTCCTGTTCAAAACAAGATCAAACGGAACTTACCGGTTCCCCGCCCGAAATCTCCCAATCCAAGGCCGACATCCGGATCGAAAACAAGATCAGGGCGTTTAAAATCAAATTGGAACACCTACGCGAAAACCCGCAGTTTAAGAGCGGCGAAACTATTGAAGTGGACAGTGCTGTGTGGTATATCGAAGCAGCGTCTAACCAAACCTACGGCGATGCCGGTACGCCTTTTGGCGAATTGGTTGTCGATTCTTTTAATATTGAGGTTGCTGCTACAAACGGCGAGGTTCAGTTGAATGATTTGCTCACTGCTTATGATGAGATGATCAGCGGCCTTTCCGACAGCTA
>NIVA01000092.1 GCA_002254335.1 Bacteroidetes bacterium 4572_114 | reverse complement strand
AGGACAAATAAAAACCAATTGATCAAATTGTTTTCCAGAAAGAATATTAAGATTTGACTTAATGCTTTGACCTTTTATTTTTATGGTTTCAGTTTTAACAAATTTCCATGTAAGTACTGTAATGTTTTCCATGTAAGTACTGTAATGTTTTCATTTTATCCTTTAAAAATTTTCAGTCAAAAGTAATATTCATTTTGTTTTAATTATTGAGTCCGGTCTAAAAAACCATATTTAGCCGCGAAACTTGTCCGTCCATACGGATGCCTTTCAGTCATATGGATGCGCTAATAAAATTTTCTAATCACCTTGTAATCATGTGTTTGGAAATAATAAATTTCGCTAATTTTCAAAAACTTCGTTTTTAGACCGGACTCATTATTGTAAAAGCCCTTTTAATTAAATAAGGGTAATCTTTGTTATCTAACTTCCTTACTCAAATGCCTCCTCAAACTCCTCATCAAACCGTTTGTTTACAATATCGCACCCATGGTTGAACATGCGGTTGAAGTTGTCGTGCTTTGTATGGCGAAGATGGTATTTGCGTGTTTCGGGGTCTGAGGGTGGCGGCAACAGGCTGAACATCTCCCAAAGGGCCTCTTCCATGCTTGATATTCCTGTAAGCCCAAATTTGGCCATTAGGTCGATAAGTTGTTGTGGCCCTGTTTTCTCGATTGCCGGTCCTATTTGCTTTTCAAATTTCTGGATATGCTTTTGTGTATTCGTAAAACTGCCCCCGGTTTCCCACGGCAGTGATGCCGGCATTATCAGGTCGGCTTTTTTTGCGGTGTCTGTAATAAAATAATCCTGGACCATAACAAAATCAAGCTTATCAAACCAGCCCTCCACCTCTTTCTTGTCAATTGCACAACCCATTGGGTCTTCACCAAAAACGAAAATATTTTTCAACATATTTTGCTTAAGCAATTTATAGGGGCTGTTGATATTTGAAGGGATATCTTCAACCCCCCATTTTATCTTCAATTTTTGGATAACCTGCGGATTGTCATAAGGCTGGAACCCGGGGGCTGCCCTGTGGCAAACGCCCATATCAATTATCCCCTGCGAATTATTTTTCTCCTTTAGCGCAATGATGCCCTGTGAGCTTTTGCCTAATTTGCCAGTGATAATGGCCATGTTAAACAGCTCGAAACTTACGTTTGACGACATCTCTTTTTCTGAAAACACAAGTATGCCGTTCATCTCGTTGTTGAAGCCTTTTGCAAATTCTGCCATTTCATCAATACAACAAACCCCGGATTTTTCAAATAATTCATCAAAATCCTCAGCCAGTAATTTCGATTTGTAATCCTCATATTCCAGTGAACGATCGTTGATGAACATTTGGTTTTGCAATCCGCTGGACAGGATATAATAGTTAACAGCTTTTACAAAATGGTAATATGATTTTATCCTGTGAACCTTGTCCACCTTATGATCGAGGCCACACTCATCTTGTGTTGTGATTAGTTCGACGGGGACATTAAAACGGTTGCGGGCATTGAAGATCATGTGGTTTACCAGGGGGTGGTCCATATTTAATGTTGAACCCAGGATCACGATCTTACTGGCGTTTTTAATATCGCCGAAGGGGACATTGGCCATGGAGTTTTGACCATAACCAATACCGCGGCCTAAATAGTGGAAAGTGTTCACATTATTTGTTTTCGCCCCTGCCCTTGCAAGTTTCTGTATCATGTACAACTCTTCGTTGGTGAGGCGTGCCCCGCCAAAAAAGGCATTTTCATCAGCCTGTACGGCCTTTACCTTTTCGGTGATAATATTGTAAGCCTGATCGAAACTTATCTCCTCAAATTTACCATTTCTTTTAAGCAAAGGGTTCATGACCCTTGATGGATCGTTAAGGTATTTATATCCGAATTTAGCCTGGCGGCCGATGTTCCCATCTTTATTTATATCGCCCTTGCGACCTGTGGCCTGCATGAAAAAGCCGGCCCTGTGGTGCAGGTTTATCTCAAAACCTTCCGACCCATAATTATCAATTGTTTCGATAGTTTTAAAGCGGACAGGCCCCGGTTTGAAATTAACATTTTCGCTAATGGCCCCGGTGGGACATGCCGAAATGCACATCCCGCACGACTCACAGGTAGTGTCGGTCAAGGATGCGCCCAGGCTTGGTGCAACATAAGTTTCGAAACCCCGGTTGACCAAACCCAGTGCATTGGCACCAACCACCTGCTTACAAATCCTGATACACCTTGAACACAGGATGCACTTGTTGTTGTCGATTTCGATGTAGGGATGGGAGTAGTCAACTTCGTACTCTTTAAAGTCGCCCTCAAATTTACCCTGGTCGGCATTATACTCGGTACTGTACTCTTTCAGGTCGCAGGTAAAAACCGCACTGCACCCACATTCGAGGCACCTTTTTGTTTCCTGCAAAGTAACTTCTTCGTTTTCGTACCCCAGCTCCACTTCATCAAAATTACTTCTTTTATCGGGGGACAGTGTTGGCATTTCGTGCCTTAACTGTTCCTGGTAACGGCCAATGTAGTTGTTGGGGTCCTGTTTGGCAAAATTATCTTTACGGCTTATAAACTCCTTCTTTTCAGGTTCAACTGCCTGTCCGGTTAAATATTGATGACAACTCAGGGAGGCTGTTTTTGCCTGGGCAATTGCCTCAATAATAGTTGCCGGCCCACTGACCCCGTCACCGGCAGCAAACATGGAATCGATACCCGTTTGCAAAGTATTTTTATCGCAATCGATATCACCCCAACGGTTGGTCTTCAATTCGCCGTTTTGTGAGGATTGATTTACATTTTCAAGAAATTCCACATTGGTTTTCTGGCCGATGGCAGCCAGGATATAATCCATTTCCAACTCAAATTCGGAACCTTCGATGGGGATTGGGCGGCGGCGGCCTGAGGCATCCGGCTCCCCCAGTTCCATTTTCAGACAGGTGATGGATTTTACTGTATTATCCTCATTTTTATTAACTTTTGTAGGATTGGTGAGGAAAAGGTATTCAACACCTTCAAGTTTGGATTCATGTATTTCGATGGGATTGGCAGGCATCTCCTTTTCGGTGCGCCTGTAAATAACATAAACCTTTTCCGACCCACAACGTTTCGAAGTACGGCAGCAGTCCATGGCAGTATTTCCACCACCTACAACAGCTACGGTTTTCCCTTTGAAGTCGTAGCGCTGGCCTGTCATTTCCATATTTCTCAGGAAGTCGATCCCTGAAAAAACATTTTCGGCATCATCGCCTTCGCAGCCAATCAGTGTGCCTCTTTGCGAGCCAATTGTGAGGATTACCGAATCATAGCGTTCTTGTAATTCCCCATAACCTGGGCTGTCCCCAAATTTCCGATTGTAAAAAATCCTGGTGCCCAATTCAGTAACTGCTTCAACCTCTTTATCAATTATATCGTTTGGCAGCCTGTATTCGGGGATACCGTAACGTAACCATCCACCAGGTTGAGGGCCGGCCTCAAAAATATCGCACTGATGGCCTTTTTGCTGCAGGAAATATGCACACGACAAACCACCAGGGCCGGCACCAATAATGGCCACTTTTTTTCCGGTTGACGGGGCAACTTCGGGTTTATAATGGTTATCTGATACAAGGTCTTTATCGGCAGCAAACCTTTTCATATAATCAATCCCAACGGCGGCGCCTTCGCCCAGCAGGTTTCTGCGGCAGGCAGCTTCGCAGGGCCTCACGCAAACCCGGCCACAAATTGCCGGTAACGGGTTTACTTCTTTTATCAATCCAATGGCCTCGCTGTACAGCCCTTTTTCGATCAACGAAATGTAGCCTTGCACATCAACCCCGGCAGGACAGGTTTCCTTGCATGGGGCAATGCAATCGGCATAGTGGTTGCTAACGAGGAGGTCGAGGGCCGTTTTTCGTGCTTTATGGACGCGGGGATTATCGGTCTCAATCTTCATCCCTTCCATAATCTTAGTGGAACAAGAAGGCTGCAGCCCACGAACACCTTGCACCTCAACCACGCATAGATAGCAGGAGGAATAGGGTTCTAACCGTGGGTCGTTACATAAAGTGGGTATATGAAAACCGTTACGTTCGGCCAAAGAAAGAATGGTTTCTCCCGGGTTTCCGCTAACTATTTTTCCGTTGAGTAAAATATTTAAACTGTGGTTCATTTTCTATGTAGGTCTTTTTGGTTAAAAATTTAATACTATTTTGGGGAAATGTTTCAATGATGTAATGCTTCAATGATGTAATGCTTTAATGATGTAATGCTTCAATGATGTAATGCTTCAATGATGTAATGCTTTAATGCTTCAATGATTCCCCCCTTATCGCCTTGCCCCCTTATCGCCTTGTTCCCTTATCGCCTTGTTCCCTTATCGCATTGTTCCCTTATCGCCTTGCACCCTTATCGCCTTGCACCCTTATCGCCTTGCACCCTTATCGCATTGTTCCCTTGTCGCATTGTTCCCTTATCGCCTTGCCCCCTTGTCGCATTGTTCCCTTGACTCCTTATCGCCTTTTCGCCTTATACTTCAATGATTTAATGTGTAAAATCTTTTAGATATATCATTTTATCATTAAAAATCATGACACGGTTATAGCATCGAATTTACACACTGAGTAGCAATCGCCGCAGTGGATACAAACCTCCTGGTCGATAACATGGGGCTGTTTCCTTTCGCCGGCAATGGCATTGACCGGACACTTCCGGGCGCATACGGTACATCCGGTGCATTTATCTTCAATAATCTCGTAAGTGAGCAGGTTTTTGCAAGCTTTTGCCGGGCATTTCTTTTCGATGATATGGGCAGTGTATTCGTCCCTGAAGTATTTTAAGGTTGTAAGTACCGGGTTGGGCGCGGTTTGCCCAAGGCCACATAGGGAGCTATCTTTAATTTGATAGGCCAGTTCCTCCAGTTTTTCAATATCACCCTCTTCACCTTTGCCTTCGGTAATCCGTTCAAGTATTTCGAGCATCCTTTTGGTGCCGATACGGCAGAAAGTACATTTCCCACAACTTTCGCTGTTGGTGAACCTGAGGAAGAATTTAGCCACATCGACCATACAAGTGTTTTCGTCCATTACCACCATGCCGCCCGAGCCCATGATGGCGCCTGTGGCGTTCACCGAATCGTAATCGACAATTGTATCGGACAGGTATTCTGGGATGCACCCCCCCGAAGGGCCGCCCAACTGAACGGCCTTAAATTTTTTACCTTCGGGGATACCGCCGCCCAGCTTAAAAATTATATCACGGATGCTCATCCCCATGGGGACTTCCACAAGGCCCGAATTGTTGATCTTTCCGGCAAGGGCAAACACTTTGGTCCCTTTTGATTTTTCGGTACCGTATTTGGCATAGGCCTCCGGGCCATTAGTAATGATCCACGGTATATTGGCCCATGTTTCAACATTATTGATGTTTGTCGGTTTTTTCCAAAGCCCTGAAACAGCAGGGAAAGGTGGGCGCTTGCGGGGCATACCGCGTTCACCTTCAACTGATGCAATCAAAGCTGTCTCCTCGCCACAAACAAAAGCACCGGCCCCTTCCTTAACATAAATATCAAAGCAAAACCCTTCGATGCCCATGATGTGGTCGCCGAGATAGCCCCGGTCGCGTGCTTGTTCGATGGCAATATTCAGCCTTGTGATGGCCAACGGGTACTCGGCACGGCAGTAGATCACCCCATCTGTTGCACCAATGGCATAGGCCCCAATAATCATCCCTTCGAGCACGGCATGGGGGTCTCCTTCGAGCAACGACCTGTCCATAAACGCGCCGGGGTCGCCTTCATCGGCATTACAAATGATGTATTTATTTTCGGATAAACTGTTTAGGGCAAACCTCCATTTCATACCTGTGGGAAAGCCCCCGCCACCACGGCCACGCAACCCGGAGTGTAGCACCATATCAATTACCTGTTCCTGACCGATTTCCTCATCGGCAATTTTCTTGATGGCTTCGTAACCATTGTGGGCCTCATATTCGCCAATGGATTCGGGGTCGATGTAGCCACAATGCCTAAGGGCAATCTTCACCTGGTCGTCAAAAAAGCTCTTGTCTTGTGTTTCAAAAAGATCGGTCTTGACCACAAAATCCTTAATGGGTTTGTGGTTTACCACATGCTTTTCTATCACCTCGACGACCCTGTCCTCATCCATATTTCCGTAAATGTATGAGCCGGTTTCGTCAACGATCTCCACCAGCGGTTCGCGGAAACACATACCAATGCAACTGGTTTTTTTAAGCTCAAAATCCAGTTTTTCGGCTTCTAACAGTTGCTGTATCTTTTTATAGGTTTTGCCGGCACCGGCAGCTATGCCGCAACTCCCAAGACCTACTATAACTTTGGTTTTTTCCATTTTTTATTCGATTATTGAGTCCAGTCTAAAAAGCTATATTTAGCCGCTAAACTTGTCCGTATGGATGCGCTAATATGCGTTTCTAATTATCTTGTAATCACGTGTTTTAAAACAATAAAATTTCGTTGATTTTCAAAAACTTCGTTTTTAAACCGGACTCATTATTAAATCCACCTACTTGATGGTGGCAATATTTTTATTTTTGTTATTCATGATATCAGTGATTGGAATAGTGGAATACTGGAAATAGTACTCTCCCAAATGATTTCCATTTTTCCATCACTCTTTCTTCTCCTTCTTCTCTTTTTCTTCTTTTCTGATATTTTTCACTATCCTCACGGCCTTTGCCCCTGTAAGCTTGCCGTAAGTGTTTCCGCCCGTCATCATCACCGGGGCCAGCGAACAACATCCGAGGCAGGCCACCGATTCGAGGGTAAACATCCTGTCATCGGTAGTGCCACCGTCCTCAACCTTTAACGCATCTTGCAGTGCTTCGGTAATTTTGGTTGCATTTTGCACATGGCAGGCCGTACCATGACAAACCTTGATAATATGCTTGCCAACCGGGTTGAGCCTGAATTGGGCATAAAAGGTGACCACCCCATACATATCGCTGATTTCCAACCCGGTTTCTTTCGAAAGTTTTTC
>NIVA01000091.1 GCA_002254335.1 Bacteroidetes bacterium 4572_114 | reverse complement strand
GAACCCTTCCAATTGGCATCGCAATGTATTAGGGTATATGTTAATTTTTTAGTCCTGCCTCAGCTTGACAATGATTTTTCAAAAATAAACATCTTTTGCTTCAATAAGCTTTATCAGGTGATTTTTTGGATGGGGGATAAAAAAAACCCACCTCGAAAAGTGGGTTTACCATTTATGGCAGAATATTTTGCTAATTGGTAGAAAAAGCCCTGTTGCCTAAAATGGGTTTTGCCTGCCTCCACTTCTTCATGTTGAAAAATGAGGCCCACTCCTGATATTTTCCATATATCACATACGTGATATTCCTGAAACGTATCGTGGCATAATAGGACCCGGGTTTTTCTTCAGATAAAATCCCCGGGTTAAGATGTTTGACCATTTCCGAACTAAGGGCTTTGCATTCCAATGCTTTTTCAAGCGAAATTGTAACCGAAAATTCTTTCTTTGCCGGATGCTCTGAAGCAAAAATCATAGTAGCAAATGATACTGCTGCAATCATTAAAAAAAATCTCATCGTTTTCATGGTAATCTCCTGTTTTTATGGTTAATAGATAAGGTTAAATTTTAGATATAACTCTTCTTAAACTTTACCTTACAAAAGTATTGTACAACAGGGCCAGATCCATGGCTGGATTTTGCCAGGGTTTATTTTAGCAGTTTTCGGGGGTACGTTCTTTCTGATAAAATTGGGGTTAATGAAACTCTGACAGGTTCTGCGAACTCTGTCAGGTCTTGGGATTAGACCTAACAGGTTTTTAAAACCTGTTAGGTCTGACTGCTCGTCGATTAACAATCGTGCAAATACAGATTTTCATTTTTGGAGTTAGAGGTAAGGTCAGGGCATAAAAAAACCCGGGCGTTGACCCGGGTTTTATTATTATCATATGATTTTCGTCGGATTATTCGGCCACTACTTCAAACAACACCTCAACTATAATATCCTTGAATAATTTAACAGTAGCCTTGTAATTGCCCACCTCTTTGATTGAATCGCCATCAACATCAATTTTCCTGCGGTCAATTTCGTGGCCTTTTACTTTAAGTGCTTCAGCAATTTGTATTGCATTCACCGACCCGAAGATCTTGCCAGAAGTACCGGCTTTGGCACCAATCTTAAGTTCAATCTTATTAAGCAGTTTCGCTGTAGTTTCGGCTTCGCCACGTAGTTTTTCCTCTTTAAAAGACTTTTGCTTTTGAACTTCAGCAAGGACTTTTTTGTTGGTTTCAGTGGCCAATATGGCCAAACCTTTTGGGATTAGATAATTACGGGCATAACCGCTTTTTACCTTTATTTTATCGTTCTCGTACCCGAGGTTTTCGATATCTTGTTTTAAAATGATTTCCATGATTAGACCTCCTATTTTAATAAGTCAGCAACATAAGGCATTAACGATAAGTGCCTTGCCCGTTTGATGGCCTGGGCAACTTTCTTTTGATATTTTGTAGATGTACCGGTAAT
Source organism: Bacteroidetes bacterium 4572_114 (assembly GCA_002254335.1). Lineage (GTDB taxonomy): Bacteria > Bacteroidota > Bacteroidia > Bacteroidales > 4484-276 > 4484-276. The sequence goes on along the minus strand of NIVA01000091.1, from coordinate 6,592 downwards.
ACGGCGTGGCAGGATTTTCCCTTGTTCGTTTACGAATTTCAAAAGGAAATTTGCATCCTTGTAGTCAATATATTTAATGCCTGCTTTTTTAAACCGGCAATACTTCTTCCTCTTTACATCAACTGCAATGGGGGTTAAATATTTAATGTCTGAATTTTGTTGTGCCATTGTTCAATTTTTTAATGGTTCGAAAATAATTATTTGGCTTCCTCTTTTACTGTTTCTTCGGCTTTTGCACGTTTTTTCTCGTTATAAGCCACTGCATGTTTGTCAAGCTTGACCGTGAGAAAACGCATCACACGTTCATCGCGCTTAAAAGCAACTTCCAGGTCAGCAATTATTGAGCCCTCTGCCTTATATTCCATGAGGTGGTAAAACCCGGTGGATTTTTTCTGGATTGGATATGCCATTTTGCGCATCCCCCAGTTTTCCTCATGTACTATTTCCGCACCTTTATCCTTTACGAATTCCTGGTACTTCTTTACCGCTTCCTTCATCTGATCATCAGACAAAACGGGAGTTAAAATGAAAACGGTTTCATACTGGTTTAACATCTTGTTTTTGTATTAGTTAATATTAAAAAAATTGTGATTTTTAAAAGTGGGCGCAAAGATAGAAATAAAATTCAGGATAAAAAGCCGATATAGTATTTTAATTTATACTTTAAACCGGATTAGGGATCAAACAAACTTTTTTCTTAGGTAGGAAAAGAGTTTTTTTTTGGCGGCTGAACCGGGCTTTCCGTTTGTAGTTGTCTCATGCCGGCTGGTTTTTTGTAGGTGGTGCGGGGGCTTCCTTCGTCAGCCTCCGCCCACCAACAAAAACTTCAGCCGGCATTTCAACAAGCTACCACTCCAATCCCTGCCCGACTACGTCATTCCCGTCCGTACCGGCACGCCCGCCTGACCGAACGGGCAGGGGCGGACAGGCGGGCCTGCCGCAACACCCTCATCTGTGAATCCTTGTGGCCTTTAATTTTAGCTCATTATGAAAGATGCCGATGTTCAAAACTTCAATTGCACAAACCTTTAGTGGTTATCGCTGACCAAACAACTCTATCTCGAAATCATCTACCAAAATATCTGTTTCACCTTCGTACCAGATAAAAATCTTGAGTTGATCGTTAATATCCTTTATCTCCGGTAAGGCAAATCCAAACCTTATTTCGCGCCAGTAACCCGCCTCCGCAACAGGCATTTCATCGATGCCCATCGATCTCCAATAATAAGGTTTCTCATTACTGTCGGCAAGTGAAATCACCAATTTAGCCTTTACAGAAGAAAGTGCCTTTGTTTCAAATACCCAAACACTGCCGGCGGCGTAGAGGTTTTTTTTCATTCCCGGCAAGGTATCACCGGTAATCAGCAATGCCGAACTGTAAGGCTGGCTACTATTGAGCAGCGAAACATAACTTCCGCTATGCGCCGCCGGCGATGTTGTCCTTCCACTTGTTACCCATTGCCCCTCAACTTGCTCAAAATCATTTGTCCAGCTTCTTATTGGGGCTTCCATATTTGTATTGAACGGGGGGATATCCACCAAATCGTTGAAGATATAACGATATTGCCCTCCGGTACGCAAAAAAACCATTGCATATTTTTCTTTGTCCATTGCGTAAGGGTGAAGTATGCCACGGCTATATTGCCAAGTTTGAAAAAGGTTTAACGCAAGTAAAATAAAAGTAAAGATTATTAATGCTGAATTAAGCCACCTGATATTGGCAATCCATCTAAACATAAAAGCAAGCAATATTGCAAAAACAGGAAAAACATCAATAAACACCCGCTGGCCATAACTATCGCCATAATACCAGTTCCACCACGATGAAACCAGCCAGACATAGATAAATAAGAACATAAAGGTAAAAACACCTTTAAGTTTATTTGAACGGTAAAGCGGGACAAGGCCGATAACAGCGACAAAACAAATGGGGGCATAAACAAAAAACCCTTTTCGGATGCTGAACAGGACATTTAAGATTTGTGGGTTGGAAAAATAAAACCCCTCTCCGCTATAACTCCATACCAGCCAGTTTCCGGTTTGAAGGTACCACCAAACAGGCTGCAACATTACCAAAATAATCCCTGTTAACATAAAAAGGTACGACCTTCCCAAACTAAAAAACCCCCTGATGGTTTCTAAAAATCGACTAAAACCGGGCGCCAGCACAGGTAATATAAATACCACAACACCATTTATTGGCCTGATGAGCACTATCAAGGCCAGGAACATTACCGTCAGGAATGCACAGTGTTTGTTCAACTTTAAAAAGTAGCTTGCTGCAAAATACATGAAGCCGGCAATGGCCGCAAACGAGTAAACATGCGACATGGCAGGAGCGGAAACTGTATAGCTCAACAGATTGGTGCCGAACAAAATCAACACCAACACAAGGTTGATGATGTACCTTTGGAATTTAAATAGGTTTAGCAGCTTACGTATGAAATTCAACCCGACAAACAAATAGAACAGCGCCGAAATGCTTGCCATAAACTGATAAATGCTGTTGTAGCCATCTGGGGAAAACCCAAAAAGCAAACTGAGCAATGTACCTAAAAGGTAGAATGGCATCATTAAAATAGCTACCCCCAAAAAATATTTATTCACCGGTTTTCCACCTGCTTCCGTAATAAAACTGGCCGCCTGCACCGAAGGATAAACCTCTTTTTCCCTTTCTATTACCTTTTCAAAACCTATTTCCGAATACACAAAAACCGCTGGCAGATAAGCATAATATCCCCTTCCATCGCTGGCAACCACCTCTTTCCAGGCATTGCAACCCTGACTAAGAAAATTTTCGTACACACTTATTGCCAATACAAAAACCATCATGGCCCAGATTAATTTACGTGGGTCGATTTGTCGTATGGAGTGATTATTTGTTGTCATTGGGTAAAGGTAATTTGCTTTGCGTCATTGGGGAAAAGGTCATTTACTTCGTGTCATTGGGAAAAGGTCATCCATACGGACAAGTTTTGCTTTGTGTCAATTTATTACCGGATTATTAAATTACCAACAAATGACAATCAATGACTTCCTAAATGACAATCAATGACCTTTCAAATGACCATCAATGACTTACTGAATAACAATCAACGACTTCCTAAATGACCATCAATGACCACCAAATAACTTCTTTCTCCTGTTCACCTGCGACAAAAACACGCCCCCGATAACGATGATCATGCCGGTAATTTTTCTTATGTCAAAATCTTCCTTTAAGATAAAGAAGGCAAATATAGCTGTAAAAACCGGGATCAGGTTAGCAAAGAGATTGGTTTTACTAATTCCTATCTCACGGGCCGAAATGGTGAAAAAGACGTAAGCAAGAGAGGAAGCAAATATTGCCAGCAACAGCAATGAAGTTACCAACTCTGTATTTGGCACAACCTGGATAAATCGCTTAAAATCGAAGATAAAAAACAGTGGCATAAAGTATATTGCCCCAATTAGGTTTTGAATGGCAATGATGAGGAACGGGTTATATTTTAGGGCCAGCTTTTTAAGCAACACCGAATAAAAAACTGCCGCCAACACGGCCAGTGCCAACCAGGCAATCCCAACCGGTGATACATTAAAAGAATAGTCCCTGTTTACCAGCATGAACAAAACCCCGAAAAAGGAGATAAACAACCCAAATATATTCAATTTTGTTAGTCGCTCTTTAAGCAGAAAGTAGGCCAACACGGGCGTAAAAACCGGGATGGTGGCAATAATGACAGCGGTCAAGGTGGCCGACGAATGTTTTAGCCCATAGTTTTCGCCAAGAAAATAAAGAAAGGGGTTAAACAGTGCCGAAAACAAAAAGAGTTTATAATCCTTCCGGTCTAACCTCTGCAAGCGGTTGAACAGTTTCAACCCGATAAACATAATTACAGTTGAAATAATCAACCGTAAAAGCACAGTAGTTATGGGATCGTAATATTGCAGGACAATTTTGGACCAAACAAAACTCATCCCCCAAAATACCATCGACAGGACTACAAAGATATATGTGTAGAGTGGGTTAATTTTCACAGTGATAAAAGCTAATCATCGTGAAGGTTGTATTTGTCCAGGATTTTATTCCATTCGTGCGACTCAATAAAACCAATTAACGAAGGGTTTAATTCCTTCAGGAGAGTGTAATTACTTGATGAAAAGCTGAAGTAAACCGTGTTCTTCTCGCTCGTGATAATTTCAATCTCTTCATGATACCCTTTCTTATTGATAAGGTAGGTCAATAAAGGTTTATCATAGACCACGGCCTTTAATTTGCCATTGTCCAATTCTTTGAGGGCCATATTAAGTGATTCAAACCCTTTAAATTTTATTTTGTAATCATCCAGGAATTCTGCGCTACTTGAATTTTTCACAGTACCTACCGCAACATTCCGGAGGTCGTGGATGTTTGATATCGAAGTTTGAAACTTATTGTATGTCAGTGCCGCAGAAATACTTGCAGTAAACCCCGAAATAATAATCACCGCAGTAAACATCCATATTATCGAAATAGCCCTGCCAAAACCAGTTATGGGCGCTTTATCACCATATCCTACCGTTGTCATAGTTACCGCCGACCACCAAATCCCATCACCAATGCCACGTATCCCTTTGCCGAAATGCCCAGGGTTTTTTCTTCGTTCTACAAACCACAAGATTAACCCAAAAATAAATATGATAAGAAAGAGCAAAACCACAACTTCTAAAAACTGTCTCGAAAATAAATTCTTCAAAAACGCCAAAACATGCGCCGATTCTTGTACATGCACCGCAATGGCAAGGTTTGAAATAAAATAGGGTTGCGAAAAGCTAAACCTTTGCAACCTTTCACTGGTAACGGTCATCGGGTTTATCGACAGCGCAACCTCACCTTCGGCAATAGCATCAATCAATTGGCCCAGGTTGTTGTAATGGCGGTACTCATATTCAATATCAAGGTCATTGGCAATTTTTTCCCATAAATCAATGCTCAGCCCGCTGTAATTATCATTTTCTTTAATTATAAACGGTGGCGATTCGCGAAGCCCGATGATAAGCTTATTATCAGTGTGGCCTGTTGTTTGCCCCGTGGCTACCGTAATAGTCAGTAACACAATCAATATCCCAATCAATAACTGCCAATAGATCCTCATAATGATAAGTAATTTTTGCTGCAAAAATAATTGAATTTCGTTAGGTATATTTATCTCACGCTGTTCACTCTTTACAAGCCTTCTTCATATTTACCATTTGCTACACTTCGGGACAATCTTCTATACCCCAAAATAATTATCTTTGTCAGCCATTAAAAACCACCTTTTGTTATGCAAAATCAGGATAATAAATTAGAACTGGCCGCCAACTATATTAAGGACTCCAAATATCTGGTAGCATTTACCGGGGCCGGCATTTCGGTCGAAAGTGGCATCCCGCCTTTCAGGGGGGCCGAGGGGCTATGGAGCAAATACGACCCGCAGGTATTGGATTTGGGATATTTCCACCAAAACCCCCTGGAATCGTGGGAAGTGATTAAAGAGATATTTTACGATTTTTTTGGAAACGCCAAACCCAACCCGGCACATATTGCCCTGGCACAACTCGAAAAAATGGGAATTTTAAAATGTGTGATCACCCAAAATATAGACAACCTCCATCAGGCTGCCGGCAATACCATTGTGCATGAATTTCACGGCAATTCCCAAAAACTGGTTTGCACTTCCTGCTCCAGGCACTACAAAGTAAAGGATTTAAACCTTGATGTCCTGCCACCTCTTTGCGAAAGTTGCAACAGCCTGATCAAACCGGATTTTATTTTAGTCATTCGTCACCATTTTGAAAATGGTATATCTGTATTTGAATTAGATGAAGGACATCATCATGATCATTTATTATGTGTCAAATGCGGATCAATTATCGAAGTTAACCCCGAATCATCGAGATATACTGATTATGTAACTGATATCCACCTTCAAGGAAAGGCAGGTAAGGTGATGGTTGAACTTTTGGAGAAGATAGCAGAATTGGAGTAGTGGAGTAGTGGAGTATGTAAAATAAGGCGATAAGGAAATAAGGCGATAATGCGATAAGGATCGAAGCATTGAATCATTGAATCATTGAAGCCCCACAGTTGAGCGAAGTGCCTGCCCTGTTCTTACGGGGAAATCCCCCTCCCGAAAGCTTTCGGGATACGGGATTGATAACTATGAGAAATTTTATTTCAAAAGCAGTACGAGGTAGCACACTAATCATCCTGATGGTTTTTTGCTTTACATTAAGCCTAAATGCACAAAAAAACAATTACAAAAAACAACTCAAAGAACTGAATGAATATTATGAAAACGCACGTCTTGACTGGGATGTACCTGGCCTGGCCATCGGCATTATCAAGGATGGGCAGATATTATTGGCCGAGGGCTATGGTCAAAAAGATATCAGGAAAGACAGCCCTGTTGACAGCAAAACCATGTTTCCTATCGCTTCAAACACCAAGGCATTTACTGCGGCAGCCCTGGCAATTTTGGTGGACGAGGGCAAAATATCCTGGCAGGACAAAGTAACCGATCACATCCCCTGGTTTAAACTCTACGACCCCTATGTTACCGCAAACATGACCATCCGCGACCTGCTTTGC
>NIVA01000090.1 GCA_002254335.1 Bacteroidetes bacterium 4572_114 | reverse complement strand
AACTTCAGCAGGCATCAACTTTTTCCAGCCCGGATCTTCGTTACTGAAATCGCTGATGAATTCAGAAGTTGTGTCGTTGGTACATTTCACCCAGTAATACAAGGTTTGGCCGGGCAGGACATCGGTGTCGAAAAATTGATTTGCGTCTAACCAGTGGGAATAAGGTTCGGCATAACCATAACCCGAAAATTCGCTTCGGTACACTTTATTGAAGGCAGCGTTGTTGTTGTCCTGCCAGGTAACATGAATATAATCCTCCCAACTACCATCCGAAGCCTGCAAATTTTCGGGTGGCAAAAACCTTACCCAGCCGGCATCGCCTTCACCAAACCCCGTTGGCATATCCCCCGATGGGTTATTTGCCGCTATTGCCCAATAGTAATAATATTTGCCGGGATCAACATCAAAATCATCATATTCAAGTACTTCAAACTGTCCCCACTCTGTAACAGGATAGGCTGAAATTTGATCGTCATCTGTGTTACGGTAAACACGATAATGCGTAGCCCCGCTTACCTCATCCCATGTAACCCTGATCCTGTCGTCATAAGTCCCATCACTGGCAAAAGCATCAGGGGCATCGGCCCATGCCCTGAAACCAAAGGTAAATTCGCTATATCCTTCAGATTGCCTGAAACCGGTAGAACTCATTGCAGACCTAACCCAATAGAAATATTCGATTCCCGGCAATGCAGTATTATCGTTATAATACCCAATACTCGACCAGTACGACATAAGCGGTTCGGCAGTTCCCGGATCATTAACAAGGCTACGGTAAACTTTAAAATGTGTTGCGGCAGGTATCGGGTCCCAGGTAATTTTAATCCTGTTTTCGTAAGTTCCCTGAGTTGCTTCCACATCATCGGGTGGTTCCAGTTTCGACCAACCCTGATCCTTCTGGCTGAAAGCACTTGGCCGTGCCCCTTGTTCATTGTAGCTGGCTTTTACCCAATAGTAATAGTCTTCGCCGCCTTCGGTAGTATTATCGAGCGAAACGTTGTAAGATTGCCATCCGCTGCCGAGTGCTTCTGCGTTATGAGGATTGTTTGCGATATTGCGAAACACGCGATAATAAACAGTCCCCAATGGATCGGGGGGTGCTTCCCATGTAAGGTTTACCCAATAGCCCGTGCCATCGGAGGCCTGCACATTTTGGGGCTGCATGGGGGTATGTACTTCAACCATTTCGGCAAAAGTAAATTCGTTATCAAATTCATCGGTTTCATCTACTTCATGGTTACAATCGATAATTGCTCCTAAATAATAAGTCCCATGTTCAACTTCAGGGGGTAATTCAGCGAGGTCGATTTCGAAATCTATTGGTGCGTAAATCCCATTTTGAAGATTTGGAAATGCCAGTGCATCGATTAGGTGGTCTTTATGCGAAATAGTACTGTTTTTTGAAAGATAATAACCAACCGAAAAGGGTGTTGCATCAGTTCCGGGTTCATCATTGTAGGCTACCCCGTTTATTTCCAGTTGATTTCCGATAACAGAGATAGCACCACTTACAATGGTAAGGTTTGGGCCGTAGTAAGGCAATATCTCAGTTTTCCATATCCCCCTACCAAATGTACCTGCAAATAACATATCCTGTTCGGAACCATAGTGAATTACCATATCTCTTACAGGTACATTTACCGGTAGCCCGGATTTATAGAGGTACCATTGTGATAAATCGGCATTTTTATAATAAACCCCAGCAGATGTTCCAAGGAACAAACCTTCATTTGAATTTTCATGGTAAACGATAGACCTGATTGCTATTTTGGGCAAATTTGCTGAAATATCCTGCCATGTAAAACCCCAGTTTGTAGATTTCCATATTTTTTTTTGAAAAGACATATAAAGTGTAAAAGCATCTGTAGGATGACATTCAATATAAAGTGGCAGACCAGAACTTTCGGGTTTGTTGATTTCGAACCAGATTGGTTGCTGATCAAGGGCGTTGAAGGTTAAATACACTTTACCATTTACACTTACAATATACATGATGTTCCCATTGGCAGGAGACTGTTCAATTTCGGTGATATACTGTCCTGAAGTTAAACTATCGGTAATATTTTCCCATGCCACATCCTTCTGGTTTGGTGCTGTTACATTAGTACTTCTCCAAATATCCTTATACCCAAGGAACATAATATCTGAATTATTCTGGTCGAGGATATACGGAGTTTCCCAATTCCCCGAATCAACAATATTATTTATGGAATCGTGGGTTATAAGTCTAAATTTTTTTTCACCGGGTATGGCACCAGTCAGCGATCTATAAATATCGCCATGCTGTACACTGGCATACATGATATTATTATTGTTCTTATCGATCAGGCAATTCATCCCATCTCCGTAATTCTGATGAAAAAAACCATTGCCGTAAGTTACATAAGTGCCCCCATCCTGATGACCACTAATCAATTGGTCTGGATTATTTGATCCCACATCCATACTGTATATCTGTGAAATAACGAGGCCATCACTTATTATGTTCCAACTGTCTCCACCGTTACAGGTTGAATAAACACCACCATCATTTCCAATATATAGACATCCATTAAGAGGCGAAAATTCAAATGCATGTTGGTCGGCATGTATAATCCCGGCATGTGCAAGCTGACCCCAGGTGTCGCCGGCATTTGTGGTTTTATATACCGTTACCATTCCGGCATAAACAATATCAGCATTTAATGGGTCAACCGCAATATCCAGATTATAATCCCCCTGGCCTTCATGCTTCAGTGTATCGGCTGTTTTTTTTTCGAATAGTTCCCCCTGATTATATGACACATACATTGCCGTAAATTTTTCATCTTTTGTCTGAAAAAAATAAACTCGTTCAGGATCATCCGGACTAACACCAATGGCTCCACTGTGTCCGTATTCAATTCCTTCGGAGAGCCTTTCCCACTCATTGCCAGAATCAACAGACTTGTAAATTCCGCCTCGAGCCTCGGCGTACAGTATTTCAGTAGATCCCGGCTTATATACCATATCCCTAACTCTTCCGTAAATGTTATCCGTCTTGGCCCATGAATCACCGCCATCAGGCGACTTATATATTCCATTATTTGTTGCGGCCAACAGAATATGAGGGGAATTGGGTTCCATTAAAATTTTGTTAACCATCCCATTTTCTAAACCATCATTTTTCTCCACCCAGATATTCCCTCCATTAACTGACTTGTAAATACCAAGTCCGGACGAGTGAAACGAATCACGGTCGCCTGTACCGATATAGATAATATCCGGATTGGTGGGATGAATTACAATTGATGACACACCTAAAGTTGGTAAGTTGTCTGTGTTTAGGTTTTCCCATGATATCCCGCCATCGATTGTTTTCCATAATCCACCTGCCGGTGCACCTGCAAATATAATATCAGGGTTGGTTGGGTGAAATGCAACGCAATTGATACGACCAATCCCACTTATCTGACCTTGATAAAGTGGGGTTGGATAGTTGTGTGGCCCCAGTGAAGTCCACGATCCAGGAATTTCATCCGAAGGATTCATCATTACAAATTTGTTGTATTCGTTCATGATCTCATCTGACGGAGGTAATTTTCCATCGGGTGAAACCCTGCCCCTCATCTGGTTCTGCCATCTTTTAAACTGCTTATACCCACTATGCCTTGGTATCTCTTTTCCTCTCCAGAAATTATCGAACTCCTCAACAATCTGATAGAAATTTGCATCAGAGTCGTTAATTTTCTCCCTCCAATAACCCAAGGTTCCCTGTTTCCGTTCTTCTTTCTGTTGCTGTGCGTAGCCGCTCAATGTAAAAATTATTGAGAAAATAATTGATAAGTAAAGTAGTCTTTTCATTATTTGATTTATTTAAAATTTATTAATAATTAAAATACACTCATTTCAAAATTGTAATAGTTTTTGACTTCACCCGGTAAGATTTCAATTCGAGTGTTTTCACCGCTATTCGGATTTTTTTTACAATAATCAACCAGTAATTCAAATTGATCAGAAAACCCTTCCACTTCGATGAACACTTCACCATTGCTATTGTAACCCACCCTGCCGGCAAGGTCCAAATGCCTAGCTTTTTTGAGGAGAAGAAACACAAAACCCGTATTCCTTAAATCTTCGTGTATAAGAATGTCGAGGTGTTTTTTCATATCCATCAATGTTAAAATTATCAACTGCAAATATAAATCGGGCAAAAAGGGTTTTCCAAATTTTGGTGGGGGACAAATGGGGGGCAGGTAGGGGGAATTTAGAGGACAGAAGGGAGAGAACTGAGGCCGGAGGGTGGAGAGCGGAAATATTAACGGAATGATTTTCAGGGCTTGACTTAAAGTAAAGCCCTGGATTATATTTTAAAACAAACTTGAAACTGACTCCCCATAACACAAAAAATACTACTTTTGCGCCCGATGAAAAACCTACGAAATTTCTCTATTATTGCCCATATCGACCACGGTAAAAGTACCCTGGCCGACCGATTGCTCGATTTTACCGATACTATTTCGGAACGTGATAAAATGGAGCAGGTGCTCGACAGTATGGAACTTGAACGCGAGCGTGGCATCACAATTAAAAGCCACGCCATCCAAATGAACTACAAACAGGGGGGCGGGGAGTTTGTCCTTAACCTGATCGATACCCCCGGGCATGTGGATTTTTCCTACGAAGTTTCGCGCTCCATTGCGGCCTGCGAAGGCGCACTGCTTATCGTTGACGCAACCCAGGGGATCCAGGCCCAAACCATCTCAAACCTTTATCTCGCCATAGATAATGACCTTGAAATTATCCCGGTGCTCAACAAAATGGACCTCGACAATGCCATGCCCGAAGATGTAAAGGACCAGATAGTTGACATGATTGGCTGCGACAGGGACGACATTATTGAAGCCAGCGGCAAGACGGGATATGGTGTCGATAAAATCCTTGAAGCCATTGTTGAACGTATCCCCGCCCCAAAAGGTGATCCCAACGCCCCGTTACAGGCATTGATATTCGATTCGGTGTTTAATTCCTACCGTGGCATAATAGCCTATTTCAGGATTTATAATGGTAAAATAGCAAAGGGCGACCTGGTGAAGTTTGTGGCCACCGACAAGGAATACAACGCTGATGAGATTGGTGTTTTAAAACTTGGGCTACTAAGCAAACCTACTCTACAGGCAGGAGACGTGGGTTATATTATTTCGGGGATAAAAACATCTAAAGAGGTGAAAGTTGGTGATACGGTAACACATGTCGATAATCCCTGTGAAAAAGCTATTTCTGGGTTCGAGAATGTTAAGCCCATGGTTTTTGCCGGCATTTACCCGGTTGATGCCGATGAATATGAAGAGCTGCGCGCCTCCATGGAAAAGCTCCAGCTCAACGATGCCTCGCTCACTTATGAACCGGAATCATCGGTTGCGTTGGGATTTGGCTTTCGCTGCGGATTTTTGGGGCTGTTGCACATGGAGATAATCCAGGAACGCTTAGACCGCGAATTTGATATGGATGTAATCACCACCGTACCAAACGTTTCGTATAAAGCTTATACCACCAAGGGCGAAATGATAGAAGTACATAACCCATCGGGCCTGCCTGGGCACAATGTCCTCGACTATATCGAAGAGCCGTATATACGTGCACAAATCATCTCAAAAGCAGACTTTACCGGACAAATAATGAACCTGTGCATCAACAGGCGTGGCGAGCTAAAAAACCAGGTTTACCTCACCAGCGACCGGGTGGAGATTACTTTTGAGATGCCGTTGGCCGAAATTGTTTTCGACTTTTACGATAAACTAAAAAGTATCTCAAAAGGTTATGCCTCATTCGATTACCATATAGTGGGCTACAAACAGGCCAAATTGGTACGCCTCGACATCCTGCTTAACAGCGAGAAGGTGGATGCCCTGTCAACACTTATACATTCGGACAATGCCTACAGTTTTGGCCGCCGCATGTGCGAAAAGTTGAAAGAACTTATCCCGCGCCAGCAGTTTGATGTGGCAATACAGGCAGCCATTGGGGTAAAGATCATTGCCCGCGAAACCGTGAAAGCCCTAAGAAAAGACGTTACGGCAAAGTGTTATGGCGGCGACATCACCCGTAAGCGCAAACTCTTAGAAAAGCAAAAGAAAGGCAAGAAACGTATGCGCCAGGTTGGAAATGTGGAAGTGCCACAGAAAGCGTTTTTGGCAGTGTTGAAGTTGGATTAGGGAGAGGGGAGAGATTGTAGGATAGAAATTAGAGGGTAGGAGGTAAACGAAGCATCGTTAAGCCCAGGCCAAAAAGTCAGGGTTTGAATATCTACGAAGACGCATAAACTTTGCAACAGGTTAAAACATCACAGTGTTGGTTTTTCGTTGGCACTGTCCTTATCCTTTTTTAGGCCCGCCAGTGTCAGTTCATTTTCAAATGCCTACAATGATTAAATCAGATAATTAACCTGTTAAAAATTCAAGCACTGACTTAAACAGTCTTATTGGTGAAATTTAACTTTTCTTTATCGGATTCATCATTATCTGGAAAATATATAGGGATGATTCAATTTTTGATTAATTTTGTGGATAATAATTCAACTTGATCATATTTATTGCGGACAAAAAAATCGAATTACTATGAATTTATATTGCCAGTAAAGGAAGAGGCAAAAGTGGTGGCGCAAGGGTAACTTCATTTGTTTAGGTTTTGGATAAGAAAATATTTCTGATGTCAGTTTATGATAAATCCGAAAAACCAAATATAAGTGACCAGGAAGTCAAAGAGTTATTAAATCAAATCCGGCATCTTATCAAAAGGCAATAAGAATATGTCCACCTAACATTTTATCTAATAGCCTTGACGAAGGACGTTAGCAAAGGAGGAAAACACAACACCCGTCACCCAACACCCTAACCAGCTTCAAGCTCTCCCCTAATAACCTCCTCGACCCTAACAATAATATCTTCTGCCGATTGGTTTTTAGGTTCTATTGGTTCTAACACGGTATATTTCAATGTCTCCCCAAACGACATTGGGAAATTGCCATATTTGTACAAATTAAAATTCCCGTCAATTACAAATGGGACAATCAATGCTGAAGGGGCCGCTTTTAAAAGTGTTTTGATACCTCCGGCATGAAAGCTTTTTAGTTTTCCGGTTTTTGTGCGGGTCCCTTCCGGGAAGATACATGCAGAATAATTGTTCTTTTCTATCAACCGCCCCAGTTTAATAATCTCTTTTATCGACTGCCCACCCTTTTTACGGTCGATTAATGCCGCCCCGCTATGGCGCAGGTTGTAGGAGATACTGGGAATGTATTTTGCCAATTCCAATTTGGAAATAAATTTAGGGTGGTTTTTTCTAAAAAGCCAGTATATCGGCGAAATGTCATTGAAGCTTTGATGGTTAGAAACAATAATCAGGGGGCGGTCGGTAGGTAAATCGTAACATCCCCTGACCAAAAATTTAGCCCCCATGATCTTAAGGCTTTTAAAGACAAAAAGGTTCA
>NIVA01000089.1 GCA_002254335.1 Bacteroidetes bacterium 4572_114 | reverse complement strand
TTTGCCGGCTATTAATTGGCCAATCTGATTGATGGAGTAGGAAGGCAGGTAAACTTTGGCCGTGGCTACTTCCTGCACCATAATAAGGTTTTCGCCAAGTTGCTGCAATAATTCATCTGTGGAAATCCCACATTCGGTTGGTATATGCAAAAAGCTAACAGTTGCATTCAATTCCACATCAGTATCCGGATTTGTATCACCAAAGATCGTAAGGGCCGCCCCGGAAGCCATTTTTATGGCATAGCCTGAATTGGGGTTCCAACCACCCAAAGTATTTACATTTTCGCCCGGCCAATAAAAGCCATCGAAATTATACAGGAACACAAGGTCGTTTTCAATATCATCAAAAATGCTTTCCAGTGATTGATTTGAAGGGATGAGATATGATGAAATCCCGCTCCAGCCCTCTGCAAGTTCTATGATTTGTTGGGCAGGCGGGTTACCGGCAGAACCTACTTTCATGCAACTCACGATCCATGTTTCGGAATTCTCATAAGGATTGAATATTACCCTTAATGGGTGCATGAAATTGTAATTGTCCACCCTGTTAAAATCAGGTGATGCATCATTAATATTTATTGAGTGCCACAGCCCTTCTGTTTCGGTGGTCACATAAATTTCGTCGTTGTTCAGAGGGTTGAACGAGCATGATTCCACGCGGTGTGTTTCCCATATCCTCTCCCAGTTTTGTCCCCGGTCGAAAGTCCTGTACAATCCCCCCTTATCGTTGGCAGGGCCGCCCCAGCCGCTAAACACGCCGGCATACCATGTATCCTGCAATGGGTCGGCAGGATCAACAACAATATCTTTTGTCCAATAAACCATGTTTGGGTGTGTGAGGTCTTCCCAGTTGCCGTTCACCGGATCGTATAAAAAAACACCAGAACTGTTGGTAAACTGACCGGCAGTGTTGCGCCGCGCCGACCATGAGGTGAGCACTTTTCCATCGTCCAAAACGATTATCGAAGCGGGATGGCCTTGTGTGCGGGCGGGGTTTGCAATTTTATCCCATGTAGAGGATGCCCCGGCAGAAATATCTTCGGTTGCCCAAATCCCACCAAAACCTGCCGAATGGTTGATGACACTGGCGTAAAGTTTTTCGGGATCATTGGGGTCGAGGGCCACCCAATAAACCGGCATCTCAAAATCGTGCATGACCTCCCAGTTGGCTCCCCCATCTTCCGAAAAAATGACTGTCCCGCCCGATCCGCCGTATTCAATTTCGGAGTCGCGCAACCTATAGCTTTGGTAAATATCGTGAACAGTAGAAGTGGCTGCATAGATAATCCCCGAAACAGGATGTTTCACTGCCCAATACATAGTGTTTTGATCGTGGCCGGAATAATCGAACGACCAGCCCGTACCACCATCTTTGCTCCTTAGCCCGCTAATGTCCGAAAATCCTGTAAAGATATTGTCTTCGTCACTCCACACCATGCACCATGCACTTGTGTTTTCGATTCCAATGCTGTGGTAATCCTGGTTTTTGGGGGTTGGGCCTCCGGCAGGGTGCTGATCGGCAACAGACACGTAGGCTTGTTGCCAAAGGTTACCACCGTCGCCGGTTTTGTGGACAGTCCCCAAATCGGTCACTACCACAACATCGGGGTTAAAACGTGCCACGTCGATGCCGAGGATTATTTCGGGGTACCACCAATGGTGATCTCCACCATCTCCACTCCATCCGGTAATTATGTTCTGGTTGTTGCCAGTTAGAAAAACATGTTGCCACGAATTGCCGCCATTGGTTGTTTTCAAAACAGATGGAAACCCTTCGGCATCGCTACCGGCAAGGTAAGCTGTGCTGATATCATTATCGGCCATTGCTAAAAGCATGGGATAGTCAAAGCCGAAGTTGATGCCCGAAACCGCCAACCCCCAATTGTCCGAACCATAATCCAGCCGGTAAACCGCATCAATCATTTCCCAATAATCTGTTGAGGGCATACCATTCCAAAAATCATCAACCGGTGCTGTTGCCCCCATCAAACGTACGGTATCGTTTTGTTTAGCCCCGGCAAACGAATAAAAGCCCTGCCCGTCGGCTATCCCCGGAAAATCTTCAAAAGCAAACGAACCGCCCCCATCGTGCGAAACCAGCAGGCCTTCGTTTAACCCGATGAAAATATTGGGGTAATCGAAAAATACGCCGGCCAGGTGGGCACCGGCACCTATTTCGGTTTCGTAAACTGTGGTGAATGTATTGCCGCTGTCATCCGACACAAGAATGGAACTCCAAAAGTTGGTAACCAATATTTCAGGGTGATGGTAATCAACAAAAAGGGCATACACCTCTTCCCATTCCAGGTTGCCGGGTACATTGTCCCAGCTTTGCCCGTTATCAATACTTTTGGCAACCTGTGGGATATCGGTCCGGTAATTAATAGCGTAAAGCAAGCCGGGCGTTGAGGTAAACAAAACTTTGGAGTTGTTGAACGCAAGGAATTCGGTAAAATCGACATTGCTGTACGAGAGGCCAAAATCGGTGGTGTGAAACAATTCGCCCATATCGCAGGCCACAAGTGTTTTCATAGTGCGTTTGTTATTTGATTATTGAAAAAGAAGTTAGAAGTTAGATGGGAGAAGTTAGAGATTAGAAATATTGGAACAATCTTCTGCCTAATATCTATGCCTTCTATCTTCCATTAAATTCCTTGTAAGGTAAAAAAAACATCGCGACCAAGTTAATAAAAAATCCTGAATTTAATTTGAGAACACCAATATTCACCCTCAAAAAATTAAATGGTAGATTTGCCTTCAAATATAAAAAATCTAACTAATGAAAAATTACAAACTCTTTTTAATCGCCGTCATTCTTCT
The DNA here is from genome assembly GCA_002254335.1 of Bacteroidetes bacterium 4572_114. Taxonomy (GTDB): domain Bacteria; phylum Bacteroidota; class Bacteroidia; order Bacteroidales; family 4484-276; genus 4484-276. Next base: position 6,617 of record NIVA01000089.1, on the reverse strand, counting down.
GATGGGTGTATCGGCAGTAAGGGTTTGACTTAAAGTCAAGCCCTGACTTTAAACCCTGACTTAACAAAAACTAATGGTTATATCCGTCAATCCCATATTCCATCAAAACATCCACCGGAACCAGATAGCAATCCCGCATCCGGTAAACAAAAAAATTCTCAACATGCTTACTGCCCTTGTATATTTTAATGATCTGTGGTTTTTCAATCGTTGAATAGTATTTGCCGTAAAGGGGGGTTGGAGCCTGATAATCCCTGCTTGATGTAATGAACCAGGCATCTGAACCTAAACGGATTTGCCCACGTTCACGGTTAATCCAGGCGTATTTGTGTACCCTTTCCAAATCACCTATTGCTAAAAGGCCTATTCCATTAGGGTGGGCAACATAATAGTCGAGATGGGCCGCCGGGAACCAGCGATGCGAAATTATTGGCGCACCGGCAGGCATGTTGCCCGATTTAACATCATCATCAATTTGTTGGGCAAATTTATCCGCAAATTGTTGCCATCCATACATATCGAGGGTTATATCGTTTTCACCCAATTTTTTGGGATCAGGATTATCAGGAAAACTAAACACACCCGTGTTGATATGAACAAAGCCAAGGGTCAGTGCCAAAAGCAATGTACCTGTGGCAAATTGAACCGCACGGGGGAAATAATTTTTCTTTGTTCCTGATTTGGCCTTTTCGGCCAACCATGCCGCTGCAACCACAATAAGCCCGAGGTAGGCCGGCCCGGTCCAGTGTGGGAGGGTGCGCCTGAACAAGGCAAAAAACAGGAACAGAAATATCAATGGCAGACTGGTAAGCATAAGTAAACGGAGTTTGCCCGGTTCAATTTTAAACTTTCGCTTCAGTAAAGCCAACAACGCAAAAATGATAATCAGAAAGTTGACAGGGTTGTTATAAAGGATTTGCCCCAACAATTCGGTGAAAAAATAATCGGGACGAAGGCCCTGGCCGAAAAAACCAACCCTTTCGCTTTGGAAGGTAAAACTGATGAAATTGTTTTCCAGGTTCCAAAATAACACAGGTGTGAAAATGATTAAGCTCAAAATTGCCGACAAGTACAGTTGGCTTGTTTTTAGCCATTTCCGGTTGTATATCAAAATATATAACCCGGCCCCGGCCCAAAGAAAAACTGATGTGTATTTAGAAAGCATGGCCAGGCCAATTAGCAGCCCGGCAATTAAAATCCGGTTTTTTGCCTGTTTGGTTATCTCTTCTGCCGGAAGGGAAATAATTAAAAAGTAAAGGCCGGCCAGCCAGAAGAAGAGTTGGGGGGTGTCGGGCAAAATAAAAATACCGGCAATTACAAAACAATAAACCGAAGTGTTGTAAAGCATGGCCGCAAATAATCCGGTGAGCCGTCCCTTCACACTTTTTCCTATCAGAAATATGAGATAAGTATTTGCGCCCCCTAACAAAACAGAGCTCATCCTGATAAAGAGTTCGCTATCGAAATAGAGGTCCAGGCTAAATAACTGTATCATAAACCCAACCATTGGGGGATGGTCGAAATGGCTTAAGCCTGGATATAAAGCGTAGGTCCAATAATAAACTTCGTCATTGCCAAGTTCGAGTGCCCAAGCCAAAAAGCCCCTTATCGCCACCGAAATTACAACTATCAGCACCAAAAACCGATTGATGTTTTTTTGATGTCTTTCCTCCTTGATAGTACCCTGTCCCATAGCTTTGTCAACAATTTTGGCAATTGAACACTTGTTGGAATATTACAAACGCATCTATAAAACTCAAATTTCGCTAATTTTCAAAAACTTCGTTTTTAGACCGGACTCACACATTGAAGTTAAAGTATTCTATGTCTGACTTTTAACCTAAACTGTCTGACGGCTATCCAGATGCCCTGGCCCCCATGCTTTATCTGTTGTTGAAATAATATCTTTGGGGTTTACGTTTTTTTCGCCTGCCCTTTGCCTTGAAAACGATCATTATTACAATTAATGCAATAACAAAGATAATCCCTCTTTGTATCCAGGTTTTGGCCTTGTTGAGTTGTGGTGATGGTTGCCGGGCTACCTGTGTGCCATCGTACCTAACAACCGGGTTAAGATAAAACACTGTGGAATTGGGAAACACAATTTCAACCCGGATATAGGTTTCGATGGGCATGATCCAAAATTCCGCACGGTTGGTATCGGAAACCATTTTCCTGAGCACACCGTTTTGGCCAATAAACTTAATCTCACTGGCTTTTTCACTTACCTCAACATACAGGGTGTCGTTAATTACCTCCACAGATTTTAGGGCCGGGGCCTTTTCATGGTCATCGGCTTTCTCCACAAAGTCGGCACCATCGCGCATCCCAATCTTAACTGCATACGACTTCCCTTTTTTTAATGCACCCAACACTTCATCTTTGTCAAGGCTTTGGGTATTGATCATTGTAAACACCCGGCCAACCTCTTTGGGGTTGAAAACATTGTGGGCATCATCATTGGCCAACAAATAAACAAGGTGGCCGCTCGACAAAGCCACATCCCAGTGCCGTACACTGAAACGTACTTTGTTAAAAGCCTCTACCAGGTCGTAGTTGGTGAGGTATTTCATATCTTCAAGTGTATAGCCCCCGCGAAGATCAGGATGGGCAATTGCAACAATTTGGTTCTCGTCCCTTAAACTATTTAACACATGTTGCTTGTGGCTGAGGTTTTGATAAAATGGATAATCGAGCCAACAAACCTTTTCGGCGCCAAGACAAACCTGGTGGTTTTTCCGCCAGCCGTAACCGTGCTCATAGGTGGGTATATAGTTGGGCTGCCCTTCACCAAATTTATTGATTCGCATGTAGTCAGATGTAACGATAATGTCGTAACCTAACTGCTTGTAAATGGTTTCGATGGCCTCATTGGTGTTAAGCCTTCCATTTGTAATGCCCATCCATGCCCTCGATTGGACCTGGAAGTTTCCCTTTTTCCATTCGGACGAGTCGGCTTGTTTGTACGGATTTAGGAATTTATCCCCTGTAAAAGGCCCGTATTCGGGAAATGTGTAAATTGGTGCCAGGGCATAAATAATGAAGAAAATCACAATAAGTAAAATCAGTGCCCAATAAAAAAGTTTTAATAGAAATTTAATCAGCTTTATCAACATGTATCGTCAGGGTTTTTCGGTAAGTTATTTTTTTAACTATCATATTAAAACATTGAAGCATTGAAGCATGAATCCACTCCAACAAGTTGAATTTTGCCGCGAATGCGCTAATATTTTTTTTAATTGCTTTATAATCTTTTGGTTGAAAACAACAAAATTTCGCGAATTTTCAAAAACTTCGTTTTTAGACAGGACTCATTTAAGCAATGAACTATTTTATCATTAAACCATTGCATCATTATCTTTCCTCACATAGCAAAAGTACTATAAATCGCGTTTGTAAATGTAAATAAGGTTAAACATGAATAATTATTGTAACGGAACATCATGTTTTTCGTCTAAGTAGATTGACCTTTAGTAAATTTGCCTAATTTTGAAACACAAAACCTTAGCTTATGAACCAACCAGAAAGACTTTATCGCAGCCGGTACGACACTGTAATCGGCGGTGTGTCGGGTGGGCTTGCCCAATATTTTAACATCGACGTGCTCATCATCCGTATAGTTTTTGTCATCCTGGCCCTGTTTGCCGCCGGGGGCGTACTTCTATACATCATCCTATGGATTGCGATCCCTATCGATCCTGATTATTCATTTCATCAATTCGAAAACTCAAAAACATCACACAAAATGGAAAACGAAAACCCAAGCCCTGAACAAGAAAAAGACTTTCAAAAGCCTATTCCCAATTATGAAAAAAGAAAGCATGACGGAAACCTCATTGCAGGGATCATATTAATCACAGTTGGTGCCCTGTTCCTCATCGCCAGGTTTATCCCCCGCATTGATTTTGGCGACTTATGGCCAGTGCTCCTGATTGTTGCCGGCATACTGATAATGAAAAACACCTGGTCCAAACCTAAAAACAATTTCTAATGAAAACAAAAGGAGTATTTTGGGGGGTCCTTCTCGTTGCCATAGGCACACTTTTCGTATTACGGAATTTTGGCCTGTTTTATTTCAGATGGTACGATCTCAGGCACTTGTGGCCGGTTATCCTTGTTATCCTTGGCATTTCCCTCCTGCCAATTAAAGGGGCAGTCCGTATTATTTTATCCTTCATAATTGTAATAATCGCCATGGTGTATATTACCACCAAACCGATGTATCACGATCATGACAATCTGGGTTCAGGATGGGGCTGGCATTGGGACGGAGAAAAACATTCTGATTGGGACGATGAACGTTGGACAGACCAGTTTTTATATGAGAATTATAATGATGGTGTTGAAAATGCCGTGCTGGAATTGGACGCTGTTGCCGGGGAATTTAGCATTAGCGAAACCGATGATTACCTGCTAAAGTTTGAACGGCAGGGGAACCTGGGGAAATATTACCTGGAGGCCGACAATGTTGGCAGTGCAGTAGTTTTAAAGCTGTCGATGGAAGAGGGCAAGATCAGGTCATCCGGATTTAATAATGAAGCAGAGATCAGCCTCAACCCCGTGCCGGTTTGGGATATTAACATGGATGCCGGGGCCGCTAAGATAGAGTTTGACCTAAGCCCGTTCAAAATTGACAGGGTGGATATTGATGGGGGCGCCTCCTCGATATGGCTGAAGTTTGGTGACAAGATTGATAAAACCGACCTTCAAATTGATACCGGGGCATCAGCAATAACCATTGAAGTACCAGAGGGGGTTGGCTGCGAATTAAAAACCAATACAGTGCTATCGAGCAAATCGTTCGATGGTTTCGATAAAATTGAATCCGGCCTGTACCAAACCCCGGGGTTTAACAGCAACGACAAACAAATCTTCATCGGCATCGATGCCGCAGTAACCAGTTTGCGGGTGGAGCGGTATTAGGGATCACACCCTGTTTTTAGTATCAACAATAATTGTAACCGGCCCATCATTCACCAGCGAAATTTTCATGTATGCACCAAACTCACCGGTTTCCACTTTTTTGTTGATCTCTTTTTCAAGACGGGTTTTGAATTTCTCATATAATGGGATAGCAACCTCTGGCCTGGCAGCTTTTATGTAGGAGGGGCGGTTTCCTTTTTTTGTGCTGGCATGGAGCGTAAACTGGCTGATTAAAAGGATGCCCCCATCAACATCGGTAATTGGTAAATTCATAACGCCCTTTTCATCTGCGAAAATCCTTAACCTGGAAATTTTTCCGCTGAGCCATTCAATATCCTCGTTAGAGTCGGCATCTTCAATTCCCAATAAAACCAAAAGGCCAACCCCGATTTTTCCTTTAATTGTATTTTCTATTTCCACTGATGCTTGTGTAACCCTTTGTATTACTGCTTTCATGATTTCAGTTTATTTAAAGAAGTTAGATGGTTATAACGGCAAAACGTTGTTAGAATTATTTGAGCCTTCGTTCAAAACCTTCAGGGTATTTTCTACTGCTGTATGATTCACCGGATGCCTTGGAGACACCCGGTGAATTTTGAATTTTACATAGCCAAAATCCCCACCTGCTGCACGCCATCACCGGTTTTGTAGTCGATAGAAGTTCCTGTACCTGAATGGCCAAAAATCTTGAAATAGTACATTGTGTTGGGGGTGAGGCCACCAAAAACACATCGGCCCGTACCGAAAGGCACATTCTTGTTATTGAAATCATCATCAACCGCAACCCCATCTTGCGGAACCGGGATATTGTCGAAACCGGTATCGCTCATCCTGATAAGGTAACCGTCAGGGTTAAACGTACCTGTGGCATCTGTCCATGTAAGTGTAATGGTTTGGGTAGAAAAACCGGTAGCGTGTCCGGTTGGTTCCTGTACTAATTGTTCGCCCCATATCATGCCGGCATATTCGGGGTGGTCTATAAAAGGGTTACGGTTTCCCTGGTCGAGGTTGGGAAATGCTTCATTGAAATAAACCAGGTTGTTACGGTCGGTTTCGCTTTGATCCACAGGGTCCTGGGCATGCCATTGCAACATGGCGCCAATCAATCCCAGGTATCCGTTGCCGGATGATGATGAAGTTATGTCATCCAGGATTTCCAGATCGGGTTCGCCGGTAATATCGCCCTCGTACCTCACACACATATAAAAAACCGCACGTGCCACATCACCTTTAACGGCATCCCGTGGCTCCCACGAATCATCATCGGAGTAACAGCCCGTGGCTTCATAATGTGGTTCGCCACCGTTGTCGAAATCCTTATCGCTCCTGCTGGTGTTTACAGTAACGTCGGCAGGCCTGATGGCGTGAAGGTCTGTGCCCGGGCCGTTGTTTGTCCCAAAATCGCCATGTGATTGTGGCCAGATATGTTCGCGGTTCCATCCGTCAACACCAGCGTTAAAATCAGACTTTGGAATAGAAACCCCTTTGTAAATTAATTGGATGTATTCCGGATTACCGGGGTCCTCATCCAGGATTTGCACAGCTTCTTTTACCGCATCATAATTTATTTCCTGGTGATTGTCGATAATATCGTGTAAAGCGCCCTTCAGTGCGGCACCATTAAGCCCGGTGGCAGTATTGTAATATCCGTTTGGGATTTGCGCAAACATATTTCCCCATAGCACACAAAGCGC
>NIVA01000088.1 GCA_002254335.1 Bacteroidetes bacterium 4572_114 | reverse complement strand
GCACAACAACAAAGGCCTGATAACGTGAGCCTAATGGTAAATTCGATAGATTGGTTATCTGATGACACCGGGTTGATAGACCTGCGCACAAAAGAAGTTACTTCGCGACCATTGTCAGAATTGGAAGAAGGGGAAAGGACGCTTAGGAAATGGGTGAATTTCTTGTTGCCAATTGTCCTTGTCCTCATTTACGGTATCGTTAGGATGCAAATGAGAAGAAACAAACGAATTAAAAGAATGGAGGTAGGCTATGTTTCGTAAATTGAATATAAAAACACTGGTAATTATCCTGGTAGTGCTTGCTGCCGTTATCCTCATTATTGATATGATGGGCGATAAAGAGCGATCGTTCAGAAGCGAAATTATTGAAGTTGACACGGCAAATATAACTGCGGTGAACATTACCATCCCCCCGGGGAATGTAGAAATAATCCTTTCGAGGACCAGCGGAAGTGGCGATTGGTCAGTGCTTTCGGAAGGCAGCAAGTACCCTGCAGATATTAATGTCGTAAGGAATATTTTGTCCCAGCTTAATGATTTAAAGGCCGAAAGGGTAGCAGCAACCAGTAAGGATAAATGGGATCAATATGAAGTTTCCGATTCAACAGGGACGAGGGTAATTTTAATGGATGGCAAAAAAGAAGTTGCCGGCCTCTACATTGGAAAGTTCTCCTATGCCCAGCCACCACAGGGGAGCCAGCAAAATCAATATCAACAGCAGCAGCGGGGCAAAATGACCTCTTTTGTGAGGGATGTTGATGAAAAGGAGGTTTATGCTGTTGATGGTTTCCTGAAAATGTCCTATCAAAATGATGTAAATTCTTACAGAAATAAAAGCCTTGTAAATGTAAATAAAGATGATATCTCCAGATTGATGTTCAGTTATCCGGACAGTGAAAAATTTAGCCTTACAAAAAACAATGATCAATGGTTGATTGAAGGGCAAATGGCCGACTCGGCAAACACGGTTGGTTACCTGAATAAAATTTACAGGCTCACAAGTTCAAACTTTGTTGATCCCTCGACCATAAAAACAAGTGATGCAACATACAGCTTGAGAATTGAAGGCAATAATTTTTCGCCAATTGAGCTAATGGCATATCCATCAGATACATTAACCGGATATGTTGTTACATCATCCATTAATCCGGGTGCGGAATTTGATGGCTTCAAGTCAAAATTATTTGAAAAATTATTTGTAGGTCAATCTGAATTCCTGCCTGGGGAAGAATAGTTTTTATTTTCCCTTTATTTCATTTAACTAATTCAAATAATTTTTTAAAGCCTATCTTATTCCAACTGCCAGCAGGGATTCCTTGCGAAGCGAAGCAAGCGAAACGAAGTAAGTTTACCCGTACGAAGCGAAGCAAAGCTTGCCCGTACGAAGCGGGGATCTATATGGATGGATGGAAACTGCACCACTCCACACTCCATTTTTCCACCATTCCAAAACAACACATTTTATACATACATTTGCAACCCAATTAATGAGTCAAGTATAAAAATGTGCGAAGTTCCTTATTTGCGAAATTTCTACTACTGAATATCAGGGTATTGCATTTCATTATTCGTGCATTCGTGGCTTTTTAAATCGGACTTATCATTTTTTTCTCTCAAAATCTTGATAAAATCTGAGAAATACCTTTGAGAAAATGAAATTATTAACTATAATTGCAAATGTTTTTAGGGGTGCGTAGTCTGTACCTTTGTTTATTTGGCTATATTTCCGGTTCGTTTTTACATTAAAATACTGAAATTTAAATCATTAATTAAATCTGAGATCATATGAAAACTTTTACAAAAGTACTTTTCTTTGCAGCCATGGTGGTAATATCATCATCGCTGATTGCACAGCAAAACATGGTTAACCAAACCGGTTCGACCAAAATTGACAAATTGGAAATGATCCAACAATTGCATGGTCCAACCGTGCAAGTCCCTCACCAACTTGAAGGCACTTCACGTGCAACTGGTGATGATTGCTCCGATCCAATCGTAATCCCATCCTTTCCTTACAGCGATTTAAGCCAAACAACAACAGGAAGAGGAAATACTTACGATCAAACTTGTTTAAACACACAGGTATGGCCCTTTCCGATGATTGTGGTTTCACGGGTGTTTGCCTTGGCCTTGCTTACGATCTTTATGGTGGTGGCGCAAGCCCTATTGGCTTTACAGTTGAGCTTGATCCCGGGACTTATTATATTATTGTTGACACATGGCCAAGCCCAACTTCCATCCCGGATTTTGACCTTAACATAACCGAAGTAACCACAGTAGCAAATGACAACTGTGCCGATGCCATTGCCATTGGAGAAGTTACCGACATGCCATTTTCAACCCTCCTGGCTACCGATGATGGCCTGCCATTTCAATGCACCGATGGTGCAAACATTTGGTATGATTATACACCAACTTTTACCGGTAATGCCGTTATCAGTTTATGTGGAAGCGAATATGATACCCAACTTGGTGTTTGGGATGGCAGTGTATGTCCGCCTGCTACAAATATTGACTGCAATGACGACTGGTGCGGGGTACAATCAGAAATAACAGCGGCTGTAGTCCAGGGCAATGTTTACAAAATCGAGATTGGTGGATGGTTTGGTGAGAGTGGTGATGGTTACCTTACGATTTATGAAGATGCCGTATGTGATATTCCCTGCCCCCCGGGTGGTATTCCAGAAAATGAGCCTTGCGGCGATGATATTAACGGTGGCTGCAATATGGAAACCCCGGCATTTACAAATATGACAGATGGGGATGTAGTATGTGGAAACTTATGGGCCGAAGGCGGCATCAGGGATACCGACTGGTTTAAGGTAGTCCTTGATCATCCGGCAAACATACGTTTTAGTGTAAACACAGAAGGCCCTGTTGTATTTGGGTTTGTTGGTCAACTTGAGGCGGGTGTTGCCGGCTGCGATAATGTTACCTCTTTTTTAAGTAACTATGAGATCCTGTTTGCTTGCACAGAGGGTTTTGTTGAAGATATCCTTCTTCCGGCAGGGACACATTACCTTATGGTCGCCCCCAATGATTATTTCAGTTTTCCATGCCCGGGGTTTGACTACCTCGCAACCTTGGAAATCATTGATATTGAAACCGGCTATATTAGTGCTGAAGTTTTAGGCAGTGATGTAGCTGTTGGTATTGAAGGTGTAAAAGTTACAGCAGGCGATTACTATTCTAACATTACAAATGCCCTTGGGCTGTGTCTGATTGAGGTACCGGTTGGTACTTACAGCGTTACAGCAGATGGCTATGATGTAGATTACACCAGCCAAACAAAAAACAATATTGTTGTTACCGACGGAGGCCTGACCAATGTTCAATTTGTAATTGACCCGCTTGAAGCCCCGGTACTTTTAACGGCCGTTGCCGATATTGAAGAGGTTGCCTTAACATGGGCCCCAATTGCCCCTAAAGGTGAAAGAATGCTAATGGGCGAAATCTTACTTAATAATGAATATACACCGGGATCAACAATGGACCTGGAATTTACATTATTTATTTTCTCACCTGATTTTGAATATGGCGAATATTGCGAAATAGTCTTACCTCCGGAATTTGTTCCTGTAAGTGCCGGTGACCTTCCTGGATTATCCCCTGGCAACCCAATTTCTGCTACCATTGACGGCCAAAAAGTTTACTGGGAAGAACCAGGAAATTATTTTTACTCCTCAAATGTTCCCGAAGACATTAATTTCACTATAGAAGTTGCCATTGATGGTGGGGCTATAGGCCCTTATCTACTTGATTATCTTGTTGAAGGTGATGCCTATGGATTAGACCCACATTTCTTTGAAGGCACAGTTACTGCATATCAAAATGGTGGCACTTATGTCCCAACATTTAATATTTACCGACAGTTAGGATCAAGCAAAGAATTTATTTGGATTGCACAGGGTATTACCGGTACCGAATATGTTGACGAAATTTATCCGGGGGGCGATGAGTGGTGTTATTTAGTTAAGCAAATACTCGCAAATGGAGAAGAATCCCCTGCATCAAACATATTGTGTGCAACCCCACTGGTACTCCCGGGATCAACCTGTGAGGCTGCAATAGATTATGGCCAGGTAAATGACCCTGCCCTCACAAATGCCCTGGTGCGTGAAACCGATGTCCGTTGGTTTGAATTTGATGTACCTTATACTATGGACATTATTGTTGAGGTCTGTAACTCTGATTTCAACACACAACTCGCCATTTATGAAGATTGTGCTGATTTCGACGGCACACTGCCCCAGGATAATGTTTTCTTACATGGTGCGATTGCCTACAATGACGATGACGATTATTGTTCCCCTGGTTCAGAACAATCAGCATTGTTATTCCCTTACTTTGATGGTGGCACCTATTATGCTGCCGTATATGGCCAGGATGGAGAGTTTGGAAACCTTGAAATACTCATCCAGCAAGTACAATTCCACCATATCCGCCAAGGTTGGAGCGGGGTTTCAATTTACATGGAACCAGAGGGAAGTGCAAATATTGAAGATGTTTTCGCTGTATATGAACCTGATATGGTCATAACTATCCAACAAAGCCCTTATGGCATTTGGTGGCCATCTCAAAGTGTTAATACACTTGGAAACTTAACAACTGAGTTTGGGTACAAATCTAAAATGGATGCAGAGAGTAACACCATGATCTTTGGTACAGAAACAGCTAACAAAACAGTTGATCTTCCGCAAGGGGCGAGCTATTTCCCCATAAGGGTAACAGCCCCTGTAAGTGCTGCTGACGTTGCTACTGCTTTAGGTGATGATATGCTGATGATTTTTGATATCAAATGCTGATGATTTTTGATATCAATACAAATCACCTCATTTGGCCTGGTGGCGGGTTAAATGACCTCGATTGGCTATACCCTGATTATGCATACCTGATTAGTATGTACCATGCTTCAACCTATACATTCCCAATGCCAACCATGGCCCCGGCACCTGTTAACCCTCCACAACCACAAATAACGCGGGCCGATGGATGGAATGATGTAGTTAATACAGGAATAGTCCATTTTATTTCGATTACAACTGATGGACAGAAAAACTTTAACACAGGCGATTTTGTAGGTGTGTTTAACCCTGAAGGGACATGCGTTGGTATAGCTGAATGTACAGGCAACGGTTCAAACTTGTTCCTTGCTGCTTATGGTGACGATGGATATACCGAATCCGTAGTAGATGGTTTGTTAGATGGCGAACACATGACATTTAAACTGAACAGAAATGGCGTAACTTATCAACTTACACCAACATACAGCACTGAGATGCCAAATTATGACGGATTGTTTGCAATTAACGGCATGTCACAAATAGTTGAATTTAAACTTGGGCCAACTGCAATTGGTGAGGCTGAACTATCATCACTTAGCATTTATCCTAACCCATCAACTGGTATCTTTAATATTGATGGGATAAGCGATGCTGTTGAAATGGTTGTAACCAACGCCCATGGCCAGGTCATCTATACCCGTTCGATTGGTGAAAATACTTTGCTCGACCTTTCAGGTCAACCAAAAGGAATCTTTTTCATTGAGTTCAGATCAGAAAATTCAGTGAGGATCGAAAAAGTTGTCCTTAGGTAAAATCTAATTTCAGATATTGAAAACCTGCCCCATCATAGGGGCAGGTTTTTTTATTTAACTAATGTTGATATGGATATGTTTTATTCCCCTGAAATCAAACCCGGGGGTTTTAGTTTTAACAGTGTCGAAAGCAAACACATAATCCGTGTATTGCGCATGAAAAAGGGAGAGGGGATAATTCTTACAAACGGGAGGGGAGAACGGTTTGAAGGAACAATTACAGATGACAACCCGAATAAATGCCAGGCCAATATCTCCAAAAGTAAATTTATGCCAAACCCGAACCCGGTGCATATTCATATCGCAGTTGCCCCCACAAAAAATATCAGCAGGTTTGAGTGGTTCATTGAAAAGGCCACCGAAATCGGGATCGGTGAAATTACCCCAATGAATTGTGCCCACTCAGAAAGGATAAGGTTTAAGGTTGACAGGTCAGAAAAGATTATTATCTCGGCCCTTAAACAATCGCAACAGTTTTGGTTGCCAAAGTTAAATTGCCTCTCCTCTTTTGATGATATTTTGAAAGTTAAATTTATCGGTCAAAAATTCATCGCATATGTTGATTTTGAAAATAAGGCAACATTAAAACTGGCGTATCAGCAAGGCAATGATTGCTTTGTTTTAATTGGCCCTGAAGGTGACTTTAGTGTGCAGGAAGTCCAATCCGCAATTTCAGCAGGGTTTACCCCAATAAGTTTGGGTGCAAATCGTTTAAGGACAGAAACAGCAGCACTTGTGGCTTGCCATACGATAAATCTGATGAACCAGTGAATAGAACAATGTTGTTTGTCTATGTGGTGAAATATAGTCATTAAGTGGTCATTTGAAAAAAAGTCACTAATGTTAAAATGTTAAAGATATTTATTTGTCATCGAATTTATCGAATTACACGAATTATACCTGCCAAAGGCAGGTAATAATTTGATAAACTAGCGTAATTCGATGATAACATTTTTCTTTGATTATAGATGGGCACTGCCTGTTTTGTCTGGAGGAAGACTCTCGCGAAGCGGCCTTAATTTTCAAATTATTTTAATTACTTGTCAGGGTATTAATCTTAGAAGAAATAAATAACAGTTTCAAAGATACAAACATGAACATCAAAAATACAATTTACCTTGCTATCATCTCACTACTTCTTCTCTCCGCAGTACCGCCCAGTGGTAGTGTGCAAATCGCATTATTGAAATATAATGGCGGTGGCGATTGGTATGCTAACCCAACTTCATTGCCCAACCTAATATCTTTTTGCAATACTAATTTAGGGACTGATATAAACCCTGTTCCCGGAACAGTTGAAGTTGGCAGCCCCGAAATTTTTAATTATCCATTTATCCACATGACCGGGCATGGGAATGTGGTATTTTCTGCACAGGAAGCAAAAAACTTGCGGAATTATCTTCTGGCCGGTGGTTTCCTGCACATCGACGATAATTATGGCATGGACAAATTTATCAGGCCACAAATGAAAAAAGTATTCCCTGAACTGGATTTTGTGGAACTGCCTTTTGACCATCCCATCTACCATCAAAAATTTAAATTTAACAACGGCTTGCCAAAAATACATCTGCACGATGATAAACCCCCACAAGGTTTTGGGCTTATTTACGAAGGACGGTTGATTTGTTTTTACACCTACGAATGTGACCTGGGGGATGGTTGGGAAGACTGGGAGGTGCATAAAGATTCGGAAGAGACACGTACAAAAGCATTAAAAATGGGGGCCAACCTGGTTCAATACGTTTTTACACGATAACGCTGATAACGTGCAAACAACGCGTGTCAACGTGCAAACAACGCGTGTCAACGTGCAAAACCGCCCTCATAACCTTTAACAATATGATAGGCGGCCTTGTCAAAAAACAGCATCATCCTTCTCTCAAGTTCCAGGGTCATATAAATATCAATTGTTTTTGTCCACATTTGCTGCGACAGGGCAAATTCCCACACATGCTTCCTTGTCAGGCTCAGTGCGCTGATGACCTCGCTCAAGGCAAAACCTTCGCTTTTCCTGTCTTTGCCAAGCTGCCTGTAAAAATTTTTGATATCCTTATTTGAATAATAGCCCCCCAACCATTTCCCAAATTGCTTAATAACTATCTTGTTTCTTTCACAAGAATAATCCGGGGCAAACCTGGCATAGGTAGGTGTTGATTTATTTGTTCTCACGGCCTCCAGCCAACGCAAGGAAATCACATCGGCATTTTGCTCGATGAGCTTGATCAATTTATCCGAAAGAAAATCCCCTTTTCTTTTTTTGGCAGTTTTGCCTTCAAGCGAAAGTGAAAATGAATCGGCGATGGCCCAAAAATCCTGTTTGCTTCTGATATAGATTTCAACAGCTTTAGTATTCGACCTGAACGCAAGTTTTGGCAATTCAGTGATTGGAAAAAAATTTACCTCTATGGCATCATCTCCGGCCAAGGGTTCCCCACTGGTCCATTCAGCCTCAAAAGTGATGAAGAACAGGTCGCCGTAAAAGGGATCATTGTTGGAATCTACATCAACCAATCTGATAACTTTTCCTTCAATTGCGGTTTCCTCTTCAAGCTCGCGTAGGGCAGCCGATTTTATGGTCTCACCCGTTTCGGCAAATCCTGTGGGCAAACACCATTCCCCCTCATAAGGTTCATTTCTTCGTTTAACCAGCAATATCGACCTCTCTTTGGCAATGATAGTGGAAACCACAGGCAATGGATTATCATAAAAATATAAATTGCACTTCTCACAAAAATCCCTGATAGTATCGCCTTCGGATTTTTTAATAAGTGTTTCGCTGCAATGGGGACAGTAATTTCGTTTTTTTTTCATCGTGCATTTCCTTTCATCAAAGGATTGGTGCAAGTAAATATTTTATCGTCTTTAGAAATTTCGACTATCCCGTTTTTTATTATATCCTGTTTAAACAAATCAAGTACCATTGCAATTAGTTTCTCTGTTTCGGGTTGTCCGGCAGGAATAAAAAATGACTGCTTAAATCTCAGATAGGCTTCCAGGTCAGTGAAACCAGCTTCCCTAAAAATGAGGGAGTTTTTGTAATCTTTTGCCCGGACATTCCCAAACCAGGGAGCGAGCAAACCTTCCCCGTTTTCACCCGAAAATATGTTCATCAGTATTTCAAAAGGCAAGTCATCTGAATAATCTAAATCATTTGCCGAAATAGCTTTCTTAACATGCGAACCAATCTGGTGCATGTGTGGCCCGCCATGGGTAATGGTCACAAAAACACCGTCATCTTTGAGTATCCTTGATATTTGGGATATTATTTCCGGGAAAAAGTACAGGGCAAAACTACATAAAATCAAGTCGATGGAATTAGATTTTATCCTTCGGATTGAATTAATGCACTCCCCAATAAACCGGCCTTCAATTCCAGCATATTTACATGAATCAAGGTACGATTCCCTGTATTGCGTATGACAATCGATGCCGGTTATTTTTGCCTGTGGGTTTGTTTTGCCCCTGAGGGCCTGTGTGAAAAAGCCAAACCCGCAACCCAGGTCAAGGATTTTTATCGCATTTAAAAAGTCAATCCCGCCCAAAGCAATTTCCCTAATGTCCGATTGGTTTGTTAAATGATTTTTAATAATGCCGTTGATTTTCTGGTGCGAACCAACATCTTTAAAAACCTCAGCTAATGTCTTACTGGTTTTGTTTAACATATTTAGATATTAAATTGAGGTAGTCAGAATGTAAGATTTTTGTAAAAGTACGAGATTTTATTGAAATCAAAATTGGAAATTATTTGAAAATAAATTTGGTGGAACAATGTTTTTATAATAATTTTGCTATATAATAAAATAAATTATCAAATGATAACAACTAAAGAGACAACGACCGAACATTACAAAACCTTGTTAGATGTCCTCGGCAGAAAATATATAAAGGCTAAAATTGAGAGCCCTTATGATTTCATAGGTATTGCTTCAAGAGGGGTCAGTGCCCACGTAATTACTAATTTCAGAAAGTATTTTAATATTCCCAGAGAGTTAACCGCTGAAATGCTTAATGTTTCATCCCCAACAATTTACAGGTGGATAAGGGAGAATAAAAAGCTCAAAAGAAACTTCTCGGTCCAACTTTTTGAATTAGCAGATCTATTTTTGTATGGCTCCGAAGTTTTTAAAAATGACAAGGATTTCTTCAAATGGTTAATGTTGCCCAATACCGCTTTAGGTGGTTACGAACCTCAGGAGTTGTTGGAGATTCCCGGCGGGGCATCCAAAGTTAGGGATTTAATAGGTAGGATTGAATATGGTGTTTATAGTTAGTATCAATGATTGTTTATAGGATAGCAAATAGAAAACGCGCATTGGATATTCAAGGGACAGGTGCGGCACTATATCCAGGAAGGTGGAATAAAAAAGGAATCCCTGTTTTATATACCGGTGCAACAAAAGAAATAGCTTTATTAGAAAATATTGTACATGCCCCACCATTGATTGTTCCTGATCTGGATATCCTGAAAATTGAAATTCCAGATGATTCTATTACAGAACTGAAAGCATCTGACCTTCCTCAAAATTGGGGCCGATATCCCGCTCCAATAATATTAGCAGAAATTGGAGGGCGTTGGATATTGAAAGGCGAAACAATAGCATTAAAAGTTCCAAGTAGCATCATCCACACATCGGTAAACTATATTTTAAATTGCAGCCATAAAAAATATAAACACGTTAAAGTACTTGAACATGGTCATTTTCCATTTGATCCACGATTAACCACATAACAGCCAGGTATCTATATTCGGTGATATTGTCTTTGGTGAACAAATCATTATCCTTTAAAAACCTCTATCTGCCCCTGCAAAACTTTAATCCTGTTTTCGGCATCAGATAGTTTTTTGCGTTCCTTGTCAATGACAGCAGCCGGTGCACCATTCACAAATCTCTCGTTCGAAAGTTTTTTCTTTACCGAATTAAGGAACCCGTTGGTGTATTTCAACTCATCTTCAAGTTTTTTTATCTCTGCTTCCACATCAACCAAATCACCCAGCGGTATATAAAACTCAGTTGACTTTACAACAAACGACATGGCATTATCAACCTTTTGGTCAACATATTCAATTGAAGAAAGGTTACATAGCTTGGCCACCATACCATCAAAAGTGGTGTCAGGTTTTTCATCGAGGTTTTTCTTGATGAAGAATTCGAGGGCCTCTTTGTTCGGGATATTCTTATTGGCACGGATGCCCCTGATGGCTATGATCACATCTTTTGCAAACCCAAACTGTTCAAGGATTTTGTGATGGATACGTTTCCTTTCGGGCCATGGGGCAACCATTAGGCAATCGTTTTCTTCCCTGTCCCTTAGCAAGTGCCAAACCTCTTCGGTGATGAATGGTGCAAACGGGTGCAAAACCTTCATAAGGTTTTCGAATAGCCCTATGGTATTTTCGAGTGTTTTTTTGTCGATAGGCTGCTGATATGCAGGTTTGATCATCTCAAGGTACCAGGAGCAGAAATCATCCCAAATCAATTTATAAGTGGCCATCAATGCATCCGAAATGCGGTATTTCGTATATTGATCATCAATCACCTTTAAGGCCTCATTCATCTTTGCTCCGAACCATTCAACTGCTATCTTACTGGTTTCAGGCTGCTCAATATCCCCGTCAACCTCCCAACCGGTAACAAGCCTGAGCGCGTTCCATATTTTGTTGCTAAAATTCCTGCCTTGTTCGCAGAGGGCTTCATCAAAGGGCAGGTCATTTCCGGCCGGCGATGTAAGTAACATCCCGACCCTTGCCCCATCGGCACCAAACTTTTTCATCAACTTGATTGGGTCGGGGGAATTACCAAGTGATTTAGACATCTTCCTCCCCTGCTTATCGCGGACAATCCCGGTGAGATAAACATTCTTAAACGGGATGTCGTTCCTGTACTCTTTGCCGGCCATTATCATACGCGCCACCCAAAAGAAAAGGATTTCGGGTGCCGTTATCAGGTCATTGGTCGGGTAATAATAATTTATATCGGGGTTGTCAGGGTTACGTATCCCATCGAAAACCGAGATGGGCCACAACCAGGATGAAAACCATGTATCCAATACATCTTCATCCTGTTTCAAATCTTCAATTTTCAGATCAACAAGTTCGGGATTTTTTTCCTTTGCCATCTGATAAGCCTCTTTCAACGATTTGGCCACCACCATCTCCTTATTTGGAAGGTAGTAAACAGGGATGCGCTGTCCCCACCACAACTGACGTGAAATACACCAGTCGCGTACATTTTCCATCCAGTGGCGATACGTGTTCTTGAATTTTTTTGGATGGAATTGAATGGTATCGTCCATCACCATATCAAGCGCAGGTTTGGCCAGCTCGGGCATTTTTAGGAACCACTGCAACGAAAGCTTTGGCTCGATGGCAACATGGGTACGTTCGGAATAACCTACCTTGTTTTTATAATCTTCGATTTTCACAAGGTTGCCGGCAGCTTCAAGATCTTTTACGATCTTCTTGCGTACCACATCACGGTCTTCCCCGATGTAGAGTTCTGCTGATTCATTCAGGGTCCCATTGTCGTTAAATATGTCGATGGTATCTAATTTATGGCGGATACCAATTTCATAGTCGTTTATATCGTGGGCAGGTGTGATTTTCAAACAGCCGGTGCCAAATTCCATATCCACATATTCATCCTCGATGATAGGGACTGAGCGGTTGACCAGGGGGACTAATACACGCTTCCCCCTTAATTGCCTGAACCTATCGTCATTGGGGTTGATACAAACCGCCGTATCACCTAAAATTGTTTCGGGGCGTGTGGTGGCAATTGTTGCCCAATCATCTTCCGAACCTTCAACTTTATAGCGGAGATAATAGAGTTTTGAGTCTTCTTCGCGGTGGATCACCTCTTCGTCCGAAAGGGCAGTCAGTGCCCTGGGGTCCCAGTTCACCATACGGACACCACGATAGATCAAACCTTTATTGTATAAATCGATAAATACATCAATCACCGATTCGTACATACTTTCATCCATGGTAAATTTTGTGCGTTCCCAATCGCAGGAGGCACCAAGTTTTTTCAACTGCTCCAGGATTATCCCGCCATGCTTTTCTTTCCATTCCCAGGCATGTTCAAGAAACTCCTCACGGCTCAAATCCTTTTTATCAATTCCATCTTCCTTCAATTTGGCCACTACTTTTGCTTCGGTAGCAATGGAAGCATGATCGGTACCAGGCAGCCACAGGGCATTTTTTCCCTGCATACGGGCACGGCGCACCAAAACATCCTGCAAAGTATTGTTAAGGATGTGCCCCATGTGCAACACACCGGTAACGTTTGGCGGAGGGATTACAATACAATATGGCTCCCTGTCATCAGGCACCGACCTAAAGTAACCTTTGTCCATCCAGTGTTTATACCATTTGTCCTCAATTTGCGAAGGATCATATTTTGAAGGGATCTGCATTTTTGTGAAGTTTTATCTGATTTAAAAAATAGGCGCAAAAGTAAACAATCTATAATTCCCTTAGCGGCTCAAAGTCGCTTAGGGAATAAAAAAAACGGCTGTCTTTTATTAACTGAAGCTAAAGCATTTTATATCCAATCTCTACTTTATTTTTTGACACAGATTACTATGCCCAACCTCAATCAATCTTTTCCCTCTAATTTGGGCGGCTGAACCGGGCTTTCCGTTTGTAGTTGTCTCATGCCGGCTGTTTTTTTGTAAGTGGGCGGGGGTCTTCCTTCGTCAGCCACCGCCCACTAACAAAAAAATCAGCCGGCATTTCAACAAGCTACCACTCCAATCCCTGCCGCAAAAAATTCCCTTAGCGACTATGAGTCGCTTAGGGAATAAAAAAACGGCTGACCCATTAAAGGCCAACCGTTTCAAATATTTGAGGTTTTAATTTAGTTCAGCAATTCCGCCATCTTTCTTCCGATATCAGCTGGGGAATCCACTACATTTATGCCGCACTCACGCATGATCTTTTTCTTGGCTTCGGCAGTATCTTCCGTGCCACCAATAATCGCCCCGGCATGGCCCATGGTCCTTCCTTTGGGCGCGGTTGCCCCGGCAATAAACCCAACTACCGGTTTGGTCCCGTGTTCTTTTATGTAATATGCGGCATCGGCTTCCATGGTCCCACCAATTTCGCCTATCATAACAATGCCTTCAGTCTTGGGGTCGTTCATCAACAGTTCAATCGCTTCTTTTGTGGTGGTGCCAATAATCGGGTCGCCACCAATACCAATGGCAGTTGATTGGCCAAGGCCAACTTTTGTCAACTGGTCAACGGCTTCGTAGGTAAGGGTCCCGGAGCGGGAAACAATGCCCACCTTGCCGGGCATGTGGATAAATCCCGGCATAATGCCAACTTTAGCTTCTGAGGGGGTGATAACGCCCGGGCAGTTTGGCCCAACCAACCGTGCATCTTTATCCTTGAGGAACTCTTTCACCATAAGCATATCTTTCGTTGGGATACCTTCGGTGATACAAATAATTACCTTGATGCCGGCATCGGCAGCTTCCATAATGGCATCGGCAGCAAACGCCGGCGGCACGAAAATTACCGAAACATCTGCCCCAGCTGTTTTCACGGCCTCATCAACGGTATTGAAAACCGGGAGGCTTAAATGACGTTGTCCGCCTTTTCCAGGTGTAACGCCGCCAACTACATTTGTACCATAGGCAATCATCTGTCCTGAATGAAATGTACCTTCATTACCGGTAAATCCCTGTATCACAATTTTTGAATTCTTGTCAACTAAAACGCTCATCATTAATGGATTTTAATTAAGAAATAA
>NIVA01000087.1 GCA_002254335.1 Bacteroidetes bacterium 4572_114 | reverse complement strand
GGAAAAACAAAAGAAACCATGAAAAAAAATAAAGAAACCGAACCGACAACTGGCGTTTTGACGAATCGTATGGATACTAAAACAAATGAATTTGATCAATTTCAAGCGATATTGTTAACAAAATCAAAAGAGCGTTCAGAAAAACAAAAAAGGCATACCGAGATAATGTCGCTCAAATTTAAGATGGAAGATTATTTAGAATCAGAAGGACAGGATATTAGTTTGGCTGACTTAAAAGCTTTGCAAATCCAGCAAAATAAATTTGCTGATTATATCGGCCTTAAACCCTCTAATTTGAGTAAACTCATAAATGGTGAACGCCCAATTAACTATGAAATGGCCCTGATATTTGGGGAAATTTTCAACATTGATCCAATGCTATGGATTGAAATACAGGCAAAAAATGAGTTGAAAAAGTTAAAAACATCAGGGAGAAGTAAATACCAAAAGTATTCTCTGAGCGACTTGATTGCGGGATAAATACCCATGTGTGCGGCACGTAAATGGAATTCCGTTGCCGGCCATTCACGGCCGGGAATTAAAAGCCCCCGATCTCAATATCAGGGCGTTTACACCATTTCATCTATTTTATGTTTTGAATGATTCTTGAAACCAACCCGCCAACATAACTTTCTAAAAACTTCTGGACATCAACTATTCTTCGACCTTTCTATGATTTAGAAAACCAACAGCTTGATCGTTATTATTTTATTTTTCCGGGTTTCGGCTTTCAACAGGTACAAACCCGGCTTCATGTCATCTGTTTTGATAAACACCCTCTGGTCCGGAGACAAATTGAGATGCTTCACTAAAATCCCAGCTGAATTATAAATGCCAATACTTTTGATATCATGTGCAGGTTCAAATTCAAAATACTGGCCCTGTCTAACCGGATTCGGTAATATTTTGTAAGTAGCATCAGCCACCTGCTCATCAATCCCAACTGAAGTTTGATAACAATTTGTTTGGCCGGGCATGATGTAAAGCAAATCATCATTTTCATGAAAACAGAGCAATTCCCACACCGGGCAAACAATGCACAAAGGATAAAACGAATGCAATGGCCCACTCAGGCTACCTATTCCATCCAGCCAATATTCTGTCCATCCTTCGCTTTCCAACTGCCATCTTTTTCTTTCTACCCCAAAATACTCAACTGTATCTATGGAAATTACAACTGCCTCCAATTCTACATCGCCACAAAACATATTCTTCACATAGGTTGTATCGCCCACTTCAAGGTTAAAATCATAAAGTATGCCCTCAGTATTATTGGGCGGTACGTAATAAACCACATTGTTTTCTTCCCTCAACAAACCCTGATACATTAAGCCGCTGAGAGTTGAATCATAGGTCATCCAGATTTTTTTGTAGCTCATAGAATTATGAATGGAATCTTCCTGGATAACGTAAACCTCGGTACTGAATGACATGAATGAAGATAACCTCACATTCCATTGCCTATCCGTAGAAACAAAATTCTGGCCCGTTAATGACAGGCTAACAAAAGCCAGTAATCCGATGGTAAATAGTTTGTTTTTCATAGTATTTTATTTTTTAATAATTTTTTATTCAGGCACCTGACATTCTTTTTCCCGGTTAAAATACCAGAAATTATTCTTGTCGATATTATTTGTTTCGCCATCCATTGAAAAATCACCGGGCCAATATCCTGCTTTTCCGGCATTTTCGCGCCAGATGATGAAGTCGGCATCGTTAATAATTCCATCAGCGTTGGCATCTCCTGCCACCATACCGCAAATTCCACCGGTTAATTGTTTATACCCTGCATCACCTCCATAAACTCTTGAAGGATCAGTTGAAAAATCATATTCGTATTTGCCTTCCGATAATACGGTTTCAACTGCGGATAAAATCCCAAGATGGGTGCAATGCCAGATGGCAACAAACAGCTTGTTTGAAACCGTTTCATCAAACATCAAATTACTTGCACCGTCCAAATCCACAACCGAACCATCACTCAATAGAAATGCAGCCTGGCGTTTGATGATGGTAGCTTCGGTGGCAGAGGCGGCATCAGGGGCATCCCTAAAATCAACAAGCACCCAGTCTATGATTTGATTGTTGGGGATTGATCCTACCGATTCACCGCCATCATAATCCCAGGGCGCTTTGTTAAATGGTTGCGATAGAGGGATCAAATCTTTCTGGCACATTACGGGGTCCATTTCAGTTTCAACGAACGGGCCTTCCAGGAAAACTTTCAGGTCAACCGTTGCTGCATCTGTCACATTTAGAGTTACCGGGATAGAAAGTGGAGAATCAGGATCGTTGCTATTTACAATAATCTCAGCATTATAAACCCCAAGTCCCAGGCCACCGGAATTAATGTTCAGCCCCACTTCCTTCGCCCCTTTAGATATCCCTGAAACAACACCGGATTGATTTTCGGTGAACTCCAGCCAATATGTTTCGTTAGCGGTTACAATCCTTTCCAAAATCCCGGCCCGTGTTTGCAGGTCTTCAACATTGGCAATGGATGCAGTAGAAAATACTGTCTTAAAAGTTTCGGTTTCATACTGGATTGCGCACACCCCATCCCAGCCTCCGGAAGGATCGATAAAAAACATATCAATTCCGTTATGATCTAAAAAGTTATCAATTTTATGATCGGTCATTTCGTAAATGCACCCCACATCAAACACCAAACCTTCCATGATCGACCCTGCCACTCCCTGGATTTCAAGGGAATTCCACCAGAAAACATTCCATTGGTCACACTTACCATATTCAACACCGAGATAATCGTAAGGGAACATTCCGGGGTTCACATAAAACTCACCATACTCGTAGCCAAACTGATCTAAATAATCGGGTGATGAAAAGAACAACGATCCTCCACCGTCCAGGTAGGCGGCAAGGTTTTGTTCATCTGTATATGACATTCCATCACTGCCTGAAACCTCACCGGTAAACCAAATGATCTGATTATACTGTTGCATGGTTTGCAAATCAGGCCCATCGTCCCAGGGTGTTAGCACTTCAATATATGTATATGAATAGTTATTTTCATCCAAAGCGGCCTGGAAAAACCCCCATTCATCGGCAGGATACTGACCTCCCCAATATTCATACGAACTCATATCCCTGTCAACAACAAGTATCGATATTGATCTCTCCTTATCAGGAAACACCAGTTCACAATTATAAACCAAATCACCACATCCCGTATTTGAGATAGTAAAGGAGGTTTCCAGTTCGCTATCGGGATTCAAATTCACATTGATCATTGCAGGGGTTACCGCCATCTCAGTCCATGTGAGTTGAAAATTGTATTGGACAGGCGGGCCAGGCAGGGGGATTTCGCCAAAAACCGTGTCTATAAATTGCTCCGAAGATATACTTACCGGATAGTAGCCAATAGGAATGTTATCAATTTGATAAAATCCGCTGCTATCGGTAACATCACTATAGCCATCTATTTCAACCATAGCATCAGGGATTGGTGTTGAATTGCCATATTCGGTAATAAACCCGCTTACACTTCCATGCGTAAAATTATTGTTTATAGTTACCGGTAAGGTATCATTTTCACCTGCTGTATTTATAACGACAATATCTGCCGTTTTTGAAGCCTCTGCCATCAACCCGGGCACAATTTTTATAGATACATTTTGTAAGTTTTTACTTTCGCCGGTAACAACCCCTGAAGCATTTTCATCCATCCTGAGCCATGTTTCAAGTTCCAGGGCAAAGAATTTTGTATCAGTATTGCTATAAGCAAGTCCTGCCAATATGGTTTTACCTTCAATCATATCAGCGGCAAAATAAGCTGCACGGGCCGATTGATAACTTATGCCTTCAAGTTCGGGCACCATGTAACTTAAACCCGTAAGTGAAAGTGTTTCGAGGCTATATTGCATAAAAGTGTACCCGGGGAAAGATTTCGCAATCCATAAACAATGGCTGATTGAATCGTATGTCATATCGCTAATACTGCTCAAACCTGTACCCGGAAGCATTCCAGTTAATGTACCAGTTTCATCGAAAATAACAAAATCCTGGTAATCGGGGTCGTAAGTGGCGTATTTGGTAACAAAGCCCAGGCCGGGGACCCAGGCCAGCCCCTGAAAACCAAAAGGTGTTGTCGGAAATTCCGTAAAGAGGGTTTCCACACTTGCACCTGACGGGTCGATCCTGTAAAAACCATTATCATCGTAACTGTATAGATACGTACCATCAAAAGCCATATGTTTCATACCTTTGGATGAGCTTGTGCCCTGCGAGTAGGTTGTGAGCAGGTTTCCATTCCTGTCGAACTTATATAAAGTATGATCGCCATTATAGGCTGTTGTCCCGGTGGCCCAGATATAAGCTCCGTCAAATTCGCAACCCCAAAGCAAATAATCGCCTGTTATGGCTTCAAAATTTGCATCCATCAACAGCTCTCCCATGGGGGGCGAAACATAACAGGTGTAATCCAAATCCCCGGGGCCATTATTGGTGATTGTAAATTCTTCATCATAAGTTTCACCCGGGTCCACCGTTAGGTTTATTGGTGTTGGGTTTAATTCAATTTCAGCCCATACCAATTCAATATCTAATTGGGTTGATCCACCATCAGTTACCACCACTCCGCTTATGGTTTGATTAAAGTATGGATGACCGTTTGCATTAACATTGCCATTGGCATCAACAAAAACTTCATAATCGCCAATCGGCACATCATCGAAATGATAATAACCTGCGGCATCCGAAGTATCTGTTAAATGCCCGATATTAACAAAAGCATTTTCTATGGGCAGGCCCGTATTATATTCGGTAACATATCCTTCAAAGCTACCGTAAGCCGCAAAAACTACTTTTAAAAATGGAGGGTTCGCTTCATTCCAGCCATGGAAAAATATTTTGTACCCGGGATTCGGCCGATCGTTGGCAATTCCGATGGTAAACAGGTCGGTAGGCAGGGCATTTTGCATATCTCCATTCACCGGGCCTTCAAGCATATATCTCCGCCAACCCAACCCGAAATTTAATTTATTGTCATATTCGGCAAAATAAAAACCCTCATCCTGTTCTTCAACAATATCGGCATGTAAATCAGCGGGCAATGATGTAAGCGGGTCGGTGATAACCGGGGTAATTGCCCAATCGGGTTTATATCCTTCATAGGCATATCCATTAAACAACACCGAATATATCTCAGCCCCGTCCGGTATGGCCGAAATATCAAACATCATCCAGCCGTCTTCGGGTTCAGTCCCTTTTACCAGGCTGGTTTCGGTTTTTTCTGATGTATTTGTTGAACCCGTCCAATAGTCTGCATTTTGCGGATAACAGTTTACAAAATTGGCTGCATAAGGATAAATATTAAAAACTGCTTCTTGCCCCATGCAATAATTACTGTTTCCCGCAGTAAGGTCATCGAGATAAAAATAGCCGTTGTATGAACCACCCCACCCCCAATTCATATGAAAATGGCATAAATCGCCAACCAACTCATAGCCATCCAGGTTCCATGCATGTGCCCCGCCCGACATCCAATCCCAACCTGTGTAGATCATTGGCCGGTAATTATCTATTTCATGAAAAAGTTTCTCGTGCCAGGTAGTGTCGGAATATGTGCTCTTCTTATCATAGTACATATTGGGATCGAACTTAAAATATTGTTGCATGGCATTCATGGCACCGTGGTATCCGGTTAACGAGGCGCCCGAACCGGATGTACTGTAATTCATCTCCACTGCCACGCCACAATGGTAAAGCAAAGTAGCTATGGGCAAATTACTAACAGTGGTTGAGTGCGGCATATTTTCAAATTCGTATGTAGCAGCACCGAAATCAGCTGACAACGTACCATAATTAGAGTGATAATACGAATGGGAACCTTCGCCCTGTGACGGATGGCTCCAGTATTTCATGACCTGGCCCATGGCCACGGCCACACAACCCACATACGACCCGCCGGGGCAAAGCTCATTATATGGATATGATTGATTCCAGGTTGTCTGGATCAAAGGCCCAATCTGCTGATGACCCGCACCACGTGAAAAACCAGCAGGGTCAATATCAAGCCTGGCCCATTCTGAAATAACCTCAGATTCAGGTTCAACCTGGTTTTCGATGGCGAATAAAAGCTGTTCCTTGTAGCTGTTTAAAAAATAATCGAATTGCGGCGGATGATCTTCCGGGCCATAACCGTTTATAAAAGAATAACCCAAAACCGGGATTACAGCATCTATAGCCGAAACGATTACAAACCCCGGGTTGGGTCCACTAAAATTAAAAATGTAACATAGTGTGGTGGATTTGTCCTTAATATCAAACCTTTTATCTA
The DNA here is from genome assembly GCA_002254335.1 of Bacteroidetes bacterium 4572_114. Classification (GTDB taxonomy): domain Bacteria; phylum Bacteroidota; class Bacteroidia; order Bacteroidales; family 4484-276; genus 4484-276. The sequence goes on along the minus strand of NIVA01000087.1, from coordinate 950 downwards.
TTTTAAGATTTGTAACAACATGGTCGCACCGCTCGATGTAGGTATTTATTGCCACCTGCCGGGCCGACTTTTTTGATACAGGATTAGAGAATGCGAAATGGCCTAAGAATAATAAAACAGCCACCGCTGATGTGGTGTATTTTATTGCTTTCATGTTTGGTATATTTTGGTTTGTAATTAGTGTTTGTCCATAAAGTTCCAGAAAACTGATTAACGATTGATGATTAACCCTGCCCGTCCGGTCAGGCGGGGATTTTTGATTTCAGAAATGTGTGAACGTCAGACAAATCAAAAATAATATATTCCCGCACGTGCGGGATTAATCTGAAATCATAAACCATCGACTTTATGGACGGACACGAATTAGATTCCAATCGGCGGTAATCGGTTATCCCGCCTTCGCTACGCTTTGGACAGGCAGGCAGTAACCGGTTATCTTCGCTCACCCGGCATCCAGTATCCAACTTCCGTCATACAACAAAATACATAAACCCTATCACGCTTTTACTAACGGTGATAATTCAAAACCTATTCGCAGCCAGGGAAAGTAATGGTCTGATCGCTGGTGAGTTTTACAAAATATGCCTTCCCCGGGTTCAGGGTTGGAATGGTGTTTACAGCCTGGGCAGGCCAATAAACCCCGGCACCGGCAACCTCTTTTACAATAATTAAATCATCAATGATACCGTTGAACAAAGCCTCAGTATCCACATCACAAAAACCCTTAACAGGGATCAGGTTCCACCCGTTTGATAGCTCAAGTGGTCCACCGTCAGAAGCGTCACCAAATACCCTTAGCTGACAATTTTCGGTGACTTTGACGAGGTAACCAGAATTTTGATCCCAACCGCCCAAAGTATTAACATTATATTCAGGATAATATACCCCTGCAAAATTTTGAAGTATCACCAATTCATCCACAATCGGATCAAACATATTTTCAATATCTG
>NIVA01000086.1 GCA_002254335.1 Bacteroidetes bacterium 4572_114 | reverse complement strand
GATTAATTCACATTGAATCTTATAATACCCCCTGTTTGCTGTTTCATCGGCAATAATTTCAATTATCTGTGAAACAATATTCTTTGATTCTAAGTACTGTAGGATTTCCTCAATGTTGATTTGCATTTTGCATCATAGTTTTTAAAGTTTCCGACCAGGCTACCTTCATTTCCATTGCAGCTTTCCATTCCATCCAGTCATCTTCTTCAGCTATTGATGCAGTATTTTTAATATTAGCGGTAAATTCATTAAATCCGTTTTTATATTTGAGTTCAAATTTTTCTGCGATTGTGTTATAATCTTTAAGTTTGTTCTTTACGAATTCTATTACGATCTCGTTCAATGCACTTGTTTCATTTTTATAAATACCCGATACAACTAACGGTTTTATAAGTTGTTGAATTTGTTCCGTATTTAACTGACCCTGATACATAGCTTTACCATATTTGATTTATTGCAAAAGTACATAATAATTCCCAATTTGTATCTTCCCACCCAATCAATTACTTTTGCGGCCAAATAAAAATAAGCTTCAAAATTGACTGTCAGCGAAATTCTTAATATCTATCAAAACAATCCTAAGACAGGGCAGATTTCCAGTTTGCTGGATAGCAAAAATGTTGAGCGCCTGCACCTGAAAGGCATGGTTGGGTCGCAGCGGTCTTTCGTGGCAGCATCAGTTTTTCAGGCTATCAGGGGCACACACGTTTTTATTTTGCCCGATAAGGAGAGTGCGGCCTATTTCCACAACGACCTCGAAAGCATTTTTGCAGAAAGGGATATGGAGTACAGTAAACGTCATGTGCTGTTTTTACCCACATCCTGCAAGCGGCCTTATGAAATTGGAAAAACCGACAGTTCCAGTGTTTTGTTGCGTTCCGAGGTCCTTAATAAGATAAGCAAATCAGGCCGGAAATTGCTGATTGTTACCTTTCCCGAAGCAATTGCCGAAAAGGTAGTGAGCAAGTCCATTGTTGCCAAAAATACTTTCAGGATTAATAAAGGCGACCGCATCGACCAGGATTTCATGATAGAAGCCTTAGAGGAATTTCAATTCGAAAATGTAGATTTTGTTGTTGAACCTGGCCAGTTTGCCATACGTGGTGGTATTATTGATGTGTTCTCCTTTTCAAATGATTACCCGTTCCGTATCGAATTTTTTGGGGATGAAATTGAGTCTATCAGAACATTTGAGCCGGGCAGCCAGCTTTCGCAAAAAATGATTTCGAGGGTTTATATTATGCCCGACCTGCAAAAAACTGAAAAGGTAGGACAAAAGGTGCCGTTCATTTCCTTTATCCCCAAAACATCCACTTTCTGGATTGACGATCTTCAGTTTGCCATCGACCGCATGGACCTTGAAATGGATAAGGCCATGCAAACCTATCAATCGTCCAATCAACCTGATATTGAAATAAATCCCGATAACCTGTTTATTACCGGAAGTGATTTTTTGCACGGCTTATTAAGTTTTTCGACTGTTGAATTTGGGCACCAGATGATGACTGACCCTACCTTTGTTTTTGAATTTGATGCACAGCCCCAACCCTCCTTCAACAAAAAGTTTGACTTTCTTATCAACAACCTGAACGAAAATTCGAAAGCGGGCATCCATAACTTCTTTTTCTCGGGCAACCCCAAACAATCAGAACGGCTCAATGTCATCCTCAATGATATTAATTTTAAAGAAGGTCAGAATAATAACCTGGATTATAATACGATAAACCTTCCTATCCATAAGGGGTTTATCGATAGCGGTTTCAAACTGGCTTGCTACACCGACCATCAAATTTTTGACCGGTATCACAGGTTTCACCTGCGCGACAGTATCAAAGGCAGGGAGGCAATCACACTTAAGGAAATATATAACCTGCAGCCCGGAGATTATATAACACATATTGATCATGGCGTTGGCCGGTTCGACGGGCTTGAGACCATCGAAAATAATGGCAAGAAACAGGAAGCCATACGCTTGGTTTACGAAAACGGCGACCTTTTGTACATCAGCATCCACTCGTTGCACAGGATTTCTAAATTTGTGGGCAAAGAGGGTGTCGCCCCACGGCTGAACCGGCTGGGCAGCAATAACTGGAACAGGCTGAAAGAGCGGACCAAGAAGAAAGTTAAGGATATTGCCAAAGATTTAATAAAACTTTACGCAAAACGAAAAAGCACCAAAGGGTTCAGCTATTTGCCCGATACTTATCTGCAACACGAGTTGGAGGCATCATTTATATACGAAGATACCCCCGACCAGTTTAAGGCAACCGTGGATGTAAAAGCCGACCTTGAAAAAGATTTCCCAATGGACCGGCTGGTTTGCGGCGATGTGGGATTTGGGAAAACCGAAGTTGCCATACGTGCAGCTTTTAAGGCAGTTACCGATGGGAAACAGGTGGCCGTACTTGTCCCAACCACCATCCTTGCTCTACAACATTACAATACTTTCAGGGACAGGCTAAAAGATTTTCCGGTTGACGTTGAATACATCAATCGGTTTAAAACGGCCAAAGAGCAAAAAAAGATTATCGAAAACCTCGAAAAAGGCAGGCTCGACATTCTTATCGGAACGCATCGGTTAGTTAGTAAAGACATCAAATTTAAAGACCTTGGCTTACTTATTTTAGATGAGGAACAAAGGTTTGGCGTGGCAGTAAAAGACAAACTTAAACAACTAAAAGTGAATGTGGATACGCTTACCCTAACGGCGACACCAATCCCCAGGACTTTGCAATTTTCGTTAATGGGCGCACGGGACCTGTCGGTAATCAACACACCTCCACCCAACCGCATGCCCATTCAAACAGAATTGAAGGGTTTTAATACTGATGTTATCGCAGACGCAATTAATTACGAAGCTTCCCGAAATGGCCAGGTTTTTTTCATACACAACCGGGTTAAAAATATTGAGAGTGTAGCAGATATGATTAGGAAGCTTTGCCCGGGGGTGAAAATCGGCATTGGGCACGGCCAGATGGAAGGACATAAACTGGAGAAGGTGATGCTCGGTTTTATTGAAGGGGATTTTGATGTTTTGGTTTCTACTACCATTGTTGAGAACGGACTTGACATCCCCAATGCCAACACCATCATCATAAACGATGCACAAAATTTTGGCTTGAGCGAGATGCACCAGCTAAGGGGCAGGGTTGGCCGGGCAAATAAAAAAGCTTTCTGCTACCTGCTTTCACCGCCATTGTCAACACTGACCACCGAAGCCCGGAAACGGTTGAAAGCAATCGAGGAATTTTCGAACCTCGGCAGTGGCTTCAATATTGCCATGCGCGACCTGGATATCCGTGGCGCCGGAAACCTTTTGGGCGCCGAGCAAAGCGGGTTTATTTCAGATATTGGTTACGAAATGTATAATAAGATACTTGACGAAGCCATGCTGGAACTGCGTGAAACAGAATTTAAAGGGCTTTTTAAGGATGAAGGGGAGATTGATTTTGTGAAAGATTGCCAGATTGAAACCGACCAGGAAATCCTCATCCCAAAAAATTATATCTCAATTACCACCGAACGGCTGAGCCTGTACAAAGAATTAGACAACATAGAAACCGAACAGGATTTGTTGGCGTATAAAAAACGTATGGAAGACCGTTTTGGGGCTGTGCCACCTGAAGTGGATGCCTTGTTCCAAACATTGAGGTTGAGATGGATTGGACGGAAAATTGGGTTTGAGAAGGTGTTGTTGAAAAACAACAAGTTTTATGGCTATTTCATAAAAAATGAAGAATCAAATTATTTCCAGTCGGAGGCTTTTACACATATATTGAATTTTCTTCAGCACAATAAAATGTCTGCCACTTTGCGTGAAAACAAGAAAAAACTAAGCTTGGTTTTTAATGATGTTACAAATGTAGATGCCGCAATTGAAAAAATTAAGCCGCTTTTATGTTAGGTAATGTCGGGTGTCGGGTGTCAGGTGACGGGTGATGAAATCAGGAAGGGGTTCGTGCGAGAGAGGGGCAAAAGGTGGGTATCTGCTTAGGGCACTTAGGGCACAATCAAAAACTTTAAAGAATAGAAACCTAAAGTAACCCTGCCTGTTTTAATAGTTCGGCATATATTGGGTCTTTTTTGGCCTGGGCCCTGGTAACAAATTCCAGTTTGTTCACCCGCTCATCAAGGCTTTGGGTTTTTGTTTGAATTGGATTGAGGGCCGTGCGCCTGTCCCACATCATGTAACCAAGTGTAAACAAAATCAGTGCAACGATAATTCCAAGAATCCAATATATCGAATCGAATTTTGAGTTCATTGCATCTAATTTTGCTTCCATCCCTACAAACCTTTGTTCCATCGCTTCAAATTTTGCATTCATCTCGTTGCGAAGTGATTCGATACGTTCTTCAGTTCTCATGATCCTGTCGCGATCATCAAGGGTAAACGCAACTTCCCGTGATTGAGGGTAAGCCTTGAAAAAGCTCCCTAATAAAATGATGATGAATATTATTATTTTCATAATTGAAATACTTAACGGACACAAATATACGAATATTTCTGGTCAGTTTTCAAATACCTCCAAAAAATCACCTCCATCATCAACGACAACGAATTTTCAAACATTGAAAACATGGGGTTTTAATTAGCTGAAACCCATCCATCGATATTGCTTACACTTTCCTCTCGGGTGTTTCATCGCCCTCTTTCGTGCCATCCTTAAATTCTTTGATCCCTTTGCCTAAGCCCCGCATTAGTTCCGGGATTTTCTTACCGCCAAAAAGCAACAGGACGATTACAAGTATCATGATAATCTCCATTGGGCCTGGCGAAAAAGCAAGTACATTAAGTAAAGTCATAGGTAGTTTTGTTTTATTTTATTTTGCAAAGATACTTAAAATGCCCGCACTACAGTTTTTTCCGTCTCAGGTGGGCTAAAGTTATTGGCAAAAAATTTATCGGCAAATTTATAAAAATCTTCATCAGCTTTGGTTGTTTCGATTTCGATAAAGAAGTAACTTCCATCCTGAGATACTAATTCCACAATACCGGTAACCAGATTTTCATTTAAGTTGTAGTTATATTGGAATGCTTCCTTGGCAACACCATTTTCAGCATTATGATAGGTCAGGGTATCAAGGATAATAAATGTGTCGGGGATTGAATCGGGAAAAGATGCTGATTGCTTGAACTGCTTCCAGCTTTCCAGTATGCCCTGATCCGATTTCGTTTCGATTTTTACTTTAATTGCAATACTGCGTTGATTATCCAGAATCTTAAAACTGAAGCTGTCGCCCTGGAATGAATGTTTTACCTGTGCGTTACCCTGACCATTATCGTAGATTTTATCAATTATGAGTTTCACGTGATCCCTCACACTTTGTTGAAACAAATTTCTTCTTGATATTTCTAAATCTATTTCAAGTAGCCGACTTCTTTCCTGCATTTCTTCCCAGGTCGGTGGATGGTGACCAAGGAATTCGCTTATAAAAATCTCAAATTTATTTAATGGCCTTGCTCTATCAACTTTATTACAACCTTTGGTAAGGGCAATAAAGAGTGATCCTATAATGAGCACAAAAGAAAGCAAAGCACTAACGGCATTTTTAGTAGTTCTCCACATGACAATAATTTTTTGTTATACAAATAAAAACAAAAAAAAGTAAAAAACATAGATAATATTTTGTATCGTGACGAAACACCCTTTTTGGATGACGAAATGGCTGTTTGAGCTTGTGAAAATGATTTTAGTAGAAATTGAAATGTGAACTTTTCCGTTTTTTCAATAAAAAATGATTGACATATTGGCCCTTGGGCAAGCCTTAGGATCAGAGGCACCTTTAAGGTTCCGGGCACCATAATATCTCTTTATTACAATGCAGTGCCCGGCCAGCTTATCTAATTTTTGGCTACCCGCGTAAAGATGGACAAACCAAAAAAAATATTGCCGCTAATGCGCGAATTTATAATGAGTTGATAATTAGTTGTGTCTAATGTTATGTGGGTAGCCCAATTTTTCAACATTTATATTACTATTGTCCTCACTATTTTAATGTATGAGTCCGGTCTAAAAACGAAGTTTTTGAAAATTAGCGAAATTTTATTATTTTCAAACACGTGATTATGCGATAATTAGAAAATTACATTAGCGCATTCGCGGCAAAAAAAGGCTTTTTAGACTGGACTCAATGTATTATTTATCAAATCATACTTACTAATGAAAAACCTGAACTGTACGAAAATTAACGTTACAACCATAGTTTCCAATACCAACCAGCAAACCTATGTTACCAATCAATATCAAAACCAGGGTGTTAACCTTGCCAATTGCGATTTTATCATTGCGCCCTCCAATTCATACTGGACCCGCGATTATGGCCCCTGGTATGTTTTGGACGGAAACGATGAAATTGGCATAGTCGATTTTGAGTACAACCGCCCCAGGCCCGCCGATAATGCCATCCCCGCAAAGGTTGCACAGGAATTGGGCATAAATCTTTTTGTGATGGATATTGAAACTGCAGGGGGGAATTACATGTGCAACGGTATGGGGATCGCTTCGTCATCTGACTTGATCTGGTTAGAAAACAATGGCTATTCCCACGCTGAGATTGACCAGATATTTGAAGAGTACCTGGGAATAGAAGAGTACCACGTACTTCCCGACCCCAACAACACATACATCGACCACATCGACTGCTGGGGGAAATTCCTGGATGTTGATAAAGTGATGATCCGTTCCGTTCCGGTCAGTCATCCACAATATGATGAAATTGAAGCTACTGCTGCCTACTATGCCGCGCAAATGTCTTCTTACGGAACTCCATTCGAGGTTTACAGGGTTTATACCCCCAACAATCAGCCTTACACAAACTCACTTATCCTTAACAAAAAAGTGATTGTCCCAATTATGAATTCACAATGGGATGACGGTGCCATTGCATCTTACGAGGAAGCCATGCCGGGTTACGAAGTGCTTGGATTTACCGGAGGTTGGCAATCGACAGACGCTTTGCATTGCCGCACAAAAGGTCTTGCCGATATTGGTATGTTGCACATCAATCATGTGGCTTTGATGGGAGAACAGCCAGTACAGGCTGAATATAATGTTGAAGCAACCATTATAGCTTTGAGCGGGCAACCGGTTTACAGCGATTCGGCCATTATTTATTATCGTGTTAATGGTGCTGAATGGGAATTGGTTAACATGGAAAATACCAGTGGACAAAGCTGGTCGGGCGCAATTTCCGGGGCAAGCCAGGGCAGCGAAATTGAATATTATCTTTATGTGGCCGATGGATCGGGACGGCGCGAAACCCATCCTTTTATCGGTAAACCTGACCCGCACACCTTCTTTGTTGGCGAACAGGCTTTTGCGCAAATCAACATCAACCCAACCAGCATTTACGCAACAGCAACCGTTGGGCAAACCACCGAAACCAGTTTTACCATCACCAACACCGGGCTGATAGACCTTAATTTCACCATCGCAACAAATATTACCGTTTTGGAAGAGTTGAATTACGATGTTGAAAACAGTCCTTCGGCCAGCACCTACAACTACAACACTCACACCGAACTGGGCTGGACTGATCTCGAAGTAGAAGATCCTGGTGATGTGGCGGCCTTTGAAATTAGCTACACCTGGGCCACCGACAACTATCCCGAAGAAGGAAGCCTGCATGTTGAATGCCCATCAGGGACTGAAACGATTATTGCAAGTGGGGCACCAAGTGGTACCTACACTGTGGATGCTACAGCTTTTAATGGAGCGGAAATGAATGGGACATGGAAAACATGGATTGAAGACACTTATGGTGATGGTGGATGCCAGGCAACAAATATCACTGTAAACATTTCCAGGGTTAAAAGTGAGATAGGATGGTTAGGCCCAATTAGTCCAACTACCGGTACTATAGAACCGGGTGGAAGTATTGAATGTATGGTTTCCTGCAATGCCGAAGAACTTGAAGCAGGGACATTTGAAGGAACGATAACCGTCAATTCAAACGACCCTGGTTATCCGGTGGTTGAAATTCCGGCCTCCTTCGAGGTTACTGACCCTACATCACTCAAAATAGACATCACCGCTTTTTTAGAAGGGCCATACAACGGCGCAAATATGAATACTGATATTAATTCCGTGTTGCCAACATCTCAGCCATTCTCGGGCAACCCCTGGAATTATTCTGGTACTGAAAGTGTTGGCCCCATTCACGGTACCGATATTGTTGACTGGGTACTTATTGATATACGCGATACTGCTTCGGCAGATGTTGCCACACCTGCAACAAGCATAGGTATGCAAGCTGCCCTTCTGAGAAATGATGGCCGTGTGGTCGATACTGCAGGAAATCCGGTATTGACATTTGCAAACACATCGGTTATCAACAATCTTTTTGTAGTTGTTTTTCCACGAAATCACATCCCTGTTATTTCTGCAAATGCTGTAACCCAAACAGGAGGTGTTTATTCCCATAATTTCTCATCCGGTGAATCACAGGCACTTGGCGGCACAAACGGGCACACAAACCTTGGCCAGGATGTTTGGGGTATGTTCTCAGGTAATTCAAACGGAGATTTCATTGTTAATGGTTCCGATAAAGATGTAAACTGGATAACTGAATCTGGTTTATCGGGTTATCTTTCTTCTGATGTTAATCTGGACAAACAATCCGATAATCAGGATAAAAACGAATTTTGGGTACCAAACAATGGAAATGAAAGTTCAGTGCCGCATTAAAGATGATATTAATAAATCCGGTCAAAGAAGCTGTCAGACAGTTAACCTTTAAATTACACAGTTAAGTATTCCCGACAAATAGCTCAATAATAAAAAATAAATTTCTTTTTCACCTTCAGGTTTTGTAATTTTGTAATTATTCTGAACTATCCAGCAAAATCCTAATTTTATGAAGAAGGTTATACTCAGCTTAGCAATATGGCTATTGTTTCTATCTGCTATTTCGCAAAATCCGGTTTATAAACAAGTTAAGGTTCTGTATTCGGTCAATTCGCTTGAATTGCTTTCGGCAAATGGTTTTGCGATTGATTATGTTTTAGGGGGGGGGTACATTTTGTTGAGCCTCAACCGTCAGGAGATGGAATTGCTGGAGGGGCTGGATTTACAATTTGAGATAACTATTGATGATCTGGAGCGGTATTACCAGGACAGGAATGCCGGAAAAAATCCTGATGAAATCTTAAACTCCTTTCGGGGATCAAAAGAATACCCAGTCCCCGACGGTTTTTCATTAGGTTCGATGGGCGGGTTTTGCACCTATCCCGAAATCCTCGATCACCTCAGCTTTATGGCGGCTAATTATCCCAACCTTATTATGCCGATTGATACCATTGAAGGCGGCACAACCATTGAAGGACATCCGGTGTACTGGACCAGGATTTCTGACAATCCACAAATTAATGAAGTTGAGCCGGAGGTTTTATATACAGCATTAATACACTCACGAGAGCCGGGGTCGGTGCAACAGATGCTGTTTTTTATGTATTATTTGTTAGAAAATTATAATACTGACGATGAGATCAGGCAACTGGTGGACCATACGGAATTATATTTTATCCCGTGCATTAACCCCGATGGCTATATATATAACGAAAGCCTCAACCCGGACGGTGGTGGCATGTGGCGCAAAAACAGGAGGCTTAACGAAGGCGGCACTATTGGGGTTGACCTGAACCGGAACTTTGGTTATGAGTGGGGGCATGATAATTATGGCTCCTCGCCAAGTCCCGGAAGTTCCACTTACCGTGGCACGGAGGCGTTTTCGGAGCCAGAGTCACAAATAGTAAAAACTTTTTGCGAACAGCATGAATTTCGTATTGCACTTAATTATCACACTTATGGCAATTATATGTTACATCCCTGGGGCTACGTTTCCTACCTCTATGCCCCCGACCATAGCCTGTTGCAAACCTTTGGCAAATTATTTACATCCGAAAATCATTATCGGTACGGTAATGTAGGGACGTTGCTATATATTGTAAATGGCGATGTGAACGACTGGATGTATGGCGAACAAACCACCAAACCCAAATGCATGGCTTTTACACCTGAGATTGGAAATCAGCAAGACGGGTTCTGGCCGGAAATAGAACGGATTATCCCCCAATGTATAGAAAGCATGCAGCAAAACCTGTTGACCGCACAACTGGCAGGTGAGTATATCCTGATGACAGACGAAACGGATTTCAATCTTATTATGCCTGTGGGACATCTTTCATTCAGCCTCCAACAGGTTGGCCTCATAGCTTCCGACATCATAGTTACTATTGAGGGGGTTGGCGATTGTTTTGAGCAAATTGGCGGGCCTTTGGCAATTGGTGCCATCGATACAATGCAAATTATTACCGATTCGATATCATACAAATTAAGGCCGGGGATTGTTCCCGGAGAAGCTTTGAGCTATGTCATCCATATCGAAAGCGGCAATTTCCATTTGAGCGATACAATAAGAAAAGTATTTGGCCCGGCAGTACTTGTGTTTACCGATAGTTGCAATAATGTTGAAAATTGGGACAGCCCATCCTGGGATATTTCCACCTACCAATTCCATTCTGCCCCTGCCAGCATTACCGATTCGCCCGATGGTTATTATTCCAGTTCAACGTATTCGAGTATTCAATTGGCCGATACCATAGATTTGAGCGGGGCCGTGGCATCATGGATGCATTTTTATGCTAAATGGGACCTCGATGGCGGCATCGACTATGTTACCTGCAAAGCTTCCTCAAATTACGGGTTGGATTGGGTTACATTGCCGGGGCGTTATACCATCACAGATTTTGTGCCCGGGGAGGAAAGCCTGCCGGTATATACAAGGAAACAGGATAGCTGGGTGAGCGAAACCATTGGCCTTTGTGAGTTTTGTGGAGAGGAAATACTGATAAAATTTGACTTTAAGAGCGATTCGAAAACAAACAAGGATGGATTTTATTTTGATGATATTGTGATTGAAAAAATAGTTGCCGAAAATTATTCCCAGGAAATTTTCCTGCCTGTAGGATGGAGCAACCTCTCCTCTTACCTGATCCCGGAAGACCTTGAAATAGAAGCTGTTTTTGGTGATATTGTCCAGGATATTTTGATCGTTCAGGATGGGCAGGGTTTTTTCCAGCCTCAAAACCCATCCGGCACGCTTGATAAATGGCACACACATTCGGGGTACCTGATTAAGGTTTCGGAGGGTGTAAGCCTGCAAATCCCAGGCCCCGCCGAACATAACCGCCATCTTGAACTTCAGCCTGGATGGAATTTAATCCCGGTGGTTTCTTCCACAGCAATTGCTGTCCTGGAATTAAATATCCAGCCTGTAAACAGTTTCGAAATTATCCTTCAGCCAATTGGCAATAAGATGTTTTGGCCGTCAAAATCAATACAAACACTTGACAGCCTTTATCCCGGCCACTCCTATTTTATTAAAATGTATGGGGCCGGGACAATAGACTATTGAGAGACCGTTTATTTGATAGAATGATAAAAGAGTTTAGTCTGAAAAGTAAATATTTGGGTGGATAGCTGTCAGACAGTTTAAGCCAAAAACCAAACACTTAATATTTTAGATTCAGTTTGTAATTTAGAGATAACTGTCTGACAGCTTTTGAAAAGTAAATATTTGGGTGGATAGCTGTCAGACAGTTTGAGCCAAAAGCCAAACACTTAATATTTTAGATTCAGTGTGTAATTTAGAGATAACTGTCTGACAGCTTTTTAGGACGAACTAATAAAATGAATTAATGATAAAAGTAAGTTTAATACAATAAGAAATACCCATAACAGAAACTAAAAACTCAACAAATGAAAAAAATCCTCTTACTGTTACTCCTCCTTCCGGTGTTTGCAATTTCACAGAATTATAAAATCAATGGCCGGATAAACGGGCTGACGGATGGCAAGATTGGTATCTCAGCCTTTTATGGCAACGAAGACAAAGCCATGGATTCGATATCCGTCGGTGCGGATGGCACATTCGAATATGCCTTTCCGGCAGAAGCCCAAAATGGGATGTACCGCCTGCGTTTTGGCCAAAACCGTTTCATGGACATAATTTACAACTATGAAAATATTGCATTTCATACGTTGCTGGATTATATGATCGACAGCCTTGTGTTTACCCACTCTGTGGAGAACCAGGTTTATTTTGGGTATCTTAACCGGCGCAGCAAAATTGAATATAAGTTAGAACTACTTGAGCCACTGCTTTCGCTCTACCCAAAGGACGATCCGTTTTATGTGGAAATTTCTGTTAAGTACGAAAATATGACATCGGGTTTTGAAAAGTATATTAACGAACTGATTGATGACAACGAAGGGCGTTATGTTGCCCGGCTGATAAAAATGGATTTTACGCCATTCCCGCCATCATCGCTCACTGAGCAGGCCCGTTTCGATTATCTGAAGGCGCACTTTTTTGACAATATGGATTTTAGCGACACCAGCATGTTACGGAGCAATGTACTCTCTAATAAAATGCTGCAATACCTTTCGCTGTACCAAAATAACAGGATGCCAAAAGAGGTGTTGGAATTGGAATTCATCAAAGCAGTTACGGTTATCATGAACGAAACCAAAGAGAACCCTCTCGTTTATGAATACGTGATGGATTATCTGATTGGGGGGTTTGAAAGCTACGGTTTCGAGAAAGTGATCACCTATATTGCCGACAACATCAACCTGGATGAAACATGTGTAAACACCGAAAGAAAAGCCGAACTGGAAAAAAAAGTGGAGAGCCTCAAAAAATTTGCCATTGGCAAAAAAGCACCCGATTTCACGGCCACCGATATGGATGGGAATGAAATAAAGCTTTCGGAGATCGGATCGGAATATACCCTGCTGGTATTCTGGGCCACCTGGTGCCCCCACTGCGCAACCCTGATCCCCCAACTTGCCGAATTGTATTTGCCCGGCAACAAAGATAAACTTGAAATTGTGTCAATTTCGTTGGACGAATCAAAAGAGGATATTGAAAAATTTACCAGCGACAACAACCTCACCTGGATAAACCTGTGGAATGGGGGAATGGAGTGGTGGAGTAATGGAAAAATGGAGAAATGGAAGAATGGAGCGGTGGAGTTGTGGAGGGATGGAGGAATGGAGTGGTGGAGGGATGGAGTGTTGGAGTATTGGAGTTGTGGAGTGATGAAGCAAAGAGTCTTTGATATAATTACGCTCTAACTGAATCGGATAGGCATTTTTTGAAAACCGTTCCATTTTCTGCCATCTCCATTTTTTTACATTAAATCTTTTCACTAACTCATCAATAGACTGCTCAATTTTTATTCGCTTAAACAAATTCAACATTCTATCTAATTCTTTTGAAAACTCTTCTTGCGAACTTCTGAACTGTTTCAAGGCAGC
>NIVA01000085.1 GCA_002254335.1 Bacteroidetes bacterium 4572_114 | reverse complement strand
AACAGATAAAAAGATCAAAGAGCTATCTGCCCTCTTTACTTCATAATGGGGGAAATTGGTTGAGTCGCTGGTTGAAGGTGATTTAATAAAGTTGCTCAATGAAAAGGGCATTGATGTTGATTGGACAACCCAGCGTGTAAAAGGAAATCATAAAGGTCAAAATTTTGAGTATGATATAATTGCCGGAAATGGTGATGAAATTGTAATTGTAGAAGTGAAAACGACTTTACGGCCACCAGATGTAAAGGATTTCCATGAGAGGTTATGGAAGGCCAAAAAATATTTGTCGCGGTATAAAGACAAAAAAATATTTGGCGCAATGGCTTTTATCACCACCGATGGGGCCGCCGAACGGATGGCAGAAAAACAGGGTTTCTTTGTTATCAAGGCCACAGGGAGCAGTTCATCTATTGTAAACGGCAGTGATTTTATACCAAAGGCTTTTTAGCCTTGGTATATTCCTCAAGGTTATGGAAATGCTGAAACAATTGTTAAGGCGTTGAGACCTAACAGGTTTTAAAAACTTGTCAGGTCTCAATAATTTTTTTTATTGAAAAACCCCCTAATTCACACCCTGCACCGGTCTGATTTTTTTAAACCTCAATTTTATGACCCCGATGATTGCCTCCTTGAATATCCCCTTGTTCATTTTTGAAGTCCCTTCGGTGCGGTCTGTAAAGATGATAGGGACTTCAACAATATTAAACCCAAGTTTGGAAGCTGTGAGTTTCATTTCTATCTGAAAAGCATATCCGATAAACCTGACCTTGTCGAGCCGTAAGGTTTCGAGTACCTTTCTGCGATAGCAAACAAAACCTGCCGTGGAATCGGCAATTTGAAGACCTGTGATTATTTTAACATATTTGGATGCAAAGTACGACATCATCACCCGCCCCATGGGCCAGTTTACCACACGTATCACATTGTCAACATACCGCGATCCGATGGCCACATCGGCACCTTCTTTACAGGCACCGTAAAGCCGGATCAAATCATCAGGGTTGTGCGAAAAATCGGCATCCATCTCTGTAACGTATTGGTAGTCCCGTTTTAAGGCCCAACGGAAGCCATGGATATATGCCGTGCCCAGGCCAAGTTTGCCTTTGCGCTCCTCCATAAAAAGCTTTTCCGGAAATTCTTTTATCAGCCGGTGAACAATGTCAGCAGTACCATCGGGTGAGTTATCTTCGATGATCAAAACATGAAAATCGCCTTCCAGCGAAAACACCTTACGGATGATCTTTTCGATGTTTTCTTTTTCGTTATAGGTGGGTATGATTACGAGTTTTTCGGCCATGTTTGTTGGTATTCTTAAAATTCAAATAAATTTTTTAGTTTTGATATCACTTCTTTTTCCACTGATTTATTGATTGACCCAAGTTTTCTTATTAGCAAGTTTTTCGGAATGGTAACAATTTTATGCAGTCGAATAACGGAATCTACAACTAATCCAGTACCTTCCCAATCTTTTGATCCTTTAATAATTACCAGATCACTTTCAATTAATTCTTTTGGGGTGCTACTTGAAATAAAGGCGATAATAACATGCTTAAATTTTCCAATCTCATCAGTTAAGCATAATGCCGGCCTTAACTTTGTTTCTGAAAAGCCATCAAAAGGAAAGGGGACGAGTACAATTAAATTTCTAAGCATTTAAAGGTCCTCCATCTGATTTTGTATAAATATCTTCGTTTGGTTCCTTTAAAAAATCAAACGCCGGATTCTTTGAAATTGATTGCAGCCAGAGAGTCTCCTCATCAATTTCATTAGGGTCATCATACAATATGATAACCCTAACATCACTTTCCTTTTTATCCAAATGATAATTAATTTTCAGATGTCCTTGTTGATCGGTTTTAGAAATAAGTTCAATTGCTTTCATTGATTTTCGTTTTTAGCAAAGGTACACAAACTATTAAACAAAAAAAGCCGTCTCAAATTACTGAAACGGCAATTTTCTGTCAATTATAATTAATTTACAATCAATTTATGCAAGGCAAAGACATTACCATTTGAAAGCCTAACCATATAAACCCCTGGCATTAAATTAAGATTTGTGATAGAAAAAGTGTTGTTCCCTGATTTAATTTCCAGTCTTTCCTGATGAACCAATCGTCCTGCAAGATCGTAAATCCCAAGCTCCAATTGACCATTATCAACCGACTCATAATTAATGTTCACTTCCGAAATAGCCGGGTTAGGATAAATCGCAAAGCCTTTTTCAGCTAATGAATATTCATCAATATCCAGGGAAACACCGGCATCGAAGCGGGCCTTAAATTCCTGGTAATACACATTGGCCCAAACGGCACTGTGGACTATCACCGTATTTTCATCGTTTTTAACTTCCGCCGAATTGCTCCAGTTGTGGCAGCCCGTTAGCACCAAAGGATCGGAGTTAATTGCCGATTCGTCCACAATCAGATATTTATTGTGCATGGTATGTGATTCGCCACTCTCTTTAAAATCATATCCCAAAGCGGCGGCCAGGGTACTTGCCACAAGTGCCGAACATTCACCTTCGGAATTTACAATCACCTCAGTCTTTTTGCCTTCATCCTTTTTGTCACGGATGGAATATCCAATATCACTCCTGGTAATCAGCATTGTTGCGGCCTCCATATCATAGTTGGTACTTTCGATGGTTTTAACAATTTTGGAATTAGTTTGGTCTGATGGGCTGAAATATAATTCTACCCTTTCGCCACCAATGATGAATTCATGGGGTGTATTGTCTGTTTTATAAGGGCCAAACTTTGCCAAAGATGAATTTGGTTGCATTCCATCGCTGCCCCACATTTCGTTAAACTCAATGGTATAGGCACGGGCAAGTGCCCGATCCTGAAATATAATGATATTGTTTTGGTCATCGTACATATTATTGACTGTCCAGTTGGTTGAGCCGGTCCAAACAATCGGTTCGTCAGGGTTATCCGATTCGGCGTCCACTACCATTATCTTGTTGTGCATAATACCATATTCCTCAAAGGTTGGGCTGGCGAGTTTCGGAATACCCGGATCGAGCAGTTGCAATGCTGAGTTTGCAGTTTCGCCATCGTAAATAATACGGATATCTACGCCCCTGTCGTAGGCTAAATTAAGGGCAGTGGCAACTTGTGAAATATTAAAGTTGTAAATAGAAATATCAATGGAAAGTTTGGCACGATGGATATATTGTTGTAAGGTATCCGCCGCCTTTTTGTCAAGCCAGATGGCATCCACACCATTTGAAACCGAATGATCTACATTTTTGGTGAAATAGACCTTAATCCCGCCACTTGAATTTGACATGCTTGAATAGGCGTAAACCGGTGACCAGGCAGTATCCCCGTCAAGTACCGAAAAAACCTGTGCATAGATAACCTGTGCGGGGCTTAACTGGTCAATATAAACAATATGGCCAGTTGATCCCCCGGTACCGGTTTTATGCTGGTCAAGGTCGTCATAGCCTGGGCCATAGAAAGCTTCAGTTGAACCTTCAACATTGGTTTCCCATGATAATGACAAACTATTGGTTTGGATATCACCCACTGTAACAGGGGTGATAATGTTGATGGTGGAGGTGTTAACAATATCGTCTTTGTCCCTTAACAGCAATTGGAAGTTTTCGTAAAACTGTGAACATATCCCAATTACATCAACCATCCCGATTGGGATTACCTCGCCGATAAGTGGGTGGTTGGAGCGGACATAAATTGTACTGCTTTGCCCGTTTGATGTAAAATCATATGATTGGTTACCTGCAAATGTACCTCCCGGGTTGGTGGTGAAATTCACCCCGTTGACCCTGATCAGTTCCGATTCGTAATCTTCTGACATTTGGTTGGGGGTAATTACTGCCGGATCAGGGTCAGGATTGCCTGACGAGATTATCTCGAAAGAAGCTACCGGGTCGATTTCCAACAGGTTGTTGTAATCCTTCAAGGTGCCGGTTATCTTTATTTCATCTCCCCGTTGCAGGCTGCTTAAGCTGGAGCTATAGGCGGCCAGCCCTGCGGTTTCATCTTGCAAATATTTGATGGTGCCTAGTTCAGTACCGGTGGTAACAATACCCTGGACTGTAACTGTTTCCCCGGCTCCCAGGTCGCGGGCTTCCTGCATGGGTATCGGATTTTGGCCAAATACCTGGATGCTGGCAAAAATTGCTATAATGGAAAAGAGAAGTTTGTTGTGCATTTTTATTATTCTATTAGTAATTAAAAAGTTAATTGTAGTGATGTGCTCCAACGACGGCCAAGTCCATAGAATACTGAGGCCGAGTTGGCATCGAAACCGTTAGTGTTGTAAGGGTTGTAAGAATCATTGTTTCTCGCATCGGAAATATACATATTGTCGAAAACATTTAAAACGCTAAGCCTTAGGTTGAGGCCCACTTTATCCGTTAACCTGAACCGGTACCCGGCATGTGCATCCATCATATAATAATCTGGGATTATCCAGGAATCGCGTGGGCTTCCATCAGGATTGGAGGCCTCCTCACTTCCATTTAAGGAGAGTGGTTCAAAGTCGGAATAATACCTTGAGAAACGTGTAAATTGCCCCTTCACATATAAACCTTTTATTGGCTCCCATCTCAAGCTGGCGCCCAACTGGGTTTGGGCAGCATCGCCAACATGTACACCTTTTGCATCGAAGTAAACACTTTTTACCAAATTTTGATAATCATCGTATAACCTTACCGTGTCGCCCGAATCCCATTTCCAGTCGCCTATTGAAATAATACCTTCAACATCGAGGTTGCTCAGGGCTTTATAAATAAAATCAATTTCAATGCCCACGTGCAAAGCATCCATGCCATTGATGTTGGCTGAGTATTCGGCTTCATCCCCGGTAATTGAGTCAAATACCTTTACTTTGACACCATAGGGCACAGGGCGGTTTTTCCATTTTGTGTAATATGCGTTTACATTAGCACTAAACCTTCCGCTACTATACTTGTAGCCGGCCTCGACAGCCATTACTTTTTCATTTTCAATATCCCTGAATACCGTATTATCTTTTTCATAAACATTGCTAAACCTGGGTGCAATCGAAAGATATCCCATGTTCATATAAACGTTCATATTATCGTTGAGGTTATAACCTGCACCTACTTTAGCAGTGAACCCGGGGATCCATTTCCAACCAGTTTCGTCATACCCAAGGCCGGAAGAATTACGTGTATAGGCCTGGCCATTGTAATTGATTGTATCGGAATAGCCAATCCTAAGGGTAGTGTCGGAAAGCTCAAGTACTTTCTTGCTAAAATAATCAATTCGTTTATAACCTGTAGTGGCAGTGGTTAGGTTAATAAAGGCCGAAAATTTGTCCTTTTTGTATTCCGTTTGGAAAAACAACCCTCCCCAACGCACAAGTCCGTCATTATTATAATAAGCTTTATCACCTTCCCTTTTTACAGGTGATGCCTGGTTCTTGTCACCAAAATCTATTGTATAGCCCCCACCTAACAAATCGTAAATTTCTTCATAGTGTTCACCACGATAGCTCCTTAGGTCAATTCCTGCTGCCATGGTATATTCGTCATTAATCTGGTAATTGAATGTAGATAGCAAGCCATACCAGAAGTGATTATTGGAAAGCTCCCGAAAATAATTTGTTGATTTGGTTTCGGTATCACTGTAGGCTAAGTCTAACAGGCTTATGTTACGGTTATAAACATTTTGAAGTTTCTTTTGTCCGGTTACCGAATCAATCACAATGTTGCCCTTTTGCCTTACACCTCCTCCTGTACCTATTGACAGGTATAAAATATTTGAAAGTGACATTTTACTGTTAATGGTCCAAAAATCCTTGAGCGTAAACTGAGGCTTGGAATAAATATTTACCCTTTCGTTTACCTCTTTGGTGCCATGAAAAACAGTATCTCCTTCTTGCTGGACCTGATACCTGTCTAAGTAGCCCCAATGCTGGTTGTAGCGGTATCCGTAGTCACGTCTTCCTGTTGTATCGATCCCCAAGTCGGCTGCATCGGTTTTGCTGTACATCGAAATTGGTTGCCTGTACGACCTTTGCCCATGCTCCTGTGGGGCGCCCATTGCTGTTAAGCTCAAGATATGGTTATTAAATTTTTTATCTACTTTAATAAAACCAAACCATCCCTTGGTCCATAACCGGTCAACCCAGCCATTGCCCTGCTTATAGGAAGCCGCCACAGCAAACCCCCATCCATTGGCCAACATACCGGTATTATAACCGGCCCCGGTACGTAAATAACCATCACTGCCAACGGTTTGCTTTACCATTCCACCAGCCCTGTTTTCTATTCCTTTGGTAATGATGTTAATTGTTCCACCAATAGCAGGCAATGCAAGTTTAGACGCACCCAAACCACGCTGTACCTGAATGGTGCGGGTTACTGCATCCAGGCCAAACCAATTTGACCAATAAACCCATCCATTCTCCATATCATTAACCGGGACACCATCGAGCATCACTGCAACATAACGCTGATTGAAACCCCGGATGGTTATCCTGGCATCGCCATCGCCCCCACCTGACTGGGTGGCAAAAACCCCCGGTGTAGTATTGAGCAACATAGGGATATCCTGTGTTGCAAGTTCCTCAACAATTTTTTTTGGGAGAACATTTGTAAAAGCAACCGGTGTTTCGCGCGACCGTGCCACATCAGCCACTACCTTGACTTCCGAAAGCATAATGGTCTCCATTTCAAAATCGATGAATTGGGTATTTCCGGCCACCACTATTTTCCTCTCCTGAGGTGCGTAACCAATATATGATACCTTAAGTTCGTAGTCGCCATTGGGCAAATCAAGCTCATAATTTCCTTCAATGTCGGTAACGGTACCTGCGCCCGGCCCATATATCACATTTGCCCCAATAAGGGTTTCCTTGGTGTTGGCATCCCGAATTACACCTTTAATTTTCCCGGATTGCCCTAAAATCGGTAAGATAGCCAAGGTTAGGAATGAAAGCAGAAGAGTAATTTTTTTCATCTGGGTTAGTATTGATAAAACAATCATGTTGAAACATCGAGACCGAAAAAATAGAGACGACTTTGAGGTGTTGACGGAGCTGGTTATTACTCTTCCCATCAGGTCAACAACTTTTGCAGATACAATATTCTCGGTGGCAGTAACCCTGAATTTACCATCAAGTACCGGGTTAGGTGAAATGGCCAGTTCATACAGATCAGCCTCATCAATGGCACTGGGAATGGTGATGGTTGCTGTTGCTTCAACAGGCGATGTCCCATCGGTAGCACTAATGGTTAAAATGTAAGTCTCGTTGATGATCTGTTCTGGGATATCTACCAAAATTTCACCAGTTGAACGGTTAACCTTAAAGGGGTGATAAGGATTTCCCCAGGTGATAAAGTAGTCAACAGCATCATCATCGGCATCAATAGCTTCAACAAATCCAACCGAGGTACCTGCAGCACTACCTGATGGTACGCTAAATTCGTAATTTGCCTGTGTAAACTCAGGTTTGGTGTTTCCACCGGGCATGCAGTCGTTATCATGCCAGTTGAGGTTGGTAAAAGTATTTGCTTTTAAAGTATCCCACTCTGCCATAGGGTCGAAGTGTGCGGGATTAATCTTTATACCTTCGTCAACATCTGATTTACGGAACATGGTATGATCGCGTGTAATAACCACACCTTCACCAGTACTATGCGGGAAAACCGTTGACCAACCACCTGTTGGATTGGATGTGCCACCGGTTTCATTCAATGGCCTTTCTCCGTATTTACCAAAAATATCCACAAAATCACCATTTATTTTTTCAAGCGATAAGGCATCATCGCCATTGAAATACATTGCCCAGCTTATATCATAATCGGGACATAAAAATGCATCGGCACGGTCTTGCAGGTCATCCCATACAGGGGCTTCCTGGCCAGAGCCTTCGGGGTCACGTTTGTCAATAACGGCCACAAAAGTCCTGTATGGCTGGATGGTGCCGGATAGCTCAACCGTCCACTGCTGCTCGGGCGGCGGGACATTTTGACCGTTTGAATATCTTACCAGCCTGTAACCGGCCAGATCAATAGGTTCGGAGGTTGGATTGTAAATCTCAATGGCTTTGTTGTTGCTCCAGCCTTCTACGTACTCCGAAATAAAAAGGTCGGTACATTGGGCATAAATAATCCCCGAGAAAAGAATTGAAACTGTGATAAGTAAAAGCTTTTTCATAATAAAAAAATTTTAATGATTTGATTTGGAGCAAAAGTAATAAAATTGAAACGAAACGGGGATAAAAATAATTCTATTAATTATTAACCGAATATTACCAACAGTTATTATCCAAATTATCAGGCTTCTGTGCAGCTGTGCAAAGAGCGGAGAGCAAAGAGCAAAGAGTGGAGAGCAAAGAGCAAAGTGCCGGAAGCCAAGCACAACCTGAAACCTGCGAAGCGAAGCAAGCCCGTATGGGAAACCCAAAACCATTCAAACACTTCACTTTAACAACCTGATCCCATAACAAAGAATCCAACCAATTTTTTTTCTCATGGTTTTCTGCTATGGTTCCACCCTGGGCCGATATTAGTTTTGCTGCATAATGAAAACAACATCAACAAATAAAAATAACCAACACCTAATTTATCATGAAAACAATATCATTTTTTCTGCTCTTAATCGGCTCATCAATATGGCTGACGGCACAAACCCAAAACATCCCTCAGGTAGAATTAAAAACACTGGACGGGACCAACATAATGTCTTCCGAAATTTTTGGACCTGCCACCCCAACAGTGGTGGTTTTCTGGAAACCGGGAAGCAATAAATGCTGCGATAACCTGGAAAATATGCAAACAACCTGGTTGGAAGACCTGAAACAACAGGGTGTTAAAATGGTTGCCATTTGCATCGGTTGCAACGGGGCGTGGAGCCACGTAAAACCAATGGCAAACGGTAAAAACTGGGAATTTGAAATTTATATTGATAAGAACGGGGATTTCAAGCGTGCCATGAATATCACAAATGCACCCTGCACAATGCTGTACGATCAGAACCAACAATTGCTTTGCCGCTACAACGGTTATTGCACCGGAAATGAAGACCTGATTTGCGAAAAGATATTGCACAGTCTCGAAAATCCTGTACAATACACAGAAGCAAAATAATACTAACCCTGACATCCCGAATTGTCCATCAGCTTTGGATTAATTCACCAACCACCCCACATATACAACCATATTTTGGTTCCCGGCAGGCTGGCAACAGCCTGCTATTTTTATGTCACTGATGCAACTAATAGGGAAAATAGAATAATAACGGTTTTTTTTGAAAACAGACTTTGCGAGGGAAGCATGACCGACGCAATCTGTCTCAACCATGCTGTGGTACCATAGCACCAAAGAACAAGGCTCTCGTAGCGAATTACCAAAAATACTTGGTAGATTGCTTCGCTTCGCTCGCAATACCCAATCCATGACAGAAATTCTAACCACTACTTTCTAACCTCTTTATGTGGATCACTGAATTCTGCTATTTTTTTTTCTAGTGGTTTTCTGCTATGGTTTCAATTTGGGTAGGGGGTAGTTTTGCCACATTATGAAACCAGTAATATTTATGAAGCAACCTGGCATGTTTTAATTACGAGATCCCGGATTTATCCATCAGCTTTGGATTAATTCACCAACTACCCCCCATATACAACCATATTTTGATTCCCGGCAGGCTTTAACAGGCCTGCTTTTTTTTTCTCCGTCCGCCCTGTCCGCCGAAGCCTTGGCGAAGGCGGACCTTTTATTTTAACGAAGCTGACAGCCGAAGCCCCTGACAACCGTGGCCTTGGTGAAGGATGTTGGCGAAAGCAGATAGCCTTGAACAATAAAATATGATTATTAGACAACTGATATAAGATGTCCGGTGACCAGAGGGAGTCTGCATGGATGTCCAATATTTGTTTTCAATTTAGTTTAAAAAAGACCGAAATATTACTAATCCACAATTAGTTTATCAAAATAAATCCCATCATCAGTAATTATCCTGATTAAGTAAATCCCTTTGGGCTGCCCGGTCAAATCAATCAGGCCGGGTAAATTTATCTCCTTGTTAAGAACTTTTTCTCCAAAGGTATTAAATAATGTAATATCAGCAGTTCCTGAAATCCCTTCGATGTTGAATACTCCCTTTGAGGGGTTGGGGTAGATGC
>NIVA01000084.1 GCA_002254335.1 Bacteroidetes bacterium 4572_114 | reverse complement strand
CCTGTTTCAAGACGAATAGTTGCAGTGGTTGTTCCCGCAAATCCTTCAAGGACACTTCCGGGGCAACCTTCAAATTCGATCTGGTAGGTAATGTCGAAAAAACTATCGACATTAAATTCGCCGGTTGGTAATTGTGTAAGGGTTGTACTTCCCGGGCTGGGCAGGCCAAAATCAGTGCCCCCGGTAATTCTCAACATACAGAAATCCGGGTCGCCAAAAATTTCGCCCTGGAGCCTGTACATATCGGTAGGAAAAGTTTGTACAGGCTCGCCGGGATTTCTAGGGCCGGTGTGGGCCTCACAGAAAACAGGAAGGGAAATATTCCTGTTAAAGCCTTGCAATTCGCCCGTACCGGTAACCTGAAATTCAAGTACCGCATCAAAGCAATGCCCATTGCCGCCCAAAGAGCCGCCATAACCTTCGCATTCACCTGGTGGAAGGGGCATACTGCACATTTGGCATATGTCAGGACAACAAACGAAATTTGTAAGTGGCCCATCAAGTTCCATAGTCGTGCCCGGGGGCAGGCCATCAATAATCATAAACACCTCAACGGGGCTTTCGTAATCGCACCCAATGGGCGGTAGTGTGGCTGTGCCGGTACCATTGTCCGGCTGCGTACATAACTGGCCAAAGCCCGAAAATGAAACCAGGCTGAACGAAACCAGTAAACTGAGGATTAGAAAATTTTTCTTCATAATTTGTAATTTTAGGTTAATACTTAAACGATAATTTTTACTGACTGTTTAATTGTTTGATTTACTGTGACTTTCATTGATAAAAACATATGGATAGGACTAAATGTGTAATATTCCCCCAAAACTACGAAATTTGAGGTAGATTGCCAAATTATTTATCATCTTCTTTTTGTTTTGTTTCATTAGTCCCTCCGTTCGTTATTTGATTTGTGAAATTACTTTTAAGGATAAGCCAATTAATGTGCCTTTTAATTTGCGGTTTCCAACATTATCGGGGGGTGGGTTTACTGGCCCTGAACATCAATTATTTACAATAAAATTATTAGGAAATTATTTTTAATGCCCAAAACCTTAATGAAATTCTTTTGCGGGTTTTTCGCCCATGTGGGTGAAAATATGCGCCCAGGGTTTAGTGTTTAACGTTTCCATGTCCTGCGGACAATGGAAAGTTTCTACCCGGCTTTCCAACGTCCGAATGGACTTGGAAACGTCATAGTCAATAAAAAAAGCCCCGGTGAAACCGGGGCCCTGGGTCAATAATCCTTGAATGCCTCTTGAACTATTTGCGGATTATTGTTTTCAAAGTGACTAACTTTTACCTATTGCTTTGCTGATGAATTTGAATATTTTACCAGTTGATCTTTGTTGATGGCTTTTCAAAATTTGTTGTTTTCTAATAATTGGTCAAAAGGGGGTGGGGGGAGGGGGAAGGTTGATCTGGTTTTATGGCTTGTTAAGTAAATAACGGGCCGGGGCAGGAGTTAATAAGCAGGGAAACCTATTTTCCAAATCCCATATTTTTTTTGTTTGTTTCATTGGCCCTCACTTTTGTTGTTTGATGTTTGAAATTACTTATCGGGACGAACCAATAAATGTGCCTTTAAATTTACAATTCCTTATTTTGCTACAGGATAAATTATATGTGCCCTGAACATCAATTATTTACTCATAACAATCATTAGGAAATTATTTTTAGTGTCTAAAACCTTAATAAAATGCCTATGCGGGTTTTCGCCCATGTGGGTGAAAACTTGCGCCCACTGGTGGGTGTTTTACGAGGGGGTTTAACGTTTCCGTGTCCTGCGGACGATGGAAAGTTTCGTTGGAAGGCTTCCGCGATATTCCAACATCCGCCACCAGGACTTGGAAACATCGGTTAGCGATTTCCTTAGCGACTTTAAGTCGCTTAGGAAATAATACCCGTCAAGAACTTCGTCAACAAAAAAAGCCCCGGAAAAACCGGGGCTGCTGAATTAATAATCCTTATAAACCTCTTGAACTACTTGCGGATTACTATCTTCTTAGAAATGGTATTTTGTCCGTTGGTTATCCTGATAAAGTAGAACCCTTCCGTCCAACCTGATACATCCAACCTTGCTGATGGGCCAGAACCCAGGACGGCACTGTAAACATTTCTCCCTATCGAGCTTATAACTTCAAGGTTGAAGGGGCCTGCATTGTTACCACCAAGATCAATATTCAGAAAATGATTGGCCGGGTTTGGATAAACACTAAATGATACGTCACCGGCAAGTTCCCCAACCCCGGTTTTCAGGACCATAGCTGAAAGGCCGTTTATGCTGAAAACCTTTCCGGGGTTTGGCATCTCAGGATCAAATACTACATCAAGGTCAAACACCTCATCTGTGGTTTGACGGTAAACCCTGAAGTAAAGTTCTTCACCCTCAAGCATGCCATCAACTTCTGATGTGAACTGATCATCACCAAAAATTGCCAATGCAATACTTTCGCCAGTATAAACTGTATGTCCCGAATTGATGCCTTGTGCGTTAAATGCAGCAATCACATCACCTTTTTCGAGAGCGCCGCACACGTTTTCCGATATGGCAACAATGTGGGTATTTGGCGTTGGTTCAATTATATTCCAGCTTGTAGGCAATTTCACAACAGGGACAGGTGGCGTTGGGCCGGTTGCTGATGCTTTTGCAGGATAGTTGAGTGTAACGGTGCTGTTTACCAAAATTATATAAGCTTTCCCGGTTTCGAGGGCATTAAGGGTGAAAATTGAGAGTCCGGGCCAGTAAACTTTGTTGCCGGCAATTTCTTTGGCAATTACTACCCCCGGAACACCCAGGATGCTGGCCGCTGAAACATTGTTGGAACTGAGTACCGGGATGATGTGCCATCCGGGGTTGAGAACAAGGGACCTGTTTGTGATGGCCGAACCTGTTATGTTAAGAGTAACATCCTGGTTAACTTTAACAATGTACCCATCATAAGGGTTCCATGTGCCAAGCGTATTGACACCGGCAGAGGGCCAATAAACCCCCGAAAAGTTCATTAAAAGTTCCAGGTCGCTCAAAATCGGGGTTAGCAGGTTATTCAGGTTTTTATCTGTGGGATCAAGGTAACTTGACAAACCGCTCCATCCTTGATATATATTTATCGGATGGGTAAGATATGAACTGAGGCCGGTCAGGGCTGATAATCCATTATCGTAGTACTTTCCATCAAAGTTGGGCATGGTTGGGTCGTAGGTAACAGATACTGCATAGGATTGCCCGGCACTCCACGAGTAAACTTCCCACATAAAATCTTCGCCGGTGATAAAACCATCCTTAACCCCTGCTGTTGAAGGATCATCGGCGTAAGCTAAAACTGCAGTATTATTTATCCCATCCCAAATGGCATAGCCACCGCACATTACATTTCCTGCCAAATCAGTATAAAATACACCAATTACATCACCGTTGTTCAACGGGTTTCCGTTTACGGTTGGGTTGGCCAATAATGGGATTGCAATTATATGCGAAAGGTTGGTCGGGGTATATTGCCAGTTGGCAGGAAGCACTTTTACAGTACCTGATTTGGTATCGGTTCCTACTGCATTTGAAACGGTTAAATCAACCTGGTAATTGCCCGGGTTGGAATACATTACTGGTGGAGGTATTGGCCCACTGAATGTTGCCGGGTTTCCACCATTGAAAGTCCATGTCCAGGTTGTGGGCGCATCGGTTGAAAGGTCTGTAAACTGAATTGTTTGACCTGTATAGATCATACTGTTGAGAGGGCTGAAATCTGCTTTTGGTGCTTGTATGGAGCCGGGGGATTCAAAAATGGTGATGGCATCGATGTCATCTTCAAAACCAACCTGGGTGAGGTCGATCCACCAGCCGGTCATAAATGTAAGATGCAATTCGTTGGGATTCATCCCACCCGATTCATCAACAGGTGTGGAAGGATCATCGTCATCCACACTAAAGATCATTGCAAGCGCCATATAATTGTGCTGAGGGTCGATAGCCCAGGTAAATTCAAAAGCATCAATGTCGGTATCGGGAAACAGTCCAATATCAGTTTGTCCATTGATTACTTCGTAGGCATTACCATTTTCGGCCAGATATATACTTCCCGGGTTTAATGGCAATCCCGCAAAATCGACAAATGTGGCTTCGTGGTCGGCACTGAAATAGGTACGGGCTGCATCATTAAGCTCATATGGTGCATCCAGCGCATCTACATCGTCATCATGCTCGTTTTGGATGGCTGAAGCAAGTGTTGGGTCAGGGGTAAGGCTTGCATGGATAGAAACCTCATCATATTTCGGATTGACACTCACTACCTGAGCCTGTGGAGGGGACATCATGTTTATAACCACCTCAAGTATTTCATCCTTGTTTTGTTGCTGACCATAGATCATCCCACCTGGTGAAAAGCCAAGCCTGGGAATACTTCCATAAGGATCGGTATAAGGGAAAGCATCATCATCATCAAAAGAGATGTACAGGCTATCAGGAAAATGGATAAAGGGTTCATCAAATTTTTCGATGGGGGGCATTCCCTCACCAAAGTCATAGTCCCTCAAATCACATAGCGCAAGGTCGATACCATCCATATCAAAATAATCATGCTTTACCTGATCAATTGGAATACCTGAAACGCATGGTGCCCCTGTTCCGGGAACGCCACCATCGGGATGAGGATCGGTACCAAAAGCCTGGACATCATCAAAATACCCATCAGCTCCCGGCAAGGGAATGTATGCACCCTGAAACAGGTAGGCATCACCCGGATCGAAAACCTCATCTATATCCATTACGGGATCGCTTAATTCGGTATCGGAACCTATGTCCAGTGAAAATAGCAATGCACGTTCTGGTTCAGGAAGGGTTTCCTCTATCCTGAAAAAATAATCCTCAACCTCACCATCAGCGGCCTGGCCACCATAGCCCAGGTTTTGGACCGAACTGTACCTGAAACGTGCATAAGTCCATCCAACATAAGCAGTCGCCGGTATGTTGAGGGGTAAGATATTATTACCGTTCGAAAGCGGATAATTGCTAAATATTTGCTCGCCTGCATCGGCCCAGTCGCCATCCTGGTTAAAATCCATCCATGCCTGTAGAAGGCCTGTGCCAAATGCGTTTACATTAAGCGATACACTGCTACCAACAGCCAGGGGCGGGAAAATCACACCATCTTCGTCATCGTTGGCCGGAGGGTAGAGCATGTCGTTGTCGTCGCCCATGCAATTTATGTGAGGTTGGCCGTCGGGTTCAGTGTCAACCAGTACCCCGAGGAAAAGGCTTGGGTTTGCGGGCACTACATGACATGCGCCGCCACTTGCTATTGTTGTGGGAAAAGAGGGGTCGGGGGCATCGCCGTAATCATAATTTTGTGTAACCGTAACCGGGTACATATCAAATATGGCAGCTTGCATATAGGTAAAATTATAATAGGGGTTTAGATTGGTAACTGCATAATAACCATCATAATAACCACTCCAGCCCAGGTTAAAATGGAAATAATTATTGTTGTTGTAGCCATCACAATTAAACTGGTGTGCGCTACTTCCGCCGTCCCATCCATAATAAATCAAAGGCCGTCCCAGGTCAAGTTCCACCTTCAGCATACTGATCCAGGTATTGACGGAATAATTATTTTTCCACTTCCATGATAATGTCGATGAATAATTGAAATTGTTCTTCAGGGCATTTTCAATATCCATATCCCAGTTGGAACCGGAAGGGGCAGAACCGGAAGGCCCGTAATTCATATTAACGGAAACACCACAATGAAAAATCAGTTGGGCTATTTCAAAATTACTTGAAACAATTGAATTGGGCATCAGGCCGTAATTGTAGGTTGTGCCCCCGAAATTAGCACTGATGGTGCCATAGTTAGCATGGGCATAGGAATTTGACCCTGTACCTGTAGTTGGATGTTGCCAGTAATTCATCACCTGTGCCATTGAAGTAGCAACACATCCGGCATAAACGTGTCCGCCGGGGCCTGATGCATCTAAAGGGCATTGCTCGTTGTAATACTGGTTCTGGTCCCAGGTTGTGCTTAACAATGGGGTTACAGCTTTCGGTGCTGGTGGGGCAGGATTATATTTACTGTATTGTTCCCACTGGCCGGCAATCTCTTTGCCCCCATCTAATCTTTGGCCGATCACTGTTGTAATTTGATCTGCAAACGCGCTTAACATCATTTTTAGTGAAGGCGGCATGTCCTGGCCGGTCCAGCTTCCAGTAGTGCTGTAACCCAAAACGGGGGTTACGTCATCATCGGCAGCAATTATAACAAAGCCATCATTACGGTTAATATTGAATACATAATAAAGGTCGTTGCCATTTAAGGTTTTGGTGGTAAAAAGTTCCGGTACAATTGCATTGTATGCAACAGGGTTTTCGGTACGTGAATTTTCCCAATAGTAATTTTTACAAATTGTTTGGGCATCATTAACCTTTACATGGTCGGCATAAAGGCCAAGTGAGAGTGCAAGAAGCAAAATCAGGCTGATTGTGAATTTTAATGATTTCATAACTTTTAATTTTTTAGAGTTAGTAAATAGTAATTATTGAAAAAGGGTATCCCTAATGTCGTGCCAACAGATTGACCTAACCTGAATTTCAACGATTGACATCGGTTAGGTTGCAGTTATATTGTTAGTTATAAAAAATTTATTTTCCTGAAGATAAATTGGGAAAATGGATGGGCCGGGGAAGTGGGTGCAAAAAATCACCCTTTTGGGCGAGAAGGCTTTAAGAAGACTACCTGCATTTTATGGATCATT
Organism: Bacteroidetes bacterium 4572_114; assembly: GCA_002254335.1. GTDB lineage: Bacteria > Bacteroidota > Bacteroidia > Bacteroidales > 4484-276 > 4484-276. The sequence goes on along the minus strand of NIVA01000084.1, from coordinate 3,463 downwards.
ATGCCATATACATCGATCCGATTGCCGACACTTTTGCCTGGTGCATGATGAAAAACCATTTTCATGTTTTGGTACGGATTAAAAGTGAAAAAGAGATAGGATTTTTAGATTCGAGAGATTCGAAATCGGAAGATTTATCCAGGAAATGGAAAACCCATTTTCCCGACAATCCAGATAAAATTTTCAAGCGTAAACCTGTTCCTAACCAACATTTCAAACATTTTTTTAATGGTTATTCACGCTGGTTCAACATTCGCCACAAAAGAACAGGATCATTATTCGAGAAAAATTTTGAGCGCAAATGGGTTGACAATCAAAGGTATTTTCAAAATATGATCATTTACATTCACCAAAATCCTGTGAAGCATGGGTTTGTAGAACATGTACTTGACTACCCCTGGACATCCTATTTAACAATTACTTCGGAGAAACCCACAAAACTAAAAAGGGATGATGTTATTGAAGGTTTCGATGATATCACCAATTTCAAAGCCTTACATAATAAGCCGCAGGATGAAAGAGATATTGAGCATTTGATAATTGAATAGTTTTTTAAAGGTTTTCTGATTTAACGTTTCCATGTCCTATAGACGATGGAAAGTTTCGTTGGAAGGTTATCCCGACTTTCCAACGTCCGCAGGACTTGGAAACGTCAAGAAATTAAAACATCCCTTTTAACGTTTCCATGTCCTAACGGACGATGGAAAGTTTCGTTGGCAAAGAACAAAAAAAAGCGCCCCAAAATCTCAGGGCGCTTTTATGGTTAAAAAATAGATTGACTGACTAGTTGATGACTAGTTTATATGTGTATGGTTTTTCGGGGAATTGAATTGTTAGTTGGTAGAACCCCCTGGGAAGGTGAGCGATATTTAAAGTTACTTGTCCCACGGTTGAGTGTTTTTCGGTCAATAAAACCCTGCCGGCAACATCAACAATTTTAATTTGCATAACACTGTTCCGGCTGTCATTTACAGTAATATTAACAACATCACTGGCCGGGTTGGGATAGATTGAAATACTTAAATCATCCAACACTTCCCCCACTGAAGTTTTATAGGAGATCCGCGACAGTCCATTGGTTTTAAATTCATTGGTCCACTCGGGGAGGGAGGTGTCAAATTCGGGCATCAAAATGCTTTCGGTTTTGCTTATGGGATCATAGATTTTGAAAGTCATCTCCCCGCCATCCATCATACCGTCAATTTCGGTGGTTGAGGGATCATCACCATAAACAATCAGCACGTTATTATCTTTGCCCATTTCGGCCAATCCCATACACTCACCGGCATTGTTGAACACTCCGATTATTTTTCCATAATTTTGCCCGGCAAATTCATCATCAATAGCTATCAAATGCGAATTGGCTGTCCTGTAAACATCATTCCAGGGCGATATGACAGGTGGGACAATTACAGGCGAAGATGCCGATGCCTTCATGGGGCTTGGCGGATAGGTTAAGGTGCAATCGCATGTTACATAAACCCAATATGCTTTTCCCGGTTCAAGAACATATATGTTATTGTTCCCATATGTTGGCCAGTAAATCCCGGTTGGAATTCCCTTTGCAATCACAAAACAACTTAATGTACCAAGCGTGGCAACAATATCCACATCAACACTGCTCAATACCGGAATAAGGTTCCATCCTGCGGATAAGTTAACCGAGGTTGATGATACCGGAGTTCCACAAACCTGAAGCGTAACATTATTTAAAACTTTAACTATATAGCCTTCGTAAGGGTTCCAGTTTCCAATTGAATTAATATTCAATGCCGGCCAGTAAAGACCACCAATGCTAAAAAGGTATTCAACATCACTTGCAACAGGGGCAAACATATTACTTACGCCAGGCGATTGTGGATGAAGCCAGGTTGAAATCCCCGACCAGCCTTGTGGGATGCCCAGTGTTTGGCATGCCAGTGTTTTAAATGTGCAGGGGGCCGACCAGACGCTTGTATTTCCACCGCCACAATTGGCCTGAACATAAAAATCATAAGTGGTGGATGAAGTAAGCCCAACAAGGAGATGGGGATTACTGACACCCGATATTATTGTGCCGCTTCCCAAAGAAAATCCTGCCGGGCCATACTCAATATTCCAGGAAGTTGCGCTGCCACCGGAAACCCAGGTTAGTTCGGCTGTAGTAGCCGAAGAAATCGCTACCGTAAGCGCGGTTGGAGGCAGGCACGAAGTATTTTCATAAATATTCACATCATCCACATACCAAAAGTCAATCTGGTAATGATCGCCTTCGACAACCCAGGCAAGGTATGTTGTGGCCCCGAGGTTGTTCATGATAGTAAGATCAATAGTTTTAGGTGAGATATTTCCCGAACCTGAAGCGTAAGCCCATTCGTCTATCCAGTTAATACCATCGTTGCTGGATTGAACATAGAGACTTGCGCCCACTCCCCAGTCTAAATATTGGGTAAGAAATTCAAGTTTTAGATTATTGATGCCTGAAGTATTTATTGGTGGTGAGATAAGTCTTGAAGTACCTGTTCCCTGGGTAAATTGTGCCTGCATTTCACATGCAGAGCCTCCGGCAAAATTACTATTGGTTATGGTCCAAAATGCTGAATTAACGGTTGAGGTTTGAATCCAGTCGTTAGGAAAGGTACAAGCAGAAAAGTCTTCGCTAAATGGCAAGGCATACATTGGCTGCAAAGTTGCAAAGGTAAGCGGCCCTGCCCAGTTACTCGAGCTGCCACCACCACAATCGGCCTGAACATAAAAGTCATAAGCAGTGTTTGGGGCAAGTCCTGAAAGGAGATAAGGATTACCTATACCCGAAATTAGTGTCCCTGTTCCCAATGTGAAACCTGCGGGGCCATATTCGATGTTCCAGGATGTTTCGGCGCCTCCGGGAGTCCAGGTTAACTCTGCTGATACATCTGTAATATTTGAAGCTGACAGGTTTGTGGGCGGATTGCAAGCTGTATTGACCCATCCGTTATAAGAGCGGTTACAAATGGTGATGGCATCCACATCATCTTTAAGGGGCACTGCCGAAAATTCGGAATACGACCCATTTAGGAAAGAATAGTAAATCATTGCAGGATTCAACCCACTTGACTCATCAGCATTTGTAAGCCAGTCGTCATCATCCACACTAAAAAGCAGGGCAAGGCCTAACCTTCCGGCATCATTGTCCCACAGCCAGCCAAATTCAAAGGCATCTATATCGGTGCCATTATTTAATCCCAGGTGTGTAGCACAATTTATTACCTCAGTAATACCGGCAGGGCCATTTATATAAATTGAACCTCCTTTAAGCATATTGCCATTCATCGGATCGAAACAGGTAGCTTCGTGGTCCGGTGAAAAATAGTAAACGCTTTGTAAATTTTCATCCGAAATAAAATCCAAGGCATCCACATCATCATCAACTTCTTCAATACCATCAGGGTTTGGCTTCATACTTTCATGAACAAGTCCCTCATCATAGAGAGACCCAGTGGTG
>NIVA01000004.1 GCA_002254335.1 Bacteroidetes bacterium 4572_114 | reverse complement strand
CATCCTTTGCCCCAAACCGCAGTTGTGAAAACGGGATCCGCATTTCGGCCGTCCAGCCTGTATCATTTATCGAAGTTTTTGTGTACCAAATAGGGTCCCAGGTTTGGTCCCAGTTGTTGCCGTCATCCGAGATGAGCTCATCGCCTTTTACACCGGCAGCATTTACCGTAAACGAGTAGGCGGTCATTTTATCAAAATGGCTATCGATATTTATTTCCACGAAATCGCCTTCAAAACCGTCCCGCCGCGACATTCTCTTAACAATCTCCGAGGGTACGCTATCATAAGCCATAACCCCTACATACAGGTTGTTGTCGTCATATAAAATTTTAAAGTAAGTTGGCTGCGACGGAAGTTGGCCCTCGTAGGGTTGGCTTTGGGTAAAGTTGCCGCCCCAATCAACCAGGTTCCAGGATGCCTCATTCATCTGACCATCAATTTCCGGAGGGTGTCCTTCAATTTTCTTAGTGATATAGGTTTGATCTTGCGCCAGGGCAAAACCTACAATAGATAGAAATATGATTAGCAGTTGAGTGTTTTTCATCTATGTGATTGCAATTGAATGTTAACAGGCTTTAACAATTAACATACCGATAAGAATAGATGGTTGATTGTCAACACAAAAACATTTTCCCGATCTGGTTTATGCACGTTATTGAACATCATCTGTCCTTATTTGGACAGGGGGATTTTTGGTTGTGGGGAAAAAATTGATGCGGATTGGCGGGGGAAAACTGACGCGGGTTGGCGCGGAAAGGCACAGATAAAAAACAAAAAGAAATCTGTGGGTTTCAGCATAAATCAGCATATGAAATAATTTGTGGCCCTGGAAGAGACCTGGAAGGTTTGGCTGATAAAGGTGTCAGTCATTTTTCATATACAATAACATGTCTTTAGGAATGAAACCTTCCAGGTCTTCAGAAATGGTGATGATATTTTTGAAGATTTCATACAACTGTCGGGAAACACATTAAATATTATCTTTGAAGCTGAAATGACCAAACACACTTCTTATGAAAACAGCAAAATATTATGAATGGCGCCGGCGGGGACAATTGCAATGTAACCTTTGTCCGCACCATTGCGTTATTGGAGAGGGCAAGGCCGGGATATGCAAGGTTAGGAAAAATATTGATGGTGATCTGTTACTTACAACTTATGGGATTGTTTCTTCTGTTGGTTTTGACCCGATAGAAAAAAAGCCGCTTTATCATTTCTATCCCGGAAGTATTATATTTTCGGTTGGCAATTTCGGTTGTAACCTGAGGTGTAAATTTTGCCAGAACTGGCAAATTTCTCAAACCATCCCTGATGACATCAACCACAGAAAGAAATACGGCCCCGGGGAATTGGTGAATATGGCGTTAGGCAAAAATACCAACATCGGCATAGCCTATACTTATAACGAGCCAATTGTTTGGTTTGAATATATGGTTGACATAGCTGAAGCCGCCAAAAAAGAAGGCCTTAAAAACGTGATGGTCACCAATGGATTTATCAATCCCCAGCCCCTTGATGAGCTGTTGGGACTTATTGATGCCTTTAATGTGGACCTAAAAGCATTCACTGAAGATTTTTACAGGAACCAGACCATTTCTAAACTAAAGCCGGTAAAGGAAACACTAATAAAAATCAGGAAAAGCGGCAGGCACCTCGAAATTACAAACCTGCTAATTACAGGCCATAACGATGATACCCGCAACTTTACAGAAATGGTAAAATGGATAGCCGGCGAACTGGGAGAGGATACTGTTTTGCATTTGTCCCGTTATTTTCCGACCTATAAAATGTCTGCCCCTCCAACATCTCTGGGGTTATTGGAGGAATTTTACGGCCTGGCCAAAGAAAAGCTTAACCATGTATATTTAGGAAATATATCCACCACCACCGGGCAGCACACCTTTTGCAGCAATTGCGGGCAAAAGGTGATAGACAGGAGCAGGTACAATACCTGGCTTAAGGGACTTGATGATAAGGGCAGGTGTACAAATTGTGGGCAGAAGGTAATAGAAAATATGTAAATAAATTAATATTTGTGGTTACTTTTAGCATTTAAAATACGTTGGCGTATATTTTTTCTAACTTCTTCGTCAGTATGGATGTTGCCATTATCTAAATCATATATACCTTGTTGAATAGCATTTTTATTTTCCTGGCTTAATTCGTCCCACCAATCATTAGTTTTTGTAATTTCAACAAAATCAAGTGTCCTAAGGTAGTTTAATAAGGCCAGTGCTTTATTACTTTTTTCTGATATTGTTAATGTGTAATCCTGCATTATGAAGGGCTTTATATTAAATATTGTTTAATGTTTATGTCCTTATCTACATGTGTATCCGCCTACAAGGATAAGCGTTTTCGGATTTTTTAATCAAAATATTGGGAAATCTTTATAAAAATTTTGTTGAGGGACTGGAAGTCAGTCCCGCCAACGAGCATGGCAATATCATTCAGGCGATACACTGTCCGGCTGTCTTTGAATATTGGCAGTAATATATTGTATTTTGTGAACTGAACATTACATTTATTCGTATCTTTAGTTCACAAATGTAGTTATAATTTTTTCTTTTGGGTTGCCCATTGTTGTTTGGCTTCGTCCCAATCTAAAAGCCTTTCAGGGTTTTTTCTTGCTTTTTCAAAACGTTCCATTACTAATTTTTGTTGCTCTTTAGGAATGTCATAACTTTTCTGTCCTTTCTCTAAATCAGGATTATTCATGTTTTTCATTGTATTAATTAGGGGATTTCCTTAATCAACTCCTGCATTTCCTTATCAGAAATATCGTCTTTTTCGCCCTTGTTATAGATGGAAAAAAGATAAACCATCTCTTTTATAATTCATTTAAAAACTCTTTTGCTGGCCTGGTTTCTAATTTACCTTCTTCAATTAATTTAAGTTCCCTAAGCCCCTGCCTGATATTTTCTTTAACTCCTCCTTTGTAGGTTCATCGTCATCTTGCTGATCTACTTTCACAAAACTAAAATTCCTTATCAGTTCCATGAAGAACCCTATTTTACTGTCTTTTATGTTTAAAGTAATCTGTGTCATAACTGTTTGTTTTTTACCATCATTTGCTGCTTCTGCACATTGTTCTCAATAACAGATAATAAAAAAAATTGGCCTCTTGTTCCTCTATTAATCCTCCGAAACAATGCCACCCGTCAGGCGTAGCAATTCTGTTTCGGTATCGATAAGATTGTAAATGGCTTCGAGGCGGCGGATGGAAGCGTTGAGGTAGCGCAGTTGTATGTCACGGAAATTAAAGGAGTTGATGGCGCCCGATTTGAATTTATCTTCAGAGATTTGTAGGTTCAGCCCTGTGCTTTCCTGCGAAACTTCGGCAACCATAAGCAATTGTTTCCGAATCCCGAAAAGGTCGAACTGATTGACCAACTGGTTGGTAAGCGCTTTTGTCATCTCCGAAACTGTTATAACACCGATGTCTTCGCTGATAAGCGCATTTTGTACGGCCCGGCGTGTTGCGCCGCCGTTAAACAGGTTGAAACTTAAAGTAAAGTTGGCGTAATAACCAAATGAATATCGTGAATTGGGATCCTCCCCGGAATATTTAAGCCTGGTATTGGCGTAGTCTGCACCGGCACCAAGGTATAAGCCGGGATATTTCTGCCCCTTTGCAAGTGAGGTGGAATATTCAAGTATTTTTTGGTTTACATATTGATTACGGAGGTTTTTGTTGTTGTCCAACATTCTGTTGAGCAGGGTGTCCAGCGCATAATCATTTACCTGTACCGAAAATTCATCGGTAAGCTGAAAATTGATTGTTTCGTCCAGGGCGAGCAATAGTTTTAACAGTAGTGTGGCATTTTTAAGGTTAAGTTCCTGGGACAAGTAATTAACAGAATCACTTAAAAAAGCATCATTGGCCTGCAAAACATCATAAGTTACCGCACTCCCAAATTGCTTTTTCACCTCCATATATTCCAGGCGATCGCCCGAGAGTGCCTTAACTTCTTCAAATACATGGAGCTTCTCCGTTTGAAGCAAAACATTATAATAGGCCAGGATAATGCTTTGTACCGTATTTTCGATCACCATGGCCGACAACCCTTCTGATAGCTCCTCAAGGGACTGCAGTTTATCCCTTGTGATATTCACCCTGAAACCATCAAATATTGTCCAGTTAAGTGCAACCGCAGGGGAAAGGTAATTTGTGGTGAGCTTATCCCGGTCATCGGGGACTGTCATGCTCTCCGAATTATTAAAGCTGTTTCTCTGGGTTGCAGTAAAATCAAGCGAAGGATACCTGCCCGCAGCACCAGGCGTATTGTTGTTTTGGGCGATTTTTAGCTCCTCCCTGCTTATCCTCACCTGGTAGTTGTTTTCCAGCCCAATGCTAATGGCATCAGATAAACTGAGGGTAAGTGTGCCGGTTTCCTGTGATTTCACATCCGGAAAGATTAGGATTGTAAGCACCGGCAATAACAAAAAAACAAGCCATTTTTTCATTTTCCCCAACCTGTATAAAATTGCTTTCATTCTTGACGATAATTTCATATTTTTTTACCTTTCTAAACCAAACCCGGAAATATTTTTATTATCACATTTAAACATTAGATCATTACATCATTATACCATTGCATCATTTCCCCTTTAATCAATAGTTATTTTCAAGTGTCTTACAGCAGGTTCAACCTCTTCACGTGTTACCTGCAAGAGTTTTTGTTTAGCCGGTTCATCCCGGTACCAGCAAATAAACCTTATCCAGTTTTTGCGGCTTGCAAATCTCAGATCATTCAAAATGATAATTAAAACCGGGAAAAATAAAAGGATAAACGATGTCCCAAACAACACCCCATAAGCCATGGTTATTGCCATAGGCTTAAGAAACTGCGCCTGAAAACTACCTTCGAGGATAATTGGGTACAGGCCTACTACTGTTGTAAGGGATGTAAGAAGTATCGGCCTGAAACGTGCCAATCCTGCCCGGTATGCTGCATTGGTCACTGATAACCCTTCCTGTAGGAGCGAATTGTATTTAGCCAGAAAAACAATGGCATCGTTAATAATTACCCCCGACAAGGCTACCATCCCCCAAGCACTGAGCATAGATACCGGTATGCCTTCGATGCCGTGCCCCCAGGTGGCCCCCAACCAGGCCATGGGGATCATCATCAATATAATTAATGCCTGCATTATAGATTTAAAATGCATCATGATTATGAAAATAATAATAATAAATGCAATGATGTAAGCACCCAAAAGGTCGGCCATAGATTCGGCACTGTCGCGGCTCTGCCCCTGGTAATCCACAGATATTCCCGGGTAATTTGCAGCAATTAGTGGGACAATATCATTTTCTACCCGCTCCAGGATGGGAGGGACAGGCTCGTAGGGATCAACAAGCTGTGCGGTAATTTTAATCTCCTTCTTCCCGTTGTACCTGTTAATATTAACCGGCCCTCTTTCAATTCTATAATCGGCAAGTTCATTTAAAGGATATTCACCGGCCATGGTTTTTATTTTCATTTGTTCCAATTGGCCAAGGCTGATCCGGTCTTGTTTAGGATAACGTACCCATACCCTTACTTCATCTTTGCCCACCTGGAGCCTTTGTGCCTGGCCACCAAAAAAGCCCTGCCGCACCTGCTTGGCAATGTCTGACCTGTTCAGGCCCAAAAAATAGGCAGTGGGCTTCAAATCGAGTTGGACCTCGCGTTTGCCAATGGCATTGTTATCCACAATATCGCGCAACTGTGGGAACTCGTTCATTCCATTAATAAGCATGGCTTTTGCTTTTTCGAGTTCATCAAGGTCCCTGCCCAACAAACTGATAGATACAGGGTCACCAAATCTATTTTGTCCGCTCACTACAAATTTTTCGGCTTCATTTACCGGGCCGATCTTTTCCCTTATCTTGTCTAAAATTACAAAACTTGAAATTGGTGCACCTTCCATATTTCGCAGAAGAACAAATATATTACCGGCATGGGCACCTGCTTCCCTTCCATCGAAGGCATTTCCCAAACCAAGAAAAGTGTAGTCGATATAGTTTAATGTATCGTCATATTCTTCCATCAAATCAGCATTTACTTCCCAAATGGCATCGTCAAATTTATTGAGATATTCCAGCGTTTTGGCTTCCCCCGTACCAGGGGTGAAAGCAAGGTTTACCGTGAACTGGTCAAAAGGTATGGATGGAAAAAAGGTAGCTTTGATGAGGTTGCCGTTAAAGAGGCCCACAGTAATAAGGATTACAGAAATGGGGGCAACAAGCATAACCCATTTCCAGCGAATGGCAAAGCGCATAATGCGGCCATAAAACCTATCGCGCATAAAGAAAACAGCTTTGTCGAGCTTTTGCCTTACCACGTGCGAACGGCCCTCGCGGTGTTCTACCTTCAACACATGCTTGTTGGACAGGTGTGCAGGTAACACAAAAAATGCCTCTAGCAATGAAACGGCAAGGCTAACAATCACCACCCAGCCAACATCGTAACTAAATTCCATGTTTCCGCTAAGAAACAGCAATGGCGAAAAGGCAACGATTGTTGTTGTTACGGAGGTTAAAACCGCAGGCATTACTTCCAATGTTCCATCCAGGGCAGCCCTTTTCGGGCTTTTCCCCTTTTCGAAATGGGCGTATATATTTTCGGCGATAACAATGCCATCGTCCACCAGGATACCGATGACCAGGATCATACCAAACAGAGAAATCATGTTAATGGTCAAACCCGACAAGTATCCAATAAGAAACATCCCGAAAAAGGATGCAGGGATGCCAAATGCCACCCAAAATGAAAGCCTGAGGCTAAGAAATAAGCCCAGTGCGACGAGGACAAGCAAAAGGCCTATGCCACCGTTTCTATAAAGCAATTCGAGGCGGCTGTTGAGTAATTGAAGGAAATTGTAGGTGATCGCCAGCCGGGCATTATCGTGGGTATTGTTAAATGTTTCCGCATAGTCGTCAAGATAGTGTACAATTGCAGCTAAATCCTCTTCCGGCAATTTTTGGATATTAAAAGAAACCGTTTGTTCCCCGTTCATCAAACTCAGCGAAGGGGTTTCAGAAAACTTTAGCTTGATGTCGGCAATATCCCTCAAATAAAGTTTACTGCCATCATCATTGCCCCTTATTATGATCTCGCCCAGTTTGGCAGGATCTGTTGTACGGGAGCGTGAACGAATGAGGATTTCTTCTGTTTCCGACCTGATCATCCCTGCCGAGATATCCTGGTTGTTGGCACTTATTGCCCTGGCTATTTGATCGAAGGTGAGGTTGTAACGCAATAAATTTTCTTCGGTAACTTCAACAGATATTTCAATGGCCGGGTACCCACTAATCCCTAATTGCGAAATGACCCCGGAAGTGAGAAGGTCATCTTCAATTTCCTGTGCATAGTTTTTCAGCGTCAGCAGGTCAACTTCCCCGGTAAGGCCCATGTATGCCGCCATGGACACCGATCGCCTTTTGGCAACAACAGGCCGTTCGGCATCTACCGGAAAAGCACTTATGCCATCCACGGCATTTTTTACTTCGGCAAGGGTTACGTCAATATCGTACTCACCCGTTGTTTCGATGGTTACACTCGAAAAATTTTCGGCAGAAGTGGAGGTGATACGTTTGATGCCTACCAAACTTCTTATGGCCTCCTCAACCCTTGAAGTGATCCCCTCTTCCATTTCCTTTGGCGATGCCCCGGGATAAAATACACTGACACTGATAAACCGCTCCGACCGCTCGGGGAAGAAAGACTTTTTTAGTGAACCAAAAGATATTGCACCGCCTATGATTAGCAAAGCAATGATCATATTGGCATAAAATGGAAACTTAATGAATATGCTGACAAGTTTTCTCATAATAAGCTGTTAGGGTTTTTTCATTTAAGTATTCAATTTTTGTTTCATTGAACCATTGTATCATTGTATCATTGAACCATTCTCTCATTTAATCATTGCCCCTTCCTGTCAGTCTCAACCAAAGTGCCTTCCCGCAAATTCACTAGTGGTTCCACAACAATTTCGGTGCCTTCTGCAATTCCGTTAAAGATGAGTGTGTTTTGGTTTACTTTCCGGATGTTTATTTTATGTTTGCGCAAGGTGCTATCAACTACAATAAAAACTTCGTCCTGGTTGAATACTGCCTGCCTCGGTATCTCCATCGAATTCGCTACTGATTTTCCATTAAACCGGGCAATCAGATACATCCCGGCATAAACCGGGTTGGCAGCAGAATTTTTTACCTGGACAAACACACTTGCTGCTTGTGTGGTCGGGTCGATAAATTTGCTGATCCGGGCTACTGTAGCTTGCCAGGTATGTGTCCGGGTTTCGTTAAGGACCTCAACTTTGCTACCAATTGAAATCCATGGCAAATCTTGTAAATCAACCGGGACTTCAAGTTCAAGCAAATCGGTTTCGATGATTTTGGCTATACGGGTCCCAATATTGGCAATGCCCCCGGCCTGAAGGTAAACTTCCATTATTGTACCTCCAAAGGGCGCATAAATAGAATGCTTCCTCAGCCTTTCCTCGGCTACCTTAATTGTATAATATTGGTTTAGGATATCCCTGCTGGCGAGGAATATTTTAAGGGGTTTATCTTTTATTTCGGGAAGTTCGGGCAATGGTTGAGAAATTTCAATACTCTCGAAAAATTCAAGTACATCTCCGTATTTATCCGGATAGTCGAACTTAACATCAGGGATTGCATTGGCCAGGCTGTTTAAAAACCGGCTTTTACTTGCTTTGATGCTGAGGGTTTGTTCTTCATCATAAATTTTACAGATTAATTGTCCCTTTTTAAACCCCTGCCCTTTTTTTAAAGGGATGGCCCCGGGCAGGATTTTGCCGGATGCTTCCGAAATGATTTCTACAGTCTGGCTGGCAACCAGGCGGCCTGGCGCCTCAACTGACGAAAGTATTTGGTCGTAATTGACAACCTCAGTGGCCACCAACCTTTTCATTTTGTTTACGGCAGCAGAGGTGGGATCCGGTTTCATCATTGTAAATGCCCACATCAGCACAAGGGATGCGCCCAAAATGAGTATGATAAAAACCCAGGTTAATAACTTCCTGTATTTCATTTGATTGATAAGTATTAATTAATAGAATTTTAAGATATGGCCTTTAAATGGCCGCGAAAATAGTTATTATCTGCTAATTGATTGATAGTAAATTTATCCCGTTAGAAATATGTGGATCAACCAAGAAAAATAACCGCACCTGTTTTGCGGGTGCGGTTAAACCAATTAAAGTTGGTGATAGACTATTATGATGATTTCTTCGATTTATTGTTGCAGAAAACAATTATTTTTTCTCATCGGGGAACCTGTAAAAAATTTTACTCACAATTTTCCAACCATCTTCAAATTTATACAACGAAATGTAGTCGATGTATTTCTTTTGCTTGCCCACATAAAACTCCAGTTTGGCCGTTGCAGCAGTTCCTTCAACATCAACAAAAAGGAACTTTATGGTAACTTTTTCATCACCTTCCTTCGGGAATTTCCCTTCCAGTTTTCCCAACCTGGCATCTTCGGCCCAGTTGTAGATTGGGTAATTCCACATGCTGTTCCCTTTTCCTATGCCAATCAACCTGAAACCTTCGTGAAAGCCGGCATCAATGGCCTGTTGGTCGGCATTGTTGCAAAGCCCGTCAACATAAGCGCTTTGAATTACTTTTTTAATGGCTTCCTGTTCCTCTTTAACTGAATTTTGGGCCATGAGGCTAAATGTGGAAAAAACCACGATTAAAACGATGTTAATAATCTTTGTCATTTTGTTGTTTTATTAGTGAGCCTGGTCTGAAAAGCCATTTTTTGCCGCTAAACTTGTCCGTATGGATGCGCTAATATATTTTTTAAAACACCTTATAAACAGGTGTTTGAAAATAATTTAATTTCACTAATTTTCAAAAACTTCGTTTTTAGACCGGACTCATTAGTTAATTAATAAATATGTTAATTATTGAAAGCTGTTGGACAATTCGGATATCCTGGGTTTTTAAACGGGAGCCTTTGAGAAACTGTCTGACAGCTAATATTCCAAATAATTGTTTTTAAAATTAAGGCCATAAATTTTACTCACATTTAATGGCATCGACCGGGTTTCCTAAACTGGCCTTCAGTGTGTGAAAACTAATGGTGAGCATGCTAATAATTAGTGCCAGCAACCCAGCCAATAGAACCGACATCGCCGAAATGGCAATATGATATACAAAATTTGAAGATAACCAGCTGTCCAGTTGCCACCATGCCAACGGGATTGCAATTACAAAAGCAATAATTATCAATAAAACAAACTCTTTGTACAGCAATGTAAGGATATTTCCAAGCGTGGCGCCCATTACTTTTCTGATCCCAATCTCCTTGGTCTTTTGTTCGGCCACAAATGATGATAACCCTAACAGGCCCAGAAGGGCGATAAATATTGTGAGCAAAGTAGCAATGGTAAAAATTATGCCGGTCTTCTGTTCTGCAACATACATTTCGCTCCAGGTTTCATTTAGCATTTTGTAATTAAATGGGCGTTTTGCGCCAAACTCGTTCCATTTATCTTCAATAAATTGAATAGTTGCACCAAAATTTTCGGGGTTGACCCGTAGTGAAAGATAACCTTTATCGAAGTCTGAAAGGAACATCATGAACGGGACTACCTTGTTGTGCAGCGAATTAAAATGGAAATCTTCAACAACCCCAATAACCTTTAACATCCTGCCACCAGTGCCGTCCAATTCAAAACCCCAGTGGATTTTTTTTCCAATGGGGTTGTCCCAACCATATTGTTTAACAGTGGTTTCATTCACAATTACTGCTTCTTCTGCATCTGTGCCCATTTCTTTGTCAAACCCCCTGCCCTCGATAAGGCTGATGCCAAAGGTTTTAATAAAATCTTGATCAACCAGGGCAAGTATCATCGAATCATCAATCATCGCGGTGTCTTTTTCAATCCTAACCACCTGTATCCATCTATTGTCGCCAGGGATGCCTGTTGAGTTGGTTGCCGCCAGGATATTGGCATTGTTTAGCAGTTCCTCCTTAAATGGCCCTACCTTGCTCCTGAAGGCTGAATCCTGTAATTCAAGGATCACCATATTATCTTTAATGAAGCCCAAATCCTTATCACGTAAAAAGCTTAATTGATCGGAAACCACAACAGTTCCAATTATCATGGTAATGGCAATAGCAAATTGAACTACCACCAGCACCTTTCGTAATGTGCCGCCACCTTTTCCGTTTCCTGAACTGCCGCCCTTAATAACCGAAACCGGTTTTAGGGATGACAGGAAAAAGGCAGGGTAACTTCCCGAAAACAAACCTATTAATGTTGTAACCCCCAGGATAGATAAAAACAATCCGGGCTGGGCGATGATATTAAATTCGATTTGCTTGCCCGACAGGGTATTGAAGTCGGGCAGAAACATATAAACCAGTATTATAGCTATTATCAACCCAACAAATGCAAGCAATAGTGATTCGCTGAGAAACTGCCCGATAAGTTGATTTTTATACGCGCCGGCAACCTTCCTGATGCCTACTTCACGTGCCCGTTTTGCCGATCGGGCAGTGGCCATGTTCATGTAATTGATGGATGCAATTATTAGGATAAACAATGCAATGGCCCCAAAAATGTAAATGTAGGCCATGTTTCCATTGGGTAAATCCGAAGAGAGGTTTCCTGAGAAATGTGTTTCTACAAGTGGTGTTGACATCAGGTCGAAACTGGCATTAACAGCGTCCCCTACCGATTTCATGTACTTATCATAAAAGCCGGGAAATTTCTCATGAACGCTTTGCATATTGGTATTTTTATTCAGTAAAAGGTAAGTGTAAACCCCAATGTTCCAAAACCTTTCGGGCTTCATGCTGTTAAATTCTTCCTCTCCGCGAAGTGCCGACAAAGTAGTAACCGATAATAAAGCCTGATACTTTAGGTGTGAAGTTTTTGGCAGGTCTTCCATTACACCGGTAATTTTATACTCTCTTCCACTTCCAGATTCGAGGACCTTCCCCATGGGGTTTTCATCACCAAAATACCTCTTTGCGGTCGTCTCGTCAATCACTAATGATTTTGGCCCTACAAGGCATGTTGAAGGGTTTCCCATCAGCAATTTATGTGTAAAAATTTGGAAAACGGTGGAGTCGGCAAAATAGAAATTGTCTTCGTAAAACTCTTTGTCACCATATTTAAAAAGTGTGTTCCCGGTGTTCATAAAACGGCACATCTCTTTTACTTCAGGGTATTCGAGTTTCAAGGCCGGCCCCATTGGTGTAGGTACTATTGCAAAGGTTTCGTGTTTGCCCGAAATGTTGAAGCTTGATTCTACCCTATAGATTTGTGAGCTTTTCTGGTGGTACCTGTCATAGGATAATTCGTCCCGGATGTAGAGAAAAATAAAAATAAAGGCAGCAAAGCCAACGGCCAGCCCCAAAATATTGAGGAACGAATAAAACTTGTTCTTCGTAATATTCCGCAGGGCACTTTTCAGATAATTCTTAAACATATCCCGGAAGTTTTAATATTAATACAAAAGGTAAATTTGTTCTTTTTTTTGATGCAGTATCCATCCATGAGGGCACATGCGGGCAGGGATCATTTCGCATCATACGGACTCCCCATGGTGGGTCGAGTGATTTTGACAAACCCGAAACCTGAAACGAAAAAGTACAGACGCACGACCGTGCGTCTCTACCCACCCCACAAACCCGAAACCTGAAACCCGAAACCTGAAACTTCAAACCTGCGAAGGACGGGTGCCGGATGCCGGATGCCGGGTGAAGGAAGCTGAGCGCAACTTGAAACCCGAAACCTGAAACTTGAAACCTGCCTGCCCGCCGAAGCGAAGCGAAGGAGGGAAACTTGAAAAGCGACGGGTGTTGGATGCCGGATGCCGGGTGAAGGAAGCCAAGCGCAACCTCAAACCCGAAACCCTAAAGCACAAATTGCTCCTTGATGTTCTCGGTTACAACCTGTCCGTCGAATAACCTTACAATACGGTGGCTGTATTCGGCATCTCTTTGCGAGTGGGTTACCATTATTATGGTAGTACCGTTTTTGTTTAATTGTTCCAACAGGTTCATCACTTCCTCGCCATGTGCCGAATCAAGGTTACCGGTTGGCTCATCGGCAAGTATCAGTTTTGGATTGGCAACCACTGCGCGTGCAACTGCGACCCTTTGCTGCTGCCCCCCAGAAAGTTGTAGCGGAAAGTGTTTTTTACGATGGATAATTTGCATCTGTTCAAGTGCCGACTCCACTTTTTGCCTTCTCTCGCTGGATTTATATCCAAGATAAATGAGAGGGAGCTCAACGTTTTCATAAACATTGAGTTCATCAATAAGGTTAAAATTCTGGAACACAAAACCAATATTGTGTTTTCGCAACGAGGCCCGCTGCCTTTCGGAATTGTTAGAAACTTCATTTTCGAGAAAAAAATATTCCCCGTCAGTGGGGTTATCAAGTAGCCCCAGGATATTTAACAGTGTTGATTTTCCACAACCCGACGGGCCCATTACCCCAACAAATTCCCCTTCTTTAACTTCAAAAGATACCTTGTTCAAAGCAGTGGTTTCTACTTCATCTGTACGGAACACTTTGGTTAAGTTAACAGTTTTTATCATAATCTATGTTCTTTAAATGTTACTATTTAGTCTGAATTTAAACTCGATGATTTGTTTTTGGATTTAGACCTAATTGTTATAGGATTTGGGTTTTGTGCTTACTTTGGAAATTTAAACTTTGAGTCCGGTCTAAAAAGCCATATTTTGCCGCGAAACTTGTCCGTCCATACGGATGCCTTTCAGTCATATGGATGCACTAATATATTTTTCTAATTACTTTATAATCTTTTGGTTGGAAATAACAAAATTTCGCTAATTTTCAAAAACTTCGTTTTTAGACCGGACACAACTTTAATTGCAAAAATCATCTACTTTATTTATAAACACTTTTTAGACGGTTGAACACGCGGTTAGTTACTGATTTTTATTTACTGATTAAAAATCTCCATAAATTCTTTTAATTCAGAAGTGGTTTGTATCTCTAATTCATCTGATAATAAACCCTGCACCGCCCCTTCGAGCGACAATAACATATCAAAATTAGCACTGGAGTCGATGGTTTTTATTTTCACAAAAGCATTCCTGCTCCCTTTTTCCCTAAGCCTTTCCGGGGAATCAATACCGGCAGCAAGAAGCTTTTTTTCAAGTTCCTGTCCGATATTTGGGAGATGGAGGAGTTTGCCCATGCTGAATTTCAATATTAAACTGGTCCGGGATATTTTAAATTAAAAAGTCGTCCACATTACTCATTTTCTATGCCAAACAATTTATCACATTAAAGTTCAGTACTTTATCTATAAAATCACCGCATCATCCGTGCAAAGTGTTCGATTTCTTTCTTTATACTGTTCGTATGTGAACAAATAAGGAGGGGAGGGGGGGGGATTACGGGTGACAACGAAGCCTGAAACCTGCCTGTCCGCCGAAGCGAAGCGAAGGAGGGAAACTTGAAACCCGCCCCCTTCTCCAATTTCAAATTTTCCATTAAATCGGCCCCGGTAACAATTTTTTTATATCTTTGTTAACTTATTAACATTTCATTTTTCACTTCACAAAAATATTATACACATGAAAGATACTCCCATTGATTATGACATTGTCAGCCAAAAAATTAAGGAAAGCAAATTACCAAGTATTGGCGATGCTTCCATCCGCGAGATAAAAAAGCTAATCGACCAGATTGAGCGAGATACCGGTAAAAAGTTTGTTAGAATGGAGATGGGCATACCCGGGCTTCCGCCAACGGCTATTGGTGTGCAGGCACAAAAAGATGCCCTCGACAGGGGGGTAGCAGCCATATACCCTGATATTTTCGGGATACCGGCGCTGAAATCTGAAATATCGAAATTTGTAAAAAATTATATGGATGTTGATGTTGACCCCGAAGGCTGCCTGCCAACGGTAGGGTCGATGCAGGGCAGTTTTGCTGCATTCCTTACCCTTAACCGCATGTACAAAGAACGTGAAGGCACCCTTTTTATCGACCCTGGCTTCCCCGTCCATAAACAACAACTAAAGGTTATGGGCCAGGAATGGGATTCGTTTGATGTTTATAATTACCGTGGCGACAAACTAAGGGACAAACTGGAATCCTATTTGGCGACCGGGCGTTTTTGCAGTGTACTTTACTCCAACCCAAACAACCCTTCATGGATTTGTTTTACCGAAAAAGAATTGAAAATTATTGGCGAACTCGCCACAAAATATAACATCGTCGTTATCGAAGACCTGGCCTATTTTGCCATGGATTTCAGGAAAGATTACTCCATACCGGGGCATCCACCCTACCAGCCTACCGTTGCCCATTATACCAATAACTGGGTGTTGCTTATCTCCAGCTCCAAAGCTTTCAGTTATGCCGGCGAACGTGTGGGGATGATGATAGTTTCGGACAAGCTATTCGATACCACAGCCCCAGACCTGCTACGCTATTATAAATCCGATAATGTGGGCTACGCAATGATTTTTGGCTCCATCTACTCGTTAAGCTCGGGGACACCCCACTCGGCACAGTATGCCCTTACCGCTATATTAAAAGCAGCCAACGAAGGCCGCCTAAATTTTCTTGACGTGGTTAAGGAGTATGGTGAAAAAGCAAAGATCATGAAAAAAATGTTCCTCACCAACGGCTTTACTATTGTTTACGATAAAGATGAAGACGAGCCAATAGCCGATGGTTTCTATTTTACATTTGCCTATCCCGGCTTTACCGGTGCCCAACTGATAGAAAAACTTTTATATTACGGCATCTCGGCCATTACCCTCGATATCACAGGCAGCGAACGCCACGAAGGCATCCGGGCATGTGTATCCCTCGTTAAACGTTCACAGTTTAAAGACCTCGAAGAAAGATTGAGGAAATTTAATGAAGACCATAGGGAGGGGTAGAGATGCCGGGTGACGGGTGTCAGTTGACCGATCACTGATGACTGATCACCGTTCACCGATCACCGATTCCACGGAATTTATACTCAGTAAAAATTAGTGCTTTTCAAAGAAAAAATCGAACATATTGAACCCCGGTCAATTTAAAAACTTAATTTCGCGCATTCAAAAAAATACTTTGAAAAAATATTAAAAAAACAATATTTATGGCTAAAGTTCAAGGTGCTATTGTTGTTGATGTTGAACGGTGCAAGGGTTGCGAAGTATGCATCCCGGCCTGCCCCACCGATGTCATCGAACTGGCAAAAGAAGTAAACGGCAAAGGATACCATTACCTTTATATGGCCAACCCTGATGCTTGCATCGGTTGCGCCAATTGTGCTATTGTTTGCCCTGACGGAGTAATTACAGTTTACAAGGTCAAAAAAATAGTTAAAATTTAAAAATTCATATAGAAATGGGTGAATTAAAATTAATGAAGGGGAATGAGGCAATTGCCGAAGCCGCAATCCGCGAAGGTGTGGATGCCTACTTCGGTTACCCAATTACGCCCCAATCCGAAGTTATCGAATACCTGATGATGGAGCGCCCCGAAGAGCGCACCGGCATGGCAGTGCTACAGGCCGAGAGCGAATTGGCCGCTATCAACATGGTGTATGGTGCTGCCTCTGTTGGCAAAAAAGTCTTCTCATCATCATCAAGCCCCGGGATGAGTTTATACCAGGAAGGTATCTCTTACCTTGCCGGGGCAGAACTCCCCTGTGTATTGGCAAATATTGTACGTGGCGGGCCAGGCCTGGGCACCATCCAACCTTCGCAGGCCGACTATTTCCAGAGCGTGAAAGGTGGTGGGCATGGCGACTACAAGTTGCTTACACTTGCACCTGCATCGGTACAGGAGATGGCCGACTTTATTGAACTAGGCTTTGAAATAGCATTCAAATACCGCAACCCGGTAATGATCCTGTCGGATGGCATGATAGGCCAAATGATGGAAAAAGTTGAGCTTAAAGACCAAAAGCCACGCTGGACTGCAGAAGAAATTAAAGAGTTGAACGGCACGTGGGCAGCAATTGGCAAACCGGAACACCGCGAACGAAATATTATTACTTCACTCGACCTTGATTCAGCAAAACAGGAAAAACACAACCACCACCTGCAGTCTAAATATCGCCAAATGGAAGAGGAAGAAGTAAGATATGAATTATTTGACACCGAAGACGCAGAATACCTGATAGTTGCTTATGGCTCCAGTGCAAGGATTGCCCAAAAAACAATTTTCCTCGCCAGGCAAAAGGGCATTAAAGTCGGCTTATTGAGGCCCATTACACTTTATCCATTCCCAAAAAAACCATTGGCCGAATTAGCCCGTCAAATGAAAGGGATACTTTCGGTGGAAATGAGTGCCGGACAAATGATTGAAGATATTAAGCTATCAGTAGGGTGTGATATTAAAGTTGAACATTTTGGGCGCTATGGTGGGATTATACATTCACCTGATGAAGTTTTGGAAGCACTTGAACAAAAAATTATTGGAGGTTAAACCTATGGACATTAAAGATATAGTTAAGGAAGAAAACCTGGTTTACACCAAAACCAAACTTATGACAGACAATATACTGTCGTATTGTCCGGGATGTGGCCATGGAACGGCACACCGCATTATTATGGAGGTGGTTGACGAGCTGGGCATGCAGGAAGATACTATTGGGGTGGCCCCGGTAGGTTGTTCGGTTTTGGCTTATGAGTTTATGAACATCGACATGATACAGGCAGCCCACGGACGCGCCCCGGCAGTTGCTACCGGTGTAAAACGGACTATGCCCGAAAAATTTGTTTTCACCTATCAGGGCGACGGCGACCTGGCAGCCATCGGGACTGCCGAAACCATCCATGCCTGTAACAGGGGAGAAAACATCACCATTTTTTTTATCAACAATGGTATTTATGGAATGACCGGCGGCCAGATGGCACCCACAACATTGCCGGGGATGAGGACTTCAACTTCGCCCTACGGAAGGGATTTGCCTTCGATGGGAAACCCGTTGAAAATCACAGAATTGATAGCCCAGCTACCAGGTACTTATTTTGTTACACGCCACGCAGTGCACACCCCGGCAGCGGTAAGAAAAGCCAAAAGGGCCATACGTAAAGCCATCGAACTGCAAAAAGAGAATAAAGGGGTAACTTTCGTAGAGATAGTTTCAAACTGCAACTCAGGCTGGAAAATGGCCCCGGTCAAATCAAACGAATGGATGGTCGAAAATATGTTCCCCTACTACCCGATGGGTGACATTAAGGTTGATGGGGAGTTGGTGGAGAAGAAATAATTTGAAAATGTAACAATTTAGCAATTTGATAATTCAGTGAATTACGCTAATAATAATTATTGCAAATTGATTGAAAAGTTAAAAATAATATAAATATGACTGAAGAAATAATCATAGCAGGTTTTGGGGGACAAGGTGTTTTATCGATGGGCAAAATTTTGGCCTACTCGGGAATTATGCAAGACCAGGAGGTTAGCTGGATGCCATCTTATGGCCCCGAAATGCGCGGTGGTACCGCCAACGTTACCGTAATTGTTAGCGACGAAAGGATAAGTTCGCCCATCCTAAACTTTTACGACACAGCCATCATACTTAACCAGCAGTCGATGGATAAGTTTGAAGAAACTGTAAAACCCGGCGGGCTGCT
>NIVA01000083.1 GCA_002254335.1 Bacteroidetes bacterium 4572_114 | reverse complement strand
ATGTAGAGGTTGCATATTTCATCCCAGGGGATTATGTTTGCCAATGTGACCCATCGGTTTTTTGGGTTGAGTGCCTGCTCGAAGGGTGTCTCAAACCCTTCCAGGTCCAGCTGGTTTGGACTGACATAACCGGGCACAGGTGCATGCTTTTTTCGCTGTTTCATCATTTTCCCTTGCTTATATACCGGCAAATATACACTGAATTTGCCAACTGGCAAAGGTATGGGGCTCTTTCAGCGGCCTCTATTTAAACACTATAAATGAAATCAAAGAAATACAACTCCAATACGGATTGAAAGCAGTAGCATAAATATCGTTAACATGTTAGCATTAGTGGCTTTTTAAGAGCCTATATAGAAAACTTCGAACTAACAAGTGTCGTTTAATCATTCTTTTTGTTTGGATATAGCATTTTCCCCGACTCTCCGCACTCCATTCCTCCTTCACTCCATTTCTCCATTTCTCCACTCCCCCACTACTTCAAATTCTCCAACAAAAAATCCGTCATCTTTTTGTAAAGGTGGAAACGTGTGTTTTTGCCGGTGTAGATGCCGTGGTTTGAGTTTGGGTAAACCATAAATTCAAAATCCTTATCGGCGGCCACAAGTGCTGTAACAAAATCATAGGTGTTTTGCGGGTGGACATTGTCATCGGCCATCCCATGGATAAGCAGGAATTCCCCTTTTAGCTTATCGGCATGGTTTATTGGTGAGTTATCATCATAGCCGGTTGGGTTTTCCTGGGGCGTGCGCATAAAACGTTCGGTGTAGATGTTGTCGTAGTACCTCCAATTTGTAACCGGGGCCACTGCAATGCCCACATCAAAAACATCGGCCCCCTTGGTCATGCAAAGTGAAGACATATAACCGCCATAACTCCAGCCCCAAATGCCAATATGATCACCGTCAATATAAGGTAGGCTTGCCAGGTATTTTGCTGATCCTATCAAGTCTTCTGTTTCATATTTTCCAAGCTCCCGGTAGGTAATTTTCTTAAATTCTTCCCCACGGGCACCTGAGCCACGGACATCCACCGACACTATCATAATACCTTCCTGAGCTAAGTATTGGTTCCACATACCTCCCCTGCCAAAACTATTGCGCACGGTTTGCGAACCCGGCCCACCGTAAATATCAAACAGGACAGGATATTTTTTATTGGGATCGAAATCGAAAGGCATTATCTTCCAGGCGTTCAGTTCAACCCCCCGGGAAGTTGTAATTGTAAAAAATTCTTTGGGCTGTAACGGAAAACCGGCCCTTATATCTTTTAGTTTTTGATTATCTTCCATTACACGGACGAGCTTTCCGTTTTTGCCCCTGTTCACTGTGTAAACCGGCGGGGTGTTGGCATCCGACCAGGTTTTAATGAAATATGTAAAATCGCTGCTGAACCGGGCACTGTTTGAACCTGGTTGCGGGGCAAGTCCCTTTTTGCCCTTTCCGTTAAATCCGATAACATAAACATTGCGGTCCATCGGAGATACTTCGGCAGACTGGTAATAAACTTTTTTATTTTCCTGATCGACACCAATCAAATTGGTAACATCCCAATCGCCGTTTGTTATTTGCTGCAGCCCCTGCTTATCAATATTGTAAAGATAAATGTGGTTGTACCCGTCACGCTCGCTGGTGAGGATTATTTGATTTCCATTATCAAGAAAGGTGATATTGTCGTAGTTTCCATCTTCGATGTAGTACTTGTTCTTTTCGGTATAAACCACTTCTGATGATCCTGAGCTGGCATCGGCAAAGAGGATTTCCAATTTGTTTTGCAAACGGTTTACCCTGTAAATGGCAAGTTTGTTTTCTACCGGTGCCCACTTTATGCGAGGTATATACTGATCGGTTTCCGCACCAACATCCATCAATGTGGTTTGGCCTGAATTAAGTGCAAAAACATGAACAGTGACTACCGAATTGTCCTCGCCGGCCTTTGGGTACTTATAGCTGTGGCGGTCCGGATAAAGTTCGCCATAGTAGGTCAACATCCATTCTTTAACATTGGATTCGTCGAACCGCATAAACGCGAGCCTGTCACCCTCGGGCGACCAATAAAACCCTTTGGTTACCGAAAATTCCTCTTCATAAACCCAGTCGGTAGTGCCGTTGATGATATGACCGTCCTTGCCATCGAAGGTAATTTGTTTTTCTTTGCCTGTAGTTAAGTCTTTAATAAAAATATTGTTTTCCCTGACAAACGCAACTTTTGAACCATCCGGCGAAAAGCCGGCCAGCCTTTGTTTTCCATTTTCGGATAAAGCAGTTAATTTTTTGGTTCCCCTGTCGAAGATATAAAAGTTTGATTTTGATGACCTGCGGTAAATGGGTTCGGTTTCGGTGGCAAACAGGATTTTCGATTCACCGGCACTAAATTTATAACCCCGCATGGGTATTGGCACAGTATCCCCTTCAGGGATCAACTCATCGGCAGTTACGATTACTTCAACCAATTTACCGGTTTTATAACTATAGGCATTAATTGAATCGGGGCGTACCCTGGAAAAAAGTTCACCATTATTCAGCGGCGAAACCCCACGTACACTACGTGGAGAAAATTCGCGTGATTTTAAAACCAAATCGAGGGTAAGTTCTTTTTTGCTTTCCTCTTGCGCGTGAGTATTTATTGGCAGGTTAAACAGCAGGAATGCCAGGAGCAGGATTGGGAATGTTTTTTTCATAATCACAAAAATTATTTGATAAACCTTACTTAAAATCAGGGATATAAAAAAAGGACATGTAATATGTCCATATGATTAAAATAGTGGGGCGTACTGGAATCGAACCAGTGACCTCTTGCCTGTCAAGCAAGCGCTCTAAACCAACTGAGCTAACGTCCCGTTTTTTTGGAGGGCAAAAGTAATAAAAATCAATATTTAACAATGTTTTTAGGCTAAATATTATTTTGATGTGCTGGGGGCAAATTATTTTAACAATTTCTTTTAATACTATATGCAAGTTCAACCCACAAGGGGTTGTGATGACCAATAGTTTGTAAAAAGCCCCCAATTGCATTGAGGGTTATTCACATTCTGTCCTGCGGACAACTGAAAACCCCGAGGGTTTAACCATTAATAACCTTAGGAGTTACATGGACAAAATAATATTTGACATTTAAAAACATAAGCCAGGTTATGACCACACCATGTTGAGCATGTGACGAAGCGGCAAGGATTGGAGTGGTAGCTTGTTGAAATGCCTGTAAACCCGGTTAATACTTAAAATGTTTTTTCAACCCAATGATTGGTTTTTCGATGAGGAACCAGGAAGCACTGGCAAGGGCAAGGTTGATAAAGAAGAACAAAATGAAATATCCAAAATTGGAATTTACGGGCAAATGAATATGATAGCCGATAAAGCCAAAGTAGAGCGGGTTCATGAACAGGTGGAAAATATATAGCCCATAGCTGATTTTACCGATATAAAGCACAATAGGGTTTTCGAGGAATTTTTTTGTGCCACAGGTGAAGGCATTGTTGGAAGCAATAACCACAATAGCAAAATATACAAAAGATAAATAGGTGTCGGAAGTGTGTTTGAGTTTTTGGAAAAACAAGCCCGAATGGGGATAAACATAAACGACGGCATAAACCACCAGCAATGCATACAGGGCGTATTTGAAAGTTTTGATATGCTTTGAAAAATGATTCCCGAATGCTTTATCGTAGGCGATAAGCGCCCCCAGGCCCAGGCTGTGCATATTTGTAATGACCAGCCCGTTGGATGCCGCCCAGTAAGGTGTAAAATAAGTCAGGTAAAAGTGAAGCCCGATAGAAATTAAAATACTACTGAAAATTAACCCTTTAAGATATTTATTTGGTAGAAAAACAATGAAAAATGCCCAAAAAACATAAAACTGCTCTTCAACGGCAAGTGACCAGAAATGGGTGAAACTCCCGGGGAAATCGTTTGTTATTGCAATTTGGATGTTAAGAGTATATGTTACGAGCCAGGGGAAAAGCTCCTTAACGTTTTGAAACCCAATGGCGAGAAGAAAAAAGATAGTGATGTAATATATCGGGAAAATCCTAAGTGTCCGCCTTATGTAAAAGGATTTGATGGAATGCCAGTTGCCACGCCCTTCTTCATGCTGGTTTTTTTGCTTAAAATCGATCAGTATTTTTGTAATCAGAAAGCCGCTTATTACAAAAAAAAAGGTCACGCCAGTACCAAAATCAATGTTTTTCAGCCAGGCACTCTCGAAAGTTGGTGAAAGCCAGTGTGCGATCAATACAAGAAATATGGCGACAAACCTCAGTCCGTCAATCTGTTTAATATATTTCATTTGAAGGTGTTAATGGGGCATCTTAAAAAAATTGGCGCGAAGTTAACAAATCAATGCAGAAAAAAAGCTGCACAAATTAATCATGCAGCTTTTAAATCAAATTGGCGAAAACTTAATTTTGAAGGTTCTTCTCAAGGTCTGCAATAATTTTTTTATTTACTTTCCTTGGGTTCTTTGCCTTAAAAGCCTTCAATTCCTGTAACGCGATTTTACCGTATTCTATCAATCCTGAAGGGTTATTATCAAAATCAAAACTTCCAATACAGTATTCCAGTTTCGATTGTAAATCAGCGTATTCTTCTTTGTTGAGTTTTGCGAATGCCTGGCTGGCTGCTTCGCATGCATTTCTAAATTTTTCTGTGTTTGTCATGTCTTCTAATTTAAATGGTTGAAAATTTAAGCGCGCAAAAGTAGTATTATTTTGCAATAGGGTTCTATTGTTAAGATACGTGAGTCCAATCATGAAATTTCTTCATTTGTGCACCTCATGCTACTTCCCAAACCTGTATCCTGCAAAAATGATGATTTTTCCACGGCCAATTTCAGCAGTAAGTTTTTTTTTAATCCTTGAAAAATATGAATCAGATAAAAAATTCAACCCGGCAAAAAACTTCCGGCCATTATACCCGATGGCATTCAAGGAGTTCAGCCTAAAATGAGCATTGAGGTTTATCTCGTTTCTTAAGCCTGCAAAGTAGTCGCCAAAGTTGATATTAATACCCGGGACTAAACTGAGGGTAAGAAAGAAATGTTTCTTATATACGAAGGTGTACATATAACCAAAGTTTACAGCTGCACTCAAAACATTGAGATCCCGAAGATGAAGGTCGGGGTGAAAGAATGGTGCAACTTCAGGAGGTACTATTGAAGAATCGGCATTCATAATAAATATGTTGAAGCTGGCGCCCAGGATAGTGCTACCCGCGCTTTTGCGCTGCATTTCATTGAAAACGAATGGGGCCTTTAGCGAAAATTTCGTGTAGTTAAAGGCATACATATACTGAAGCCCAAAAGTAATTGTACGTATATCCTCCCTTCTTTCAGACCCCGGGTTTATCGGAACATCAGTTCCTGAAATATTTGCCAGTTTATATGCCTGGTAATATTGAAGTGTTGCCGAAATGAAGTGTTTGCTGGTAAACATACTCCCCTGAAAATCGAGTGATTTGGTGTCTTCAAAATCTGATTTATTTCGCAGACCGGTATTAAAGGTTAAGTTAAAAGCAAACAATTTATATGAAAGCCCAATACCCATGTACAAATCCCGGGCCGGCCTGTATCTTATGCGGCTCTTGTTGATCCTGTCCCTGATCCTGAAATAATTGTATTTATTTAAGGCAAGCAATTTTACGGCAACTTCATCCCCATAATTGCTGATGTAGGTGGTATCGTGATTGCGGTATAACAGATAATCCCCCAAGTCCTCCACCTTTTTCATTAAACTATCGGCAAGCTGGGCTTTGGCACCTATTCCTGCCAGGCACAATATGATGAAGCTAATGATAATAATTACTGTTTTGAAATATTGTTTCATAGGATGATGATAAATGGGGCGCAAGTTATGAATTATTTAAATCTCGAAGGCTTTCATTGCTTTACCAGCTTAAACATATTTCTTATTTGGTTTGTTGTTATTGTTTTAAGCCTTGATTAGTTTTCTTATATTGACATGCTTTTCAACATTAGGCCTCCATTCTTCCTGACTAGACATAGTATCACATATTTTTTCATGATAATAAACCTGGTACCAGGTCTTTTTCTGAAATTGACATACATTTTCATACGTTTTTTCAGAATGTATCATAAGTCTCAGCATGAATTCTTCCTTAGGTTCCCTATGGTTATTCAAGACCTGGCTCAGTCGTACAGGCGTAATATCTATGTCTTTAGCAAAGTTGCTCCTTTTACTATAGACAGTGTCAATATATGAAGATAAGAATTCGGTAAAAAAATTATGGTTCTTATATACAGGCGCCTGAATATATTCTTCCATTTTAATCTTCAATTGTAATAATCTGGCCCGGATAATTTGATCGGTAGAAACATTTTTCATTCTCTGCAATCTATCTTCCATCAATGCTTTACCGTCAGCTTGTCTCTCTTTTTTTGAAGAGTATCTTGAATCTACCCCATACTCGGCACCCTCCTTCACCTTAAAACTTCTTTTCTTTTTAATCATG
The DNA here is from genome assembly GCA_002254335.1 of Bacteroidetes bacterium 4572_114. Classification (GTDB taxonomy): domain Bacteria; phylum Bacteroidota; class Bacteroidia; order Bacteroidales; family 4484-276; genus 4484-276. Next base: position 3,902 of record NIVA01000083.1, on the reverse strand, counting down.
GTCGTACGTTTTTATTAAATTCAATATTTCTATTATCTCAATGCTTAAGGTCGCACCTGTTATATTCATATCATATTTGTCTATATAATGCTGGGCGGTTACCCCTTTTGGTTTCAATGACACGCAGGCGAGTTCAGCGTATTCCCTCACAGCAATTTTTGATATAAATGTAATCAAGTCCCCGGCAATGTTTTCATATTTCTTATCAATTCCTTTGTTCTCGTGAGAAACAGTAAGTAGCCGTATATGAACCCTCCATTCCTCAGGTATTCGTTCGCACGAAACAAGTCCGAGTATATCGCTTGTTCCAACTATTCTTAATTTATAAAGCTCTTGGTCTTTTTCTTCTTTCCAATCAAAAAAGTACCTTCTTTTTGTTATTTTTTTAAAATCACCACTTACAACAGCTTCAATTTTTACCTGATGGCTTTGTCCTGTTTCAGTGTTTAAAATTATCATACGGCGAAAGTATAAAAATGTTTCCAAAATACGGAAACTAAAAGATGTTTGTTTCCGATAAAAAAACTAATAATCAATATCTTATCGTAGAGTTATACACGAAGCTATTAGCGTTATCTGTGGATTGTTTTGGATTTTAGATTTTATTTTTTGGATTTGTTTTGGATTTAGATATTTGATATTTGAGCTTCAATTACGAAAATCATCGACTTTATGGACAAACAATTCTATTGTATCATTTAGCCTTTTCCATTTCCTAATCGAGCCACAGCATCTATTGTATTACTTTTGCAATGCGCTAATTGCTAATAAAAACTTTCAGAAAATGAAAACTATTCAATTTGTACTTTTTAACGTTGCCGTGCTTTTTGGTTTAACGGGCATGGCCCAGATAGTTTATACCAACCCTGCCCTACCCTATGCCGACGAAAGCGTCATCCTCTATTTCAATACCGAAGGCACACCCCTGGAGGGTTACAGTGGGGATGTTTATGCCCACACCGGGATTACGGTTGACGGAAATCAGTGGCAGAATGTGATTGGGGATTGGGGAAATAACTCCACCCAACCCCAGCTTACCAGGATTGATACCGACCTTTATCAATTGGATATTGTGCCCACCATACGGGAATTCTATAGTGCGCTGCCATCTGATAATATTTCAGAAATGTGTTTTGTGTTCAGGAGTTCTGATGGCAGTACCCAGACATCACCCGATATCTTTGTTACGGTTTATGAACCGGGTTTGAATGTTACCATTACCTCACCAAATACTAACCCTTACTTTGTAGATCAGTATGAGGGTATTTTCATTGAGGCTTCCGCATCAGGCACCAATGTGATGATGTCATTATTTGTGGATAATGAATTTTTAGGATCAGTTGTGGGGAATTATATATCCAATAACTATCCCGTACTAGATGATCCTGACACCAAACACTGGATAAAAGTAATTGCAACCAATTCTACCGGGGAGGTGGCCGACTCTGTTTATTATTATGTCAGGGGAGAAACGGTGGTGGAAGAGATGCCTTCAGGTGTTGTTGATGGAATTAATTATATCGATAACCAAACGGTTACGCTTGTGCTTCATGCGCCTTATAAATCATCGGTTTATGTTTTTGGTGATTTTAATAACTGGGAAGTTGGGCCTGAATATAAATTGAAACGTAACCAGGGTGATCCACAAAATTTCGATACCAGGTACTGGGTGACCTTTTCGGGATTAACCCCCGGTGAGGAATATGCCTTTCAATACCTGATTGATGAAGAATTGGTTGTGGCCGATCCCTACACCGATAAAGTACTGGATCCTTTAAATGATCCCTGGATAGAGGAGGAGACCTATCCAAACCTGAAACCCTACCCGGAAGGTAAAACTACAGGGCTTGTTTCGATATTACAAACCGGCCAGCCCGGTTATCAGTGGCAACACCCCAATTTTGATGTGCCTGCAACCGAAACCCTTGTTGTTTACGAGTTGTTGATGCGCGACTTTACGGATGCACACGATTTCAATACCATGAAGGATACTGTAAATTACTTTAAAAGGCTTGGGGTAACGGCCATTGAGCTGATGCCGGTTAATGAATTTGAAGGCAATTTAAGCTGGGGGTACAATCCATCCTTTTATTTTGCGCCCGACAAATATTACGGCCCTAAAGATGACCTGAAAGCATTCATCGATATTTGCCATGCGAACGGTATTGCCGTGATATTGGATATGGTGCTCAACCATGCTTATGGCCAATGTGTGCTGGCACAAATGTACTGGGATGGCCAAAACAACCAGCCTGCCGCTAACAACCCCTGGTTCAACACGGTTTCGCCCAATCCCGATTATGCCTGGGGCAGCGACTTCAACCACGAAAGCCCTGCCACCAAAGCATTTATTGACAGGGTTAACCGCTATTGGATGTCGGAATACAAGGTTGATGGTTTTCGGTTCGATTTCACCAAGGGTTTTACAAATACACCGGGCAATGGCTGGGATTATGATGCCGCAAGGATCGCTATCCTGAAAAGAATGGCCGATTCGATCTGGGTGTATAACCCTGATGCTTACGTTATCCTGGAGCACTTTACAGATAATAACGAGGAGACAGTGCTGGCCAATTATGGCATGGACATCTGGGGCAATATGAATTTCAATTACAATGAAGCCACCATGGGCTGGAACAGTAATTCGGATTTTTCCTGGATTTCGTGGTTGTTAAGGGGGTACGATGAGCCTCACCTGACAGGGTATATGGAAAGTCATGACGAGGAACGTTTGATGGCCAAGAATTTGAATTATGGGAATTCAGCAAGTGGATACAACATTACTGATACAACAATCGCTTTGCAGCGGATGGAATTAGCAGGTGCATTTTTCCTGACCATACCCGGGCCAAAGATGTTGTGGCAGTTTTGTGAACTTGGCTACGATTACCACATTAATTACCCGGGGGCTATTGGTGGCAACGATCATCGGCTCGATCCAAAACCAATCAGGTGGGATTATGCATTAGATGAAAGACGGGATCAGTTGTTTACGGTTTACAGCTATTTGAACCTCCTCCGTAAAACGCAGGAAGCCTTTGGTACGGATGATTTCTCCCTATCGGTGGACGGCGCAATGAAAAAGGTTCACCTCAACCACACCAGCATGAATGTTACCATCCTGGGGAATTTTGATGTAAACACCGGCAGCATCAACCCCTCCTTCCAGCATACCGGCTGGTGGTACGACTATTTTGCGGAAGATTCAATTTATGTGAGTAGCACCAATCAACAAATCGCCCTTGACGCCGGCGGATACAAATTGTTTACAGATGTTTTTCTTGGAGAACCCGGACTTGGGGTGGGGGTAAACGATCAAATTGTTGCTTCATCCAAAATGAAACCTATCTATCCCAATCCATCATCCGGTAATTTTAAAATGAACTTTCACCTTGTCGAAAACGCAACAGTTAACCTCAATATTTATGATCTCTACGGTCGGCTTATTTATCAGGTTTGTTCGGATGAGTTGTCCTATGGTAATCATTCATTGATGTGGAACGGAGATAAAGAAAATGGTGATGCCGCCCCCGGGGGTATTTATTTTGTTGTGCTTTCAATGGATGGTTCTACAGAGGTGCATAAGATTGTTCTTCAGTAATTTTTATGGTGCTACTACTAATTTAGGCAATACAGGTTTAACTCTTTTTTTCGGACAAGATGTGACTTTCAACTACGATGACGGAAAGTTATATACTATCAACTGCGGTGTCCAACATACTTATGGCACTTATGAGTGTAAAGCTTCGGGGGGGGTGTTTCAGTATAGAGGTATAGTCAGGGTTTGCTGATACAATCGCATGCGGGATAGACTTCTCCCATTGGCAATGCCGGTTTCATTTTTGGTTATCGTTAAACCATCTACATAATTTATTGTTTATTCAAGCCCGATCAATTGCCCA
>NIVA01000242.1 GCA_002254335.1 Bacteroidetes bacterium 4572_114 | reverse complement strand
TTTCTTTATCCGATAAAACAGGATCACTAGATTCAGATTATGATTTTGTAATTTCCGAAAAGGTTGTGGTGCTGGTTTTTCATCAGGATTTTATTTTGAAAGATGGCTGGAAATATGATTTAATCCTGACCACCGGCCTGGTATCTACTTCCGGCTAAAGCCTGATGAAATTGATTTGATTTATATCCCCGGCAACCACGATATGCAGATGATGGAAAATTATTTGGAGGAAATTATCCCGGGCGGTATCTGGAAGGGCGATGTGGAAGGACTTGGAAAATATTCGCCGGTTGATGATCTATACCCTTGGTGATTTTAACATGACCGTTCCCCCTATGGATTCTTCAATAATCCTGATGACCGGTGTTGACGGGTATAATGACCCTTTTTCTTTTAACGGTGTTCAGGACATGTATTCGGCAAACATTGAAGACCTTTGGCCCGAAACACAAACCGAAAATGCAGTTCCTGTCCCCATGGATGTTTTGTTTGCCATCTGGCATGGATATGATCTTACCAGTGCCGCCCTGTACGAATATTTGTACCAGTCGCCCCACCTTTCTCCATATAAAGTTGTTTCATTTGGTCACTCGCACAAACCCGGCATTGATGTATATCCGGCCGGAAACCAATATGCGGGCATCTATGCAAATTCCGGTTCATGGATCGACCCCGACAAGTGTGATTATGATGTAAGGACATACCTGGTGATAAAACCTGCTGAATGGACAGGCTCAGATTTGGATGTTGTGATGCTTTATCAATACAATCCTGAAAGCGGTGGGATGGGTGGCATCTATGTTTCAGGCTTAATTGCCGAGGAGAATATCCTGGATTAGGGAAGTGAAGAAGGGGTCTGATCCTCATAAAAACGGGACACATTGGTTTATTTTCATGATTTTTTTTAGGGCGGCTGAACCAGGCCTGCCCGACTACGTCATTCCCGTCCGTACCGGCACGGGCGGACAGGCGGGCTTTCCGTTCTACCCACCTTGCACCGGCTGTATTTTTGTAGGTGGCGCGGGGTCTTCCTCTGTCAGCCTCCGCCCACCAACAAAAATATCAGCCGTTGCTTCGCCGGGAGGCCACTCCAATCCCTGCCGCTTCGTCCCAGGCCCGAGCTAATTACTGTAATTCGCAGCTTCAATCCCCGAGCATACCAACCATTTCCAAACAGGAATCACCTTTATCTTATGATTCAATATTTTCCAAAGTCCTTCCAAAATCTTTTGTGAGTTTGGTTGAGATTTTTGGAATGAAAGCATGATCGGTGATATAAAGTTTTTTCGGACTGTTGATTAGCTTTTTCGGGCTATGGTCAAATTTATTGATCACTTTTCCGAAGTTAGAATTTTCAAGGTATTCGATGTAGTTTTTAATTGTATTGTTGCTCCGTATTCCGCTTTGTTGCATAAGTGAACGAAAACTAAACCTCGTGGAAAAATTGGAGATTAAAAGCTGGTACAATTGTTTTAGCTGAAAGACATTTGTGATTTTATACCTGATGGCAATATCTTTTGCAACAATGTCTTCGTAAATTCGGATAAGAATTTCATCATCCTTATATTTCAGATACTCAGGCATTCCTCCCATGCTTAAATATTCATTAAACATTTTTTGAAGCAAAGCGCGTTTTTCAGTTATATAAATATCATTTTTTTCAGGTTTTATTTTTCGAAAACTTAAATATTCCAGATAACTGAATGGTTGCAGATTCGTATCAATATGTCTTCCAGTAAGCCTCGAAGAAATTTCCCGGCTCAACAAATTTGCATTCGAGCCTGTAAGATAGAATTTATTTCCCTGTTCGGACAATCGCCTCACAAACAATTCAAATCCCTCTACATTTTGGGCTTCATCGATGAAAAACACTTTTTGTTCGCCAAATAATTCAATTAAGCTTTCATGTATTATATTAAACTCCTGAGCTTTAAACCCCAGAAAACGTTCATCCTCAAAATTCACGTAGAAAATACCTTGGTCCCTAAATAGCTGTTTAACTATTTGCCTGAATAAAGTTGATTTGCCTGACCTGCGCATTCCGGTGATAACATGGACGTGGGGCAGGGCAGCCTTTTTACTTACATTTGCTAAAACACCTCTTGTTACACCGGTTTCTTTTCTTAGGAAATTTTGATTTTGTTCAACCAAAATCTGCTTTACTAAATCTTTGTTCATCATTACCTTAATTATTAATAATGGTCAAAGATAATAAATAATGATTAATGGCAATAATCAAAAACATTGAAATGTGATTAATAGCATTAATCAATAATAGCCGAAAGTGATTTATGCCATTAATCAAAAATGGTTAAAAGTGATTAATGCCATTAATCATAAAACATAAAAACAAGGGAGGGAATTGCACAGGTTTTCACAGATACGGGGTGTGTGGAAAATAGTAGCTTTCCAAAAACCCACCACTTGTTTCAAAATTATATCCCATTCAATAACCACAAATGACAATCAAATGACAATCAAATGACCACCAAATGACAATCAAATGACAATCAATAACAATCAATAACAATCAAATGACAATCAAATGACAATCAATAACCACAAATGACCATCAAATTACCTGCTCCATCAACGGATAATCCAAATACCCCTTCGCCCCACCATGATAAAAAGTAGATTTATCGGGTTCATTAAGCGGGGCACCTTGCCTGAACCTTTCCACCAGATCAGGGTTGGAGATGAAAGGTTTACCAAAGGCTATCAGGTCAGCTTCATTGTTTTCTAACATGCGTGTGGCACTTTCGAGGCTGTGCCCGCCACAGGAGATGAGAGTGTCATTAAATATCTTTCTGTAAAATGGGACGGTGCTTTTTTCCGGTTTGTCCAGGCGTGTTTCGGGCGACATCATTTCGCTTAGGTGTAGGTAGGCCAGATTGTAACCGTTCAACTTATCGATGATGTAACCATAGATTGGTTCCATCCATAATAAACTGATCAATAAGGTAAGCATGAGCCCCATGTATTTCTGCCCCGTCAAAACCTGCTTCGATGGCATTTTTTGCTGCCTAAATTTCTTCAATGGTCATAATCCGTGGCGTTTCATATTCTTTGTGCCCGTCCTGGGTCAACACTTGCCCATCAAGTTTTACCCCCGAAGGCGAAAGCGGCAATTTATTGCCAGGCTGAAGCAGACTGTGTGAATATGGCCCAACATGCCACAGCTGAAGAAAAATTTTCCCGCCCTTATCGTGAACTGCTTTTGTTACTTTTTTCCACCCATCAATTTGCTCTTTCGAGTAGCATCCTGGTGAATTGGTGTAGCCATAAGCTTCGGGTGAAACCTGGCTGCCTTCCGCAATAATCAAAGTATGTTAAGTGATTTCGCAAAATTAATCATGTTTGGTCATAAATGTTAAAAAACACCATTTTGGAGCATTACAGGATTAACAAGCCAAAAGCATTATGGTTTATACGATCCCCGGTTTTTTCTGCCCTAACCAGAAAAAAATAAATGTTAAAAAGCTTGACAAAGGGGTATGTAAAGTTGTATGTTTGTAAAGTTTAATGTTTGTGAAGTATATAAATAACAGAATAACAATGTTCTACAAAACAGGACGCAGAAGTTCGTATAGACATTATACTATTCCAGAAATTATTAAATGATTGACGGGACTAAAAAGTGAATATTTGAGTGAATAGCTGTCAGCAGTTTAGATTAATGGTCAGACATATAATACTTTTGGTTCTGTGTTTAATATAGAAAATAACTGTCTGACAGCTTTTTAGACCGGGCTCATTAAATAATAAACAATTAAAAAAAATGATTTACAGCAGAAAACTAAAACCCGAAAATTCAATTGCTGGCTTTGTTCCGGCAATAGCTTCACTGGTAGTACTTATGATTAGTGCCCTCATTATTGGGCCGGCAGGATCGCTAAAAGTACTTGGCGTGATCATGTTTATTTATGCGGCAATAACCTTGGGGTTTTATTACCTCAAAACCAGGAGTACAACCTACCTGATCAGCGGGACCTATCTAATTGTATTTGGGTGCACTTTGTGGTCTATACAGTTCCAGTATGTGGGCAACCCTAGCCTGGTGTTTCCGCCCCTTGCCCGCTTTTTTGGGATTTGGATGGTGCTCCTGTGGTTTTGGTTACTCTACCTGATGGCAACGCGAAAAGTAAAGTGGAAGGGCACCGAAATCCTGGAACTTGCCGCCAGCGGTGTTGAGCCGTCCGAAGATACTTATACCGAAAGGCCCTTACCGGTTGGGAAGACTGACGCAGACAGGGATGAGATGCTTTCTTTTGCTGCCTTCCTGCGTAAAAACCAAATTTGTATGTCGTATAAGGATGATGATAAGATATACCTGGTGCCCATCACGATGAAGGATTCGATGTACCTCGTTATCCACCCCGAGTTTAATGTGATCGAAAAAACATGGGTATCCTTTAACTACGCCGGCGATGTTACGGTACATATTTCAAAACAAACTTACCTGATGTACCGCGAAAACCTCACCTTCGACCATTTATGCAATTCCATGGGAAACCTTTTTATTGAGTTTTTCGAGTGGTACCGCAAGGGTGAAGGAGTGCGGGTAATTGATAAACTGGATGAGCTTAAACTGAACATTATGACTTAAAAACTTAAATTGAGATACAATGTATTTTAGAAGAAAATTGAGGTCTCCCGAAATGAACCCAGAAAATTATATTGGGAGCAGTAGGTGTAACGTTATATTTCATTTTTACGCGGAGGCTAAAATGGCGGAGCCGTGAGATATTTGAACTTGCGGCAATGCCTGTTTCCGAAACCTCTAACGGGTTTACCGGTAGGCCCATGCATACGGGCAAATTAAGTTATTCGCAAATCGAGCTTAGGGCTTTTGCCGAATTCATGCTGAATAATCTGATTGCCATCCCTTATTTTGAAGAAAACAGGGTGGTGTTTTCACTCGACCATTCCATATCAAGGATTGTCGGGTTGAAGCAGGAACACGAGCCGGGGTCTTGGATTTCATTTGACAATGATGGAAATGTAACTGCGCATATTTCTGCAAAGGATTATGTGAAATTTAAAGACACCTTTGCTTTTGATAAATTGTGCACCAACCTCGGAGTTTTGTTTGCCGGGTTTATGGAAAAATTCCTCAAAGGGGAAGGTGTCAGGGTAATTGATAAACTAAACGATTTAAGGTTAAACCCATTTACTGAATAAAAATGGATTTTAAACAGGCAGCAATATTTGGATCATATATTTCGAAGGACTATGCCGAAGACCTGTTCAGGCTTCTTGCAGCCTACACAAGTATTTCAGCATCCGAGGCTGCTTCCAGGTTAAACCTGCATATTAAGACCGTACAGGATTTTCTAAAGGCCATGGCTGGATTGGGGATACTTGGAAAAGAGGAAGTTTTTGAAAAAAAGCGCCCCTATTTCAGATATATTTTAAACGTGAGGGAAATATCCATGCGGGTCGATCTTTCGCCGCTTTTCCCTGAGGGTGAGGGATCAGAAGGGCCGGGCCTTCGCATCCGGGAAAGGAAAAATGCCGGTGTCCGCTTCACTACGGCACGAAACAATCAATACATCAGCAGTGTTGCTATATGGCAGGGGAAGGGCCGCGAACGGACCGAACGCCGTATCAACCTTAGCATCCCACAAGGAAAGTTCCTTTTTCATTTGCCATTCCCCAGTGCCGAATGCCTTAGCATTAATGAGATAATGAAAAAAGCAGAAGTTGACAACGCCCATACCTCCGAAATTGTTGATATTGTTGAAGCCTTGATTGACCTGAAAGTTATCGAAAGGGAAATAAAATGAATTGTTTTATCGACAAAGACCGAATCAGGAAATTCAACACCCTCCGTTTGATCTGTCAAAAGGGACTTTCGACTGGAAAGATATTTACGGGATTTTTATTGGAGCGGTTTTTAACCTGTTGCTGTTTTTGCTGATCCACGTATTTATGAGAGTGAAAGCAAAGAAGCTGTAAAAAATCGGGGGCCGGTGATTGGCTGGAAACAAAAAGGGCAGACTGTACTTCACAATTTCCGGAGGTGGGATTGTTTATGCATATTTATTGTGCTTTCGTCCATTTTAGTATTGTACCTGTTATAATAAATTTCAATCTATTTCAAATGAGTTAATAATCGTTAGTCCTTTGATGTTTTATTTCTATGAGCCGCGAAGTTCATTTAGTTGCTTATCAATTTCGCTGAGAGGTTGCTCCACCATTGCACCCTTATATTTTGAAAATAAGGTTCTACTACCAATTTTATTAGTAATAATTAGGGCCTGCTGAAAAACTCAGTGCCCCCATCATGGCTATTTGGTCAGGCAGCTATCCCAAAATTTAGAATTAGATTCTTGCGGTTTTCATTTTTCCAATTTGATGGCAGCATGAAATATCCTGGTTGCCTTGCTGAAAAACTCACACTGACCTTATCAAAAAGGCATAGCACTCCCACCCCGGCCAATTTGACCAGGTTGAGTACCAGGATTATGCTGGCAATTATCGATTCGCTTGTCCCTATGAGCCTTGCGTGTATCCGGTCGAAACCGCAGGCCGTTTTTGCCTGCCCGAACTTGCCTTCGATAGGGTTCCTTTCGCCCGGCCTTACATGATTCGACACTGCCGGCGGCCTGCCAAGGGGCTTTGCCAATAGCTTGATGCCTATTAGC
>NIVA01000241.1 GCA_002254335.1 Bacteroidetes bacterium 4572_114 | reverse complement strand
TCTACGCTCTTCCCGACAATCCTCACAGTAAAACAGGACGGAACCGGCGATTTCACCGTCATACAGGAAGCCTGCATGGCTGCTGGCTCAGGAGATACAGTGCTTGTATGGCCCGGCACCTATTACGAAAATATCCTCCTCGAAAGACTTTATAATGATATAACCATTGCCAGCCGCTATCTTACCACGCAGGATGAGTGTTATATACATAATACAATAATTGACGGTTTCCAAAACGGGAGTTGTATTGCAATACGAAATACAGAGCTGGCAGAAATTATGATTTGTGGGTTTACCATACAAAATGGAAGTGGCTATGGGACCAGCCAAAAAAGAGGGGGAGGGATATTTGCTTTTCACGCTAATCCGGTAATCCGAAATTGCATTGTTCAAAATAATCAAGCGGAGTTCGGAGGAGGGATTTATAGCCGTTATTCTGTAACATATCTTTCAGGAAGCACAATAAGGTACAACCATTCATTCATAGGTGGAGGTGGTTTATTATGTTCCTATGATGCATCCATAATATTCGATCAGCAAAACAAATGTAATTTATACTTTAATTATTCACCTTATGGATCAGAATATAGTAAAACATCCTATTCACCTGCACAAGAAATAATTTTAGATACCTTTACTATCCTCAATCCCGACCAACATTTTGTCTATAGTAATGATGTATATAATTATCCGGTAAATGACCTGACCATTGAAATTAACAATGCCAAGATTGTGCCTGTTAATTATGACTTGTATGTTGATCCTGTAATGGGAAGCAATTCAAATGATGGCATAACCCTTGGAACCGCATTAAAAACAATAGCTTATGCATATCATATCATTGCTTCCGATAGCCTTGACCCACACTGCATATATCTTAGCAATGGAATATATTCACCTTCGACTAATGGCGAACTTTTCCCGTTAAATGGCAGAAGTTATGTTTCGTTGATTGGCACAAACAGGGATAGTACCATTTTTAATGCCGATTCGTTTTATTACTTTTTTAAAGCTTATGGTTTAATGACCGATATAAGCATTGAAAACATTACTTTTATAAATGGGTTTGGTTTTGTATATACCACCTCTTTTTCAGGTTTGGTTTTTGATATTTGCAATATTGTATATCTTAAAGACCTTTACATACACAATTGTATCAGTTCACTTAATCCTGCAATTTTTTGCACAAAGAGGGTGGGTATATCCGGCAGCTTACCCGAAACCGGCATGCTCAGTGGAAAAATCACCAACCTCCAAATAACAGATAACCTCCGTGTCCCCGACCCGTTTTGGGGGCCGGGCATGGCAGGCGGGTTAATTGTATCAAACCATGCAACAGTTGATTTGGTAAATGCTACCATAGGCAGAAATGTGGTGCGTGGGGAGCAAGGCTATGCAGTTAATGTTAGTGAAGGTTCAGAATTGAACATTTATAATTCTATTCTATTTGGTGATTCCCTGAGCGAGCTGTCTTTAGGCAATAGCTCAGGGTCGGGTTTCCCCGCCACCGCCAACATAGCCTACTCCAATATCGAAGGCGGCGAAGATGAAATAATGAACTGGTACAACCAGCACACCCTCAACTGGCTGGATGGCAACATGGATGAAGGCCCGCGCTGGGCAGGCACAGGCGATACCGCATATTACCTGCTTAACGATTCGCCCTGCATAAATGCCGGCACTCCCATGTACGAAGAAGGCATGGATTATCCTTACATTAAAATGGAGGACGGTAAAATAGTACTCTACAAATACGATGGCGACACCATCCACCTACCGGCAACCGACCTTGCCGGCAACCCCCGCATCTCGGGCGGCCGCATAGATATGGGAGCTTATGAATACCAGGACACCAGCACCGCCATAAACGAGTTTACCGGAAAAACCAAAAACGACAACAAAGTGCTGGTTTACCCCAACCCCTTTACGGCCCACACATTTATCACCTTCCGCATCCAAAACAAAACTAATGTACTTGTAAAGATAAGCGACATCAAGGGCAGGACGGTAAAAACCCTGATGGATGCCAACATCCCCAAAGGCGAATACAGCATGACCTGGGAAGGTACGGATGATTACGGAAATGTTATTAAAAACGGGACTTATATCACCACCTTCTACCTAAATGGCATTCCGGTTGAAACTGTGAAAATTATTAAAAAGGGGTTTCGTAAATACTAATGACCGGGGTAGTTTAGGTTGAAGGAGAAGATTGAAGGAGATTGAAAAAGTGGTTGCCCGAATAAAGTTGGACACCATAATTATCACTTCTTTTATAATTGGAGCAAACCTTTTTTATTCCCTTAGCGACTCAAACGACACGAAGTTAGTCCGTATGGAGTCGCTAAGGGAATTAGCATGAACAATGTCCCTGATAACCACAGAGGCACACATACATCCAAAAATTGCAGGCATGTAAGAAATGGTGCCCACCATTGATTTTTTATTTTGTTCGTTTTCTGTTTTTATCATCGAACCTGTGGCAATTGGTTCGGGCGAAAACACCACTTTAAAACCTGTGCGCACGCCCAATTTTTGTAAACGCTTGCGCATGTAACGGGCCAGCCTGCAACTGTGCGAACCAGAAATATCGGCAATTTGCACAAGTTCGGGATTGGTTTTTCCACCGGCACCCATTGAGCTTACCACCTTCAGGCCCTGCTTAATACATTCGTAAACCAGAAATACTTTGGGCGACAAGGTGTCGATGGCATCCACCACATAAGCCCCAACCCCACCTAACCCGGCAACCAAAACATGCGCATCATTTAATAACCTGAGTTTTTCCGGGCCAATTAATAATTCTGTTCTATTTGTCCAGTTTTCCATACTTAAGGGTAATTATATAGCTATCTTAAAATTAATCATAAATCCGCAAGGATTTTTATTAGTGTAATGTAATGAGTGGGTTATACATGAAATTGTTCATCTATTTTTGGTGATACAAAATTCGTGTTAATTAGTGAAATTAGTGTCCAAATGGAATCAGCTTGCGGATTTAAGGTTAAAACAATCATTAAAATTATCATAAACAATCTTTTTCACCTCCTCAACATCCCTGTTTTTCAAAATAGCCGCACGTTCATAAATTTTCCTGATGTCGATGTCTCGTTCAACAAAGCCCGGCCAAACGAAAGGCAGAAACCGTTTTCTATCAACTGTTCTGCTATTTGCCTGTTCTGGTCATATCCATGAAAAATCACATTTCCGCTAAACTGTGTTGATTTTAAAATGGAAATAATTTCGGGATATGCTTTAACGCAATGAATAATAACAGGTTTGTTTAAACGCACGGCAATATCAAGTTGCCCAACAAAGGCTTCTTTCTGTAGTTCAAGCGGGGCAGGTGTTTTTCGGTCGAGGCCAATTTCGCCAATAGCTATCACACTTTCATGCCCCGAAAACTTTTCAACCAATGCTAACTGAGCCTCAATATTATTTGGGTCAAGATGCCAGGGATGGGTCCCGATGGACAACTGCCCTTTATAATTACCAACCGCCTGAGGTATGTCTTGCGAAAAAATGCTTCTAACGGCAACCTCATCTTCCGATTGGCCCGGCCCATGCTTGTGAATGTTGATGTAAGGAATTTGTGGCAATGCTTTTTGTTACAAAAATAATCTTTCGCGTTACATTGTTTGGGTTTTCATCTGCTTAAAATTTTAACCATAAAAGGCATAAAAGGACATATAAGAGAAAATATATAGTAACATAACCACACTACTGTGTATCAAGTTTGTCTTATCATGGACATTTTGATTAAATCATTTTACCCCTGTTGTTCGATGGATTGGAAATTATACAACGAGGCCATGAGCAAAGAATTGGACGAGTGGCACTCGATACACCTCACCTTGGCAAAATGCCCCTCTTTTTTCGGGGGCCAGTCGTGAGATGACAAAATGATTGGGTTTTCATCATCAGATAAGTATTGGTACATATCCATATAGGCATGGCAGGTAAGGCATATCCCGTTAGAATAAGCAACCGTGTTTACCACACTTTCTGATGTACGGGCATCGGTGCGATAGGAGTGGGGTTTGTGGCACATCCAGCAGGTAAAAACCTCGCCATGCCTTTCTGCATGGACACTATTCTCAAAATCGTTAACAATATCCTCAAAACGGAACTCTGCAAAGTTTTCGTCATCCTCGTAACAATCCATACAAGTATATTTTGGTTCCATCCTGAGGCTGCCGTCATGTGGGAATTCTTCGTAATCGGGCGAATGGCAGTCGGTACATGCAAATGTCCTGTGATTGGAAATATAAAAATCAGCTGAGTCGATTACACGAAATGGGTTCATCCTTGCTCTAACATCCTGGTTCCACCCAATCGTTGTAATAGGAATAAAACTGTTTGCCATGGCACTGTAAGCATTTTTGGTTTTCAATTGCATTCCCCGAAATATCTTCCTCACCTTGGGCGGTTGGTGGTACACTAAAGAAAGTAAAACCGGCAATTATAAAAAAACCTATAATCCCATTCTTTCTCATTTCTTACAATTATTTATAAAACATGAAATTTTAAACACCATTTAGTATAAACATTTTAAATTAGGATTAAAACATGACTCGTTAACCTACCTGCGAAAATCGGTGTTGAATGTTTTTTGATTAGAAAAATGAACCGTCAAGCTTTCTCTAATTTTACAACTTAGGAAGAGGAAAAGTAAGATGATTGAATTTAGGAGATCTCCAAACTGCTTAAACTGCAACGATTGTAATAAAAAACCCCCATTGTTTAGCCTGCTCAACAAGGATGAATTGGAATTGATTAACGAGGATCGGTTTGAAGTGTCTTACAAAGCAGGTGAAATGATGTTTAAACAGTGGCCGGCCTCAACCCATATTTTAATGATTACCTCGGGAATGGCCAAAATCTACCTTGAAGGGCCAGGAGGGATAAACCTTCTGCTGAAGATTGTAAAACCAATTTAAATGTTTGCCGGGCCAGGGACTTTCCTCGACAACAGGAATTACTACTCTGCCATTGCCCTGGAGGATACAACGGTTTGTTTTATAAACACTAAAAATTTTAGAAAATGTATCTGCACCAATCCCGATTTTGCCGAGAAATTTATTGAGTTTGTCAACCTAAATGCGATTTTTACTTTTGGCAGGATATTAGACCTTACCCTGAAACAGATGCCGGGCCGCGTAGCCGATGCCTTGATTTACCTCAGCGGGAAAATTTATGAGGGGGATAGTTTTAACATAACCTTGTCGCGCCAAGACCTGGCCGATATGACAAGCCTGTCGAAGGAGAGTTTTATCAGGGTACTTAAAGGGTTCAAGGAAGAGGGCATCATTAACATGGCCGGTAACTAAATTCCTCTTTTGTTAATGAAAATACTGCCTGTTATTTGGTCGGGTGAATCTATATTTCTACCGTAAATCATACCTGTTTTTGTCTTTAATGCAATAGATGAACAGGCTATAGAATTTATTGTCCCAAGTAAGACAAATATAATGGCAAGGGAGGTAGCTTTAAATTACCAACAACTGAAAGTATCCCGTACGAAGCGAAGCAAGCGAAACGAAGTCCGTACAGATTCACTTCGTTTTATAAGTGCGTAATTATCCGTGTGGATGGATCACCCCCCCCCTTTAACTTCTATCTTCTACTTTCCCCCCTCCCAACCACCTTTTTACTATTTTTACCAAATTATTCCTGATCTAAAACATGCACGACAAAGAAAGGACACAAAAAATCATCAAGGCATCGTGGGTTGCAGTGGGCGGCAATGCCGCTTTGGCTGTGCTTAAGATCACCGTTGGATTGGTTGCCGGCTCCCTCGCCGTGATGGGGGATGGCATCGACTCGGCAGGTGATATTGTTGCTTCGCTGATCACCCTGTTGACTGCCAGGATCATTTCCAAGCCCCCCAACCTGAAATTCCCGTATGGCTACCGCAAAGCTGATACCATTGCAGCCAAGGCTTTATCGTTTATCATTTTTTTTGCAGGTGCCCAATTGGCCATTTTTACTATTCAAAAAATTATTAATGGAGGTGGGACTGAGATTCCCGAGACCATTGCCATTTATGTTATCATAATTTCGGTGTTGGCCAAATTCGGACTGGCCCGTTACCTACTTGAAACCGGCAGGAAAATAGAAAGCCCGATGCTCATCGCCAACGGCAAAAATATGAGAAACGATGTAGTGATCTCATTGTCTGTGCTGATCGGGTTGGTTTTTACCATCAACCTCAAAATGCCAATTATCGATTCGGCGTTTGCATTGCTTATCAGCATCTGGATCATGCAAACAACCCTCACAGGGTAAGGGTGAGGAAACTTGCCAACATGTACATTATTGGGATCGATATTGAGGTGGATCCCGATTTACAGATAGGTGAGGCGCATAAAATTGCCCGTGATTTGGAGCAGCTCCTGAAGAAACGCATTGGAAACGTTTACGATATTATGGTACATGTTGAGCCGCTTGGAAATTATGAGGTTGATGAATTGTATGGGATTTCTTCGAAGGATATAGAAACAAAACCTGATTAATGAACTAAAAAATAAAAATACAAATATACCTCTACCAAAATACAACAATTAAAAATTAAAATGATGAAAAAACCAACACTCTGTTTAATTGCAATCCTCTTTCTTGCAGGAATTAGCCCACTTCACTCTCAGGACAAACTCTTCACCCCTGAAGATTACATGAACTGGGACCTTTACCCCAAAACCATAAGTAACCTCAGTTGGGTGGCCGGTGAGGAGGCTTTCACTTTCGTGGAAAACAATGCCATCATCCAAAAAGATGCTGACAATCCTACAATAGCGGATACAATAATGAGGTTGTCCAACTTTAATGATGCCGCCAAATCGGCCGGCCTCGATGAGATGGGAAGGTTTCCCAGGATTAATTGGTTGGACGGATCACGGTTTTATTTCACAAAGGATCACAAGACCTTTATTTTCAATTTGGCAGATTCAAGCCTGACCAAACAAAACGAAAATGATGAAAATGCAGAAAACCTTGAACTGGCCGGGAAATCTTTTTCGGTAGCTTATACCATCGACAACAATCTGTTTGTGTCGGTTGGCGGAGAAATCCTGAAGGTTTCGGAAGAAGAAAACCCTGACATCCTTTTTGGACATGTCCCTTCCCGAAATGAATTTGGGATAAACAATGGTTCGTTCTGGTCGCCCGATGGAAAGTTGCTTGCCTTCTATAAAATCGACCAGACAGAGGTTCCAGATTATCCTGCGGTTGATATCTTTCACCCTATTGCCAAGGCCGATCCCATAAAATATCCCATGGCAGGAATGAAAAGCCAAAAGGTTGGCCTCGGTGTTTTTAACCCTGATTTCAACGAAATTACCTGGATGCGCGTAAACGGCCCCGAAAACCAATACCTGACTTCAGTAAGTTGGGGGCCGGACAGTAAATTTATTTACATCGGCCTGCTCAACCGCGGCCAAGACCATTTAAAAATGAATAAATATAATGCCCTTACCGGGAAGTTCATCAAAACATTGTTTGAAGAAAGTAACGGGCGATATGTGGAGCCGTCACATCCTTTGCATTTTCTTAAAACCGATCCCAAAAAATTTATCTGGCAAAGCCGCCGCGATGGCTGGAACCATCTTTACCTTTACAATAGCGAAGGCGGACTGCTGCGTCAAATCACTAAAGGTGAGTGGGAAGTAACCGATTTTCTTGGGTTAGATACAGAAGGAAAATATGTTTTTTACGAATCAACGGAGGCCGGCCCCATAGAAAGGCATCTTTATAAAACCGGAATCAAAAAAGGTAAAACTGAAAAACTGACCGAAAAACCGGGGACACATAATATCCGCCCATCGGAAAATATGAACTATTTTATTGATGTTTTTAGTAGCACCGAAACAGCAAGGGCATACTATTTATTGAATGGAAAAGGTGTTGTTATCGACACTTTGTTAACCGACATCAACCCCTGGGGGGAATACAAAGTTGGTGAGATGGAGATATTTACCATAAAAGCTGACGATGGGGAAACAGATTTATATTGCCGCCTGATAAAACCAACCGATTTCGATCCAACCAAAAAATACCCTGCCCTGGTTTATGTGTATGGCGGGCCACATGCCCAGATGGTCAGAAATTCGTGGACCGGGGGCGCCGGGTTCTGGCTCAATTATATGGCGCAACAGGGTTATGTTGTGTTTACCCTCGATAACCGGGGATCGTCCAACCGTGGCTTTGAATTTGAAAGCATCATCCACAGGCAGTGTGGCGAAAAGGAA
>NIVA01000082.1 GCA_002254335.1 Bacteroidetes bacterium 4572_114 | reverse complement strand
ATTGTTATTATGGTTATCCCTGTTATTAATCGGGGAAACAGTTTTTCTGTCTTTTGTGTAATCTCGCCGAGAAGCCCTCTTACAATTAGCAGAAGAAGAATCATGAACAAACCTGCAAGCCATAAGAAATTTGACAAGAAAAAATAGGCACTAATAAAAATTGATAAAACGCCTGTTACCCCGAAAATGTAAGTTTTTTCCATCTGTTTAATAAATAAATTTCATGGGGCAATATTAAATCCAGATGGGGGTCAAGGATATAAAAATTCGGGAAAACACTTGTAAATTAAGGGCTGTAGTTGCTTTTGTCGTTATTTTACAACTTTTTTGGCATTTTTCTTATAGTCATTAGGGCTCATGCCAAAATGGGCTTTAAAAAGCTTGGAAAAATATGAAGGCGATGAAAAACCAAATTCATAAGTTATCTCTGAAATATTCAGTTTTTCTTCAATAATATATTTCGCAGCAAGGTTTAGTTTGACTATATAAATGAAGTGTGTTGGGGTACACTTTATTTCTCCCTTGGTTACCCGTTGAAATTTGCGTAAAGAAATACCGATGTTTGCGGCCACGTTTTCCGAATTTATGTTTTCAGTATGATTATCGGTAATATATTCAGTTGCCTTTTGCAGTAGCCGCCTGTTAGGTCCCAACTCTTCCGCATTAACTGAATGTTCGGATTTAACAAACAAAACTTTAACAGGTTCCACCGACTGATGGGCCGGGATTTTTTTTAACCTTCTAATTCGGATAAACAAAACAACAAGAATAATAAAAGAGACAAACAAAACGATAATAAAAACTTCTAACCATATTTTTTTCAGGTTTTGCGAAACAGTATCAAACCAATCAGGCCCTCCCGTAAGGGCCATATCCTTCCACGATCCGGGATAACCAAAGTCATTATATCCCGACCAGTTGAAAGGCCAGGTAATTTGAATTTTCCCATCAAGCTTTTCATAAGAATCCAATAAGTAATCCTGATCACTTACACAAATATCTAATCGTAGCCGGTTGCCGGATTTTGGGATCATACCAACTGCAACAAAAGGTATTTTTGCCTCAACAATAAACCCGCTGTCGATATCTGAATAATCGTTTAAGGTCCCGAGAACTTTTACAAAACTTGAAAAAATTATATTTTGCCCGAAATCTTTTGGAACGCTAATTTTGATACTGTCCATTAATCTTCTGTCTCCTCTGAAAACAGTGGTATTGTTTAATATGTCAATCATAAACTGGTAATCGTTGATATCCATTTTTGCTTTACTATCAAACTTTGTATCGATAAAAATTTCTATTTCGTCATTCAAATAGATCATAGGATTATCTTTCCCAATGCCGATCTCGGCCTGCAGGTGCCCATCTTTAATATTAAAAGCAAAAAAAAGGTAATCTAAGTTCCAGCATAAAAAAACTTCTACCACATTTCTTGATTTTGGCAACTGAACAACTTGTTCAATTCCGTGTGCATAAGTTGCCTCTATGGGAAATTCGCCAGGCGAATGCAAAAATACCGATGTGTCCTCAAAAGCATAAAACAGGTAAGTATCCCAATCACCCAGATCGCCGTCAATAACAATATCATCAGAACTGTAGGGGATTTTAAGAAATGAAGTATCATTTTCGGCAAAACAGATAGGTGGAGAAAATATTGTCAGCAATAAAATACTGATTATTGTAGGGGTTTTTATTGGTAAAAATCTTATCATTTTTTTAATTCAACTTTCACTGCAAAAATATGCTTTTTTTGATTGATGATTTTTGGATGAATGAATACTCAACTTTTAGGTCGAAAGTCTCGCCGGTTGTTGAGCGGTATAATTTGTAACTGATAGTTTCGTCAGAAACAAAACCATTGATATCACTTGTATAAAGACCAATCCATTCAAAGCGAAAGCTACTTAATTAATTTGAAAATGAAAACCCTACGTGGAATTTGAAAAAACCGATGCAGGTTTATACGGATACAACCGATTAAAAATCCGTTCGACCAGCGAAAATCCGCGTCTTAAAATATCGTTAACATGTTAGCATTAGTGACTTTTTAAGAGCCTATTGGCGAATTAAACGGTGATATATTCCACACATCGGCTGTAAAATCGGGTTTTTCAAACTATTTGCCTTTTTTAGGCCGTGTTGGAATTTGTCCATTTGATTTTACCCCAAAAATAGTTACATAAAATTTATGAGCCCGGTCTAAAAAGCCATCTTCAGCCGCGAAACTTGTCCGTCCATACGGACTCCTTTCAGTCGTATGGATGCGCTAATAAATTTTTATATTTACCCTATAACCATGCGTTTGAAAATATTTAAATTTCACTAATTTTCAAAAACTTCGTTTTCAGACCGGACTCATGTATCAAAAAACGAACCCCAATCATTACTTCAAGAAAATACCCTTTTTTCCAATGCCTAAATCAATTTACTGCTACCCAAGGGCATAAACTATTCTATTACTATTTTTTTGACTTCAAATATGTGTTGTCCATCTCTTAGTTCAATAAAGTATATCCCACTTTTAAAAATCCCTGTTTCAATGTTAAGTTCCCCTGTGTTGATATCATCCAATGACATTAATAATTGCCCCAAACAGTCATATATATTTATTGTATGCTTTCTCATTTGCGGATTACTAAATTCAATTGTTATATTTGAAGATGAAGGGTTGGGGTAAATATGTAATTTATCTTCCACAATTCCCAAAGGGCTTTCATCGTTATCAGCACCAAGCGTTTGATCAAACCTTTCAATTATTATTACGCCTGCGTTAAAGTCGGAAAGATAAATCTGCCCATCATTACCTACACATATGTCCTGATATCCAAAATTTGAGCACCATCCTGATTTTTGTTCATATTGTGCGGCTAAAGTTGTTTGTAAAATATCAAATATTTTTACACCATTAAATTTATCAGCAATATATAAATATTTGTTTTTTATAGATACGTCAACTACATTCATTGTTGCATTAAAGTAAGAACCTGACAAAGTAAATCCTGCACCATCCCATGTGTACCACGCGATTACATTACCACTGCCTACCGTAACAATATTGTTTTCGATTGAAATAGAATTTAAGTTATTGAAATTACTTGGCAATTGAATAGTGTCGATAAGGACAAAGTCATCGTTTTCGATTTTTGATGCTGCCAGAAATATATTTGAATTTGTACTATCGGGCTTAAAGCCATAAAATACAATATCCCCTACTACTGTTATACTCTTAGGGTTGCTATGTATATCAATTGTTTTAAGGCTGTTCCCAAACTGGTTAAACGGATCAAATATTGACATTTGTTTAGCAAACCCAAAAAATTCTGTTCCAACAATAAGCCTTTGCCCCATATTTGTATAGGCATTATGCAACGCTATCCCGGCACAGTTTAATTTATATAATGAATCTGGTTGCCCCCCTTGTTGCCAGGGTTTCAGGTTATATACAGTACCATTGGACAATATTAATAATGTATCATTAAGAAATTCAAAATCGGCCACAAAAAAATGATTTCGCTGACTATAAAGGTGTAACACCTTTGAATCGGCCATATAACCATTAATAAATTTTAAACTATCAATATTATATGCTGCCAACCCCCATCCTTCGTGGGCTGCCCACAAAGTATCCCCAATAACTTTTGACTTTTGTGTCCAACCACCTGTCATTATGAAAGGCAGTGTATCCAATGGTTGCGATGTTGTTATATTGTTTATTGCAACACCAAGCCATTCAGATGCGGTTGATAGATATGGGGTACCGTCCATTAAAGAAACATCAAAATGCCACAAACCGGGATTGATGTAATCTATCATTGTCATAGTGTCGGCAGGAAGGTTTGACGCATCAATGATTGGGACATAAGAAAGTGGAAACCCATAAGCTGTATCTACTGCACAAGTTGTTGCAATATATAGTGTGTCATTTCTCGAATCTATACCTGTAATATTTGCCTGGGCAACAATGGGGATGCCGGTTACCTCAAAAGAATCAATTTCATTCAATTGATTACCTGATAGTTCTAAAGCAAAAAGATATGATTTTGTAAATAAGTTGGCAGGTCCCCCACAAATATAGATTATATTATTATTAGAATCTGAAAACCTTAGGTTTTGAACAGTTTGTATTTTAGTGTTTGACCATGAAGCTATGGCAACTGAAAGATTATTTTTATTGTAAATTTCTATTGTCCCGTCAAAAATTGAATGTTTTCCAACGGCAATATAGCTTCCTCTTTCGGCAACACAAAATGAACCCCAAGGTGCAAAATCCGGGTTAATGTGTGTAAATCCAATTCCCTGTGAATATTTGAGCCTTTGTACTTTAAATTTGTCAGCAATAAATAGTGTGTCACCTGAGCGGCACATATCGTAAGCACCAATATCCCCCAATCCGGTAACGGGATAATGGTCAATAATTGCCAATGTATCAGAAGTGGCATCGAGGGCATAAACACCATCGTGAGTGGCCGCGATAAACAAAACACTGTTATACAAAATGGATTCGTTTATTAAACCTGTGAATGGCCGTTTGGCAAGAATAACAGGTACTGCAGGGTTTGTCATATCAAAAACCCAAAGGCTTGTCCCACATCCTACAAAAAGACGATTTGAAAGGTTGTGGTAATTTACATGATAAGAAGCGCCACCAGGTGTTTGTCCAATTCGGCTTAAATCAGTTTGAGGGTACATACTGATTGAAAAAGCCATTAGTATGGAAATAATTATTGTTTTCATCCTTTCAAATTAATATTAATTGAGTCCGGTCTAATAAGCCATTTTTTGCCGCTAAACTTGTCCGTATGGATGCGCTAATATGTTTTTCTAATTGCCATATAATCATGTGTTTGAAAATAACAAAATTTCGCTAATTTTCAAAAACTTCGTTTTTAGACCGGGATATTAGTTTATTGAATTTTTCTTCGTTTAGGGCCAATTCTGTTACTATCAACTCTATCCCTTCTACTTTCTACTTTCTACTTTCTACTTTCTACCCTCTACCTCCTCAACCAAAATCTTTTCCAACTCAATCTCCCCAACACCATTTTCCCAGGCAGCCCTGATATGTGGGACTTCTTTGGCGGTAACTCCCCTGTTCCCGAAATTGTACCTGGAAACTACCACGGCATCCACTGCACAAATGTCGGTGGAGGCGAAAATCCTATTTTCGGTGATCACCTCGCCGGGGCCTACCGGGCCGTTATTGAGCAAAACCCTGGATGTATCAATGATATTCAAATCAGGTTTAATAACAAGTGCCAGGTCGCCAATGGCCTGGTTAATTTCGAGGGATGTGTGAAATATGGAACGGTCCCAGATTGCGCCCATCAGGTTTTTTATGGCGAGGCTCACATGTGTGGTTTGATGGTGTTTGGCCGTGGCAAGGTTGATAAACAGGCTTGCCCTGGCCAGCAACTTTAGGATATCAGTTTGTTTCAGGCCCTTGCCATTTACTTCCGTTGGCATGAACATACGCTCCTGGTTGGCAAATACCAATTTTACTTCCGGGTATTTTTCAGCTATCGAAACCAGTTCTATATCACTGAAGTCTTCGGTTTCCTGCAAAGTGTGGTCGGCAATAATGATGTTTTTAATCCCCTTGCCTATCAACACCTGGATAACCGCTTCGATAAGTACCGGTGAAGTTACTGTGCCCCGCCCCGCCCTGTGCGGAAGGCAAAGGTTGGGCTTGATGAGCACCGTGGCCCTTGCGAAATCGGTTTTTATCCAGGTTTCCAAGCCACCGAAAACTGCAAAGAGCGCCTCTACTTGATCCTTGCCAATACCATCAGCTTCATAAACCGTTGCAGTGTAGGGTGGTGGGGCCGTTGCATCTAAGTAACCGGCAATTGGGGCTTGTGATGCTACCAACGCAGCAGATGAAACCCTGATAAATTTTCGTCTGTCCATTGGCATCAATTAATTTTACCGTCCACGTTCAACGCAAACTGCTGCAGTATGCTCAGGCTCTCCTCGGTATCGACATTTATGTCGAGGAGGACATAATACGCATCATGATAAAAAGCAAGCTGTTGCGAAAGGCCATACCTGACATAATGGGCTTTTGTGCCGGCACCACCTGTCCAGTCGATGGCCCCGCTAAAACCCAAATTCGGGTCGTTGTAAAGATCATCGCAATTGGCTTCGTTCCCCTGATCATAAATATACATAGTAAGCACAGCCGGGTTTTGGTTAACAGTGCCTTGGTAAGCCTGGTTAACAGCTTCTACAAAACCGTGCAATTGGTAAACCTCTGCACCACCATTGATGTAAGCGGTAAGGTCCGTAATGTTGTTGGCCGTCCAGCCGGTCCCGGAGAAGGTCCAGCCGGTGATCTCATTATTTTTCACAACGAGGTCCTGGATGATTATTGCAGGTGCAGTATCATCTTCATCATCATTGTTGCAGGAAGGAGATAGAAAAACGGCCACAAGCAGCAGTAAAATAAATTTCTTCATAATTTAGTAATTTTAGTTTTTAATAATCGGCCATGTCGCTGACAATACGGCTAATTTTTTTGTTTTGGCCATTTACCGGATAAGTTTGAGATGAAAAACCCACGCCGCTATGGTTGGTCCCGAAGCACCGCACACCTGATGAAGAGGCGTTGATGGTAAACCCTGCATTGATCAACTCGTAGTCGGTACGCTCGAAAATGATGATATTGTTTTCGGGAAAGAAGGAACCGCCAAATGGCATTTTTGTCAGTGAGTTGGCAATAGCTTCGGTAACAATGGGATGGCTTGGCAGTCCGGGGCTTGCACAGTTCACCTTGATGGCAATTGTTTTGTCGGCGGTAATGTCGGGGAACAGCGATTTCCAGGCACTGCCCACGTCCCATATTTGTGCAAGTTCCATAATCCCGCTGTCCATCATTGTTTGCACAACATCCTTGTCGATATTGAGGCCGTTTGTTGCCAGGTCGTCGGTAACACTGACTATCCGGCTGTTTCGGCTTGTCCCGGAGGCCCACGCCTTAAAGGGAAAAACCATACTGCCTACCCCGGCAACAGAAACCAGTTTAATAAATGTCCGTCGGCCAGGTTCCGGGTTTTCAATAGTTTTCATAAGCTGATTGGTTTTTTCAGCAATAACGGGTATTTTTTTTTATAGTGTTTAATATTGATTTTCATAAAAAAGCCCTGTAGGCGTAGGGCGTTTGTATTGCAAATGTAATAATGTTCATCCAATAAAAAATTATTTTTTAGGCTTTTATGGTTTTTTTGTATCTT
>NIVA01000240.1 GCA_002254335.1 Bacteroidetes bacterium 4572_114 | reverse complement strand
TCATTTATTTAATATTGTTTTGAATTTTGAATTTCGAATCTCTTATTTAGCTTAAAAAAAGATGATAGAGTTTACTAAATGACACTTCCCAGCAACTCCTGCAGATTGGCATCCATCACAGCTTCGCTATACCGGTTTTTTACCGCCTTCCGGTTGTGCTCATTTATTGTTTTATTTTTCTCAGGGTAAAGCAACAATTCAATAACCTTCTACCCCGTCAAACACCTCGAAGGGGAAATAACGGCTACAAATAATAGGGATCCCGCCGGCACTCGATTCAACAATTGGTAATCCACGTCCTTCGGTTTCGCTGGGGAAAACTATGGCTGTGGCCAATTGATAGATATCGTGAATGTAGAGGCGTTTAAGCCCTTTTTCAGGAAAAACCCGATGCTCCTCGGTACCAACCGAAAAAGCTAAAAACAACCTGGTGGAGACTGATCCCGGTAATTTTTCACATAGATCATCATGCTGATGTTCGATGGGCACAGGGCCGGTAATGTGCAGGATAATTTGCTTGTTGGGATTGTTGTCAAATTCCTTCCTAAAACTTTCATGGTGCAAAAGTGCATCAATGAGTTGGATATCCATTTTTATCCTTTTGCGCCCGATGACCCTTGTAGGCTGCAACAGGTAAATTGTATCTTCGGTTGTAGGGTCAAGCACCTGGTTTTCGGAACAGGCACAAACAAGCGGTTTCTGATTGGCCATCCAGTGTTTAAGGTTTTTAAGGTGCTTTTTTACCGGTTGCGGATGAATTACAGGATGCCCGTCTGATAAAATATGGGCCATCCGCAAGCGTACCGATTTCACATCTTCCTTAGAATAGTCAGTAAAAAAATCGTTGCCGATTGAAGTTGCAAGTTCAAAAACCTTATCCGCACCGAAGTTGTATTTTTCTATCAGTTTGTCCGATTGAAGTTTATTAATGTTTGTCTGGACCCACTTTGCCCCGTCCCAGGGATATAACTTCTCGAAGAAACTGAAGAATTCCCGGTTTTCATAATTCCTGAAAAAATGATCCCTTGGCCCGGGCATTTCACCGGGGGTTTTTTCTGAGGCAGGTTTTCCGCCCTCCCAGTAATAATCGTGGTTCGAGTTTAAAACATACATGTCCATAAGCTCGGTAACCAGTGGGATGCAGAGGCCCAAAGCAAGGTTTCCGGGGTTGGAGCAAATATTTACCGGGATTAGCAGTTGTATATTATTTTCGGCCAAATATTTACCCAGGCGACGGCTTAACGAAACCGCCTGCTTCCATATCTCTTTGGCAAGATCGTTGGATTGCTTGCTGTTTTGGGGCATATCTTCATTAAACAGCTGGTTGTACCAAAAAGCATTTTCCCATTTCCCCCAACCGTTGGAGCCTGACAATTTATACCGTTTCCATTCGGGCTTAAGTACGGTGTCGGCCTGTGGATAAAAATCGCCACCAATGAAATGTATTTTCGCACCGCTGTTTTTGAAGATAAAATTTTGCAGGCTCATGGCATATTTCGATATCTCAATCGAAACCCCGTCAATTCCGTAATCGAAGGTTATAAAAGCTATCCCGTTTTTCATATCCTCAGCTGGAGACGTTGTTGCACTGACATCAGCAGTTACCGGGGATTTTTTTATTTGATCTAAAATTTGATCGATATCTTTCCAGTTTTGAGGGTCGGACTTTTCAAGTTTGTCCATCATTTGTTTGTACAACCCGGCTTTGTTGCTATGTGGCATGTGTTAATTTTTAGATGTGATTTTTTAAGGGGCTAAAAGTATATAATATCACTAAGAATAATAGTAGTTAGCTGATAAGTATTCATATTGACACCATCGGGATGTGTAAAATCGAAGTAACTATTTAGCTGGCTTTTTATTGGCTGTATCCATAGCAACTTTAATGGCTTTTCAAAATTTCTTAGCTATACACCATCCTTCGTAAATTAAATACTTTAGGGTGCCTGGGCTGTTCCGGTTCTTTGATTTTTCAGTTTTACCTTCATATATTTTACATGTTTCTTTCAAACATTTAATTTCGTTTTCATTAAAAACTGGCTAAATATTATTTTGATGTGCTGGGAATAAAAAAAGGTCATCAAAAAACATATGCATATTCTTATTGTTTGTTCTCGCGATATTTCAGAAATATAATTTGCAGCTAAATTGCTGACTGTTCCGAACACTCTTTTATTGCAGATAACCCCACCTTCAATATTAGGTGCAGGGCACCGGTAATATTTGTAGAAATGAAGCCCCCCGAAGAATAATGAAAGTGCAGAGCACCGTAATATTTTCCCAGTTGCACAATATTGCGGTGCTCTGCACCTTGTAGAGACATCTGATTATCTTGTTTCTACAAATATTTCGCGGCCCCGCCTGCCTGTCCGCCGTACACTTTGGCAAGCGGGCCATAGCGAAGCGGCGGACAGGGCTACCGCTGAAACCAATTTCACTGGAGACATTGAAAATGATTATTTAGATTAAAAACGGAAGATAGCAGGACGGGGTTACAGCCCGGGGAGAAAGACCCGGGGCATTTCAATAATACTAACTATTTTTTTGATCAACATTTTGCAAAGGTGCAAATTATCGCGGAAGAAAAAAATGAAACAGCCAGGGCAGACTAAATTTTATTTTGATGCGAGAGGGAAAAGAAAGGGGGGGGTCTAATTGTATGTCTATTTCGACACAGCCTCAAAATAAGCAGTGTCAGAGGCATAAGCTGTGAAGATACCTTTTCCGTTTGTTATGTTGGTATATGGTTCTGTTAGGTTGATCGTGTTGGTGGTAGTGTACAGGCTCAACTCGGCAAACTCGGGGTTTACCCTAAAAATCACAAGCTCATAAGTGCCATAATATCTAAGCTGGCGCGGGACAATGTTCAACAGGTTGCCTGTAGAGGGCGAAGTGCCGACACTTATGGGCTGGTCTTCCAATTCAGGATTTATAGGTGTTGGGTTTTCTTCAATATTGGTGGCCACCATGTAGAAATAGTCGTTGCCAGGGTTATCCCAGGTAACTTCAATAGGCTCGGTGCCAGAACCTCCCCATCCCCCCATTGAAACAGAAATAGATGTTTTGGACAATTCAAGATTGGCTGGTTTTTCAGGAATAGTGGTTTCAGATGAAATAACTTTGTTGTTGTATTCAAACCCAATCTGACAAAACGCGCCCGGTAATAATTCGGGGCCAGTACCGGCATAGTAATAATACCCTGAGCTGTCGGCTTTTTCGTCCAGATTAAATTCCGCCGAATCTACTTTCAACATTATTTGCAACCCACTGATAGCGTTCCCGGCAACTATCGAATCCGTAAAGTTGTTCATCTTAAAAACCCGGATACTGATTTATTTTAGCTTGATTGTAAAAGTGATATTTGGTGTAATGCTAAGGAGTGTAACATCAGTTTCGATGAGGTAGTCATCAATAATTTCAAATTCTTTGTACCACACATTTTTCCGGTTATAAACATTAAAGAGCGATGCCCCCAGGCTGCCATGCATCTTCCCGCCAAAATCGAAATTATAGGTTGCAGAAAGATCTAAGCGGTGATAATCGGGCAACCGCAAAGAATTTTTTTCGCCGATGGTTATAAAATCTTCTGTGGTGCCATCAGGCGTAACCAGTTCATATCCGGCGGTAGGCGCTGTATATGGGCGGCCGGTTGCGTAAATCCAGGTGAGGGCAAAAATCCATTTCTTGTATTTATAAGTATTAACAAAACTAAATTCATGCGTTACATCGTGATTGGCTGGAAATGGATCGGCGCTAAGTTCAGGGAAATCATATGTAACATCCGATAAGGTATAGCTGATCCAACCGTTGTAGTTGCCGGCTTTTTTCTGTACCAGAAATTCCAACCCCTTAGAAATACCTGTCCCTTTATAGAAAAACTCATCGTAATTCAGGCTTCTAAACCCGCTCACCATCTGGTAGCTATATTCAGAAAGTCCTTTCATGGGTTTATAAAATGCCTCGGCACTAAATAGATAGGCTGGCGTTTCGTATTCCAGGCCGGCAATATAATGGATTGCTTCGCCAACAGGTATATTTTCATCATCGGCCAGGACCCAGAAATCGCGGGCACCTGATTGTAAATCGTTACGGATAATACGGTTGGCAAATTGGTAATATTTTCCCCAGGCAGCCTTAAACCTTAGCCTGTCAGTAAGGTTTAAATTTGCCTGAAACCGAGGTTCAAAATAAGCCTTTCCAGTACCGCTGTAGTGCGAAACCCTTATTCCGGGCTTGAGGTTAAGCCACGGCCGGGGGGTGTATTCATCCTGAAAGTATGCGGAAGTTTGTATTTGTTCATCAAATATATTTTGTATGATCAGGGTGTCGTTCATGGTAAAATCATAATCGTTGACCCAATAGGTTGACTGAAGCCCGAAACCAAAACGGTGCACTTGATTGAGCTGAAATTCATTATCCAATTTCAATGAATAATCGTGCAGGAAATTAACTTCAAACTGGCCATTTGTAAAATCCACCGCCTCATCATCCTTAATGCGTGTCCCTGAACGTGTCATATCTCTTTTGCTGTAATATCTTGAATATGACAACAGATAGTTGGAATATAATTTCTCGTTCCATTTTCTCGACCATTTAAGGCTATAGCCGATATTTCCCCAACTAGTGAGGTCATTGATTTCGCTATTCATTGAAGTCCCACCGAACGATCGGTTCATATCCCTGGAATTGTCCAGATTATCCTGGCCGTTATAAATACTCCATGAAATAACATCCCCCACATCGGAGCGATAGGTTACTTTGCCGTTCAGGTCGTAGAAGTACGTGTTGGGGGTGGTTTGTTCTGTGAACCTTCGCTTACGTCCCGCCATTTCCCCCACTGCACCGCTGGTTGTATTATCGTTAAATTGCTGAAATATCCCCTGGTAAAACTCACTTTGAAACGACCGTCGTGCCGTAAAAAAGGCAGTGGTTTTTTTTCCTATAGGAAACTCTGCAAAAACATTTAAACTCATCAAACTTATGCTGCCCCCTGCATTAAATCCATTTTGGTCCCCATCCTTACCGGTGATTTCCATCACGCTCGACAACCTGCCGCCATATTTTGCTTCAAAGCCCCCTTTGCTCAATTTTACATCTTTCAGGGCATTTGAGTTAAACGAACTGAACATCCCATACAAATGGTCAACATGATACACTGTAAACCCATCGTAAAGAATCAGGTTTTGATCCGGTGTCCCTCCCCTAACATAAAGCCCGGATGACGCTTCGTTACTACCTGAAATGCCCGGCAGCAACTGGAACGACCTGAAAATATCCTTTTCACCAATGTCAGGAAGTTGTTCTATCTTTTTGGGCGACATGCTGAT
>NIVA01000081.1 GCA_002254335.1 Bacteroidetes bacterium 4572_114 | reverse complement strand
CTATCGGGAAGAGGGGGTCTAATGTAGCAGGTGTTTGATTTGGACTGATTTGAAGCAGCTAAATAATTACGAAAAAAAACCTTATTTCCTTAATTTTTAAACCTCTTGCAAATAATTGTCACTTATTGAAAACTAACCTTATTATGCGGCTGAGAATAAGGTAATAAGGTTGCTGGTATCATGGGGGATTGGTTTTGCACTAAGATTAAAGACAAAACGATAAGGTTTTTTGGAGATCATTGGCAATTCCATTGTACTAAAATACCTCAACCTCCCGCATGGGCGGGACAGTCTGTACCGTATTGAAAAAACTCCGTAGTAGTTGAGCTGAGATAAATATTAATGAGTCCGGTCCAAAAGCGATGTTTTTGAAAATCAGCGAAATTTAATTATTTTCAAACACGTGATTATGCGATAATTAAAAAAATTTATTAGCGCATCCGCGGCAAAAAATGGCTTTTATGACCGGCCTCTAAAACAAAACCGATAATTAAAATCATTTCATCATGAAATCAACTATGCATAAACTCCAAAAAAGTATTTCTGTAAACCATAAAAATTGGTTTTTTACAGTAATCATCACGCTACTTTTATCCTCCATTTCATTTGCCCAGATATCTATAAATAACGATGGCGCCCTGCCCGATTCATCAGCAGCACTTGATGTTCAGGCTATTGGAATGGGGTTTCTGGCCCCCCGGATGAGCGAGGCAGCAAGACCGGCCACACCTGCTACCGGATTGATTATTTATCAAACCGATAATGATGCCGGGTACTATTATTTCGATAGTATTGCCTGGCATAAAGTAGGCAAGGCAAGCCGCGATTTCTGGGAGGCGAATGGATCAGATATATTTTTCAATTTAGGAAATGTTGGTGTCGGGGCAGATGAACCTAATGCAAAACTGCACATATCCGGTGGCATTGAAGTCCTCAGGCTTGAATCATCTTCAGACCCGCTTTTTTCATTTTATTCGGGTTCAACATATAAAGCATGGATGCAGGCATTTGGCGACGATTTTTACATCACAAACCGTATGTCGGGCAGGTTGCGCCTAAGGACTTCAAATGTTGACAGGCTGGTAATTGAAGGAAATGGCAATGTGGTTATCGGTGCTACCACCGGCGCAACGGGTTATAAATTTTCGGTAAACGGAAAAATGGCCTGCGAAGAGATCCTTATCGACGACCAGGGCTACTGGCCCGATTATGTTTTTGAAGAAAATTATAACCTGATGTCGATTGATGATTTTGGAAAAAGCATTAAAGAAAATAATCATCTGCCTGGAATTCCCTCCGCAAAAGAGGTCGCTGATAATGGTGGCTATCTCGTTGGTGACCTCCAGAAAAAAATGCTGGAAAAAATTGAAGAATTGAGCCTTTATATCCTGGAGTTGAACAATCGTGTTAAAACTCTGGAGGATGAAAACAGAGAGATGAAATCAAAATTGTCAGATTAAAATACGGAGGGTTGCACAATGAAAAAAATCATACTTCCGTTGCTCCTGCTTTTTTTGGGAATTCCTCAAATTAAATCCCAGCCAGCCGAAGTGCCCTATCATTATGAGCAGGTAAGCATCAATTTTGGCCTCAATAATGGAAAAGAAATAACCGAACAAATGGTTGAATACAGCCAGTTCTTTTATTATCACAAAACAAAAGCCCACACATTGGCTTTCCCGGCTTCAGCTTATATTATTGTTTCGGAGGCCGTAACTGCACAGGAAAAAGTTCCCTGGATAAGGTTAAGGTTTGCTGATGTAAACCTCGGCGAAAACAGTTATTTGGTAATCACATCCCGGCAAGATAACGACAAGCAATATTTTAATGGCCAATCTATTGCAGAATGGCAAAATCAGACTGCGTTTTTTACCGGCAATGCTGTTGTCATAGATTTGTATGTTGCCCCGGGCGACACCAATATATCATTAAAAATTAAAGAACTGACCCTGGGCGAATTTATGGGAAACCAGCCGCCAACCGATTATTTGTGTGGTTACGATAACCGTGTAACCAGCTCCTATGAAAATGTTGACGGCAGGATTTTGCCTATTGGCTGTTCTGGCTGGGCCACTGCCGGGGGGTTTTATCTTACTGCCGGCCATTGCCTCAACGTTGGTAGTTACGATTTGCAGGTAATACAGTTTCATGTGCCTCCTTCTCTGTGCGACGGCACACTGGTCCCCTGTGCCATCGAAGACCAGTATCCCATTATCTTTTCAAGCAGGGTGTATCAAGATGCTGATCCCGGTGATGATTGGGGGATTTTTAATGTGGGGGCAAATTCAAATACCGGGAAAACACCGGTGGAGACCGAAAGAAGCTACTATCATTTGTCCAAAAGCCTTGCACCACCAAATATTCTTGTCAGGGGGTTTGGCACCGACCATACCCCAAGTGGCTGCACCGGTTATTACAATTCAAACAGCCAGACATTGCAATATGATGTTGGTTCAAATTTGGGGGAGTATTTTAATGGTTCAAGCGATGTCTATTTCGAGTATCTTGTAGATACACAAAACGGCAATTCCGGGAGTGTTTTGCAAAGCAACGGAATAAGCGGGGTTACTGCCCATGCCATCGGGATTCATACCTATGGTGGCTGTAACCCGCCAAACACCGGGAACAAAGGGACAAGTTTTGAAGCGGACGATACCGAGGCGGCAATGAACAGTTATTGGCAATCAAATTGCGAGTATGTTGACGTTGGGCATCATTTTAGCTCCACGGTCGGGTCATCGGTACTTCCTCACGAATCTATACAAACGGCCCTAAACCAGGCCGATGCAGGTCATGGGCCGGGCACAGCTTATCTGGAACTCATCTTGGTCGCCGGTTCAAATAATGGGTCGGGCGGGGTTTATAACGAATCTGTAAGTTATCATGGGACCTACAATGGTGTAGTGATCCGCCGAAGCGTCGGTGCGGTAAAAATCGGGCCTTCCGCTACCGGTAAATCATCCTTTACAGGTGAAGATGGAAATCAAAATTCTGTACAGCCAACAAACAGGATTTTTAAGAAAACCCCGGTTATCGAATTTGATGAAAACTCTATTTTGCCCGGGCAAACAAAGCCCCTTAAAGAA
The DNA here is from genome assembly GCA_002254335.1 of Bacteroidetes bacterium 4572_114. Lineage (GTDB taxonomy): Bacteria > Bacteroidota > Bacteroidia > Bacteroidales > 4484-276 > 4484-276. The sequence continues at coordinate 4,408 of NIVA01000081.1, read as the reverse complement.
ATAAAGCCAGAAAGGTAAAAGTCAGGGTGTGACTCCAAGTCAAAGTCAAAGTCAGGGTGTGACTCCAAGTCACGCCCTGACTACAACAACTGGATTATTTTTCAAAATATTTTACCAATTCAGGGTTTTTATCCAGGATCAATTTGATTTGCTTAATTGCTTTTGTGATATGGTTTTCTACAGTTTTTTCAGATATATCCAGTATTTCAGCTATCTCCTTATATTTCAGCCCGTCAACTCTTTTCATCCTGAAAACCAGCCCGGCCTTTTTTGGCAATCCCCCTAACAGTTTTTTGATGTTCTCCTCCAATTCCCGGTTAAGCAGTAGGGTTTCGGGGGTAGTGCAATCCTTCTTGTCAAGTTCATCATTACCCGGGGCTATCGGTAGCTTTTTTGTCCTGTAATATGAAACAATAGCATTTCTGGTGCTTTTATATAGATATGATTTAACGCTTTCACGAATAAATATTTCAGATCTCTTCTGCCATATTTTTGTAAAAACATCACACACCACCTCCTCAATTTGTTCTTTGTTTTTTAGGTACAGAAATGCAAAATTACAGAGGGGTTGGTAATAACGGTCAAATAGAATATTAAAAGATTTAGTTTCCCCAACCTTTATTTTTTCAAACAGCTTTTGGTCACTACTTACTTTTGTGTTCCTCATTAAAATGTAAGTTTAAAGCATGTGAAATCAAATTTCTGGATTTGTCCTATTGAAATGCTATTATTTATTATCACCTGACAAATTTAATAAAATCCCGGAGAAGGGACTTTCCTGGCATTTTCAGAACATGCCGGTGCAAAAATCATTTCAAATAGATAATCATCAAACTGTAACTTTTCATTTCACTTATGCGTCTCACCAAAAAAATAATCTTATGAAACGTATAACTACAATTATTGCTTTAATCGTTCTATTTGCTTTTGGAAACTCCTCCATAAAAGCCCAACCAAAAACAGAGAAAGGCTACCAACCTGTAATTCTACAGGCAGCACTGGTTTATCCCTTTGGTACAAACGGAAAATATGTTGATGTCGAAAACTATGTGTCCCTCAACCTGATTGCCGGTTATGCTGCAGCTCTCAAAGGTTTGGAAGTTTCCGGTTTTGGGAGTGCTTTGAAAGATTATGGCGAAGGTGTGCAGGTTGCAGGTTTTGGAAATATTGTTAATAATTATTTTAAAGGTGTGCAGGTGAGTGGTTTTGCAAATATTGTGGGCAATGGTTTCAGTGGGGTACAAATCACTGGTTTTGCAAATATCGGCGGTGGGGATTTCGAAGGTGTTCAGGTTTCCGGGTTTACCAATATAGGTGGTGGCACGGTAAGTGGGCTGCAAATCACCGGTTTTGCAAATATTAACGGCGGTAATGTTGAAGGGTTTCAAATAGGTGGGTTTACAAATATCAATGGTGGCAGTGTAAGCGGTTTCCAGGTGGCCGGCTTTGCCAATATCAACGAAAATTTTGATGGTTTTCAAATATCACCTTTTAACATTGCCGGCAATGTAAGCGGCTTTCAGATAGGTGTGGTAAATATCAGTAAAAGCATGAGGGGGTTGCCCATTGGTATTATTACTTATGTTAAAGACGGTTACCAAAAAATAGATGTTTGGGGCAATGAGAGCTTTTACATGAACGCAGCATTTAAAACGGGGCTGAAAGGTTTTTACAACATCATCGGCGTTGGCTTCAGGCCGGGGGATTTCTCACGATATGGCCTTACATGGGGGATTGGGTCCGAAATTCCACTTGGCAAAGGTGCATTTGTGAACATGGAGGCCACTGCAACCCAGATTGGAGAAGATGAAATCTGGACCAACAAACTCAATTTGCTCAACCAATTTAAACTTAATTTTGGGGGGATGGTAGCCCCGAAACTGGGGATTTATGCCGGCCCGACATTTAACGTTTTGGTTTCAGAATATATAAATGCAGGTGGGGGTATAGGTTCTGACATTGCCCCATCGTGGCACTTTTACGATGAAACAAACGGCAACACCAATATTAAAATGTGGATTGGCCTTAATCTGGGGTTGAGGATATTGTAATATGTTTTGTTAGAAAAATAGTTACGAAAAATAATTAAAAATGCTTCCCGGCCAGGAAGCGTTTTTTCTTTTTCCATCACTCCACCATTCCATCACTCCACCATTCCATTCCTCCACCACTCCAATATTCCATTTTCCAATTTTCCCATCTTTCCACCATTCCATCTTTCCATCTTTCCATCTTTCCATCTTTCCACCTTTCTCCACTTTTCCATCTTTCTACCACAATCATATTTGATTTACTAAAAAAACATACTTTCGCGGCCTTATGTCAATGAAAAAAATGAACATCATAATTGCAGGGGACGGTGAGGTTGGCTTTCACCTGGCAAAATTGCTTACAGACGGAAATCATGATATTACTGTTGTGGATCAACACACTGATTTGCTTAAGCTTGTTGAAACCCACACCGACCTGATGACCATTGCCGGTAGCCCAACCTGCATTTCAGTGCTTGAAAGGGCCAACATTAAACGGGCCGATTTACTGATTTCGGTGGTCCATGACGAGCACATCAACCTGATGACCTGCATTATTGGCAAAAAGCTTGGGGCAAAAAAAACCATTGCACGTGTTGCCAACACTGAATATCTGGGGCCAAAAACCCTGGGGATTTTTAATAGCCTGGGGGTGGATCACCTGGTTTGCCCCGAAAGATTGGCAGCCGAAGAAATCGTTACCTTACTGGAACAAAGTGCCGCCACCGAAACTTTTAGGTTTTCGGATGGGAAACTTATCCTTTTCATGATTAAGTTGGATGAAAATGCAAAAGTGGTGGGCAAGAATTTAGATCAAATTGCAACCGAATTCCCCCACCTCGATTTTAGGGCAGTGGCCATACACCGCAACTCTAAAACCATTATCCCACGCGGGGACGACGAGTTCAGGGTCAACGACATGGCTTATGTGGTTTCCAAACCTGGCGGAATAGAAACCCTGCTACAATTGGGGGGGAAAAAAACTTTTGAAATCCGTAATGTAATGATTGTTGGTGGTGGCAGGATAGGACGAAAAACTGCCGTAAGGATGGGCGATGCTTACAACATTAAACTGGTTGAACTTGATAAAGACCGGTGCGTCAACCTTACCGATGAACTTCCCAACTCGCTGATAATAAATGGTGATGCCCGGGATATTGAATTGCTCCAGGACGAAGGCATAGAAAATATGGATGCTTTTATTGCTGTGACCAACAATTCGGAAACCAACATTTTAACCTGTTTGCACGCCCGAAAATTTGGGGTAAAAAAGACCATAGCACAGGTGGAAAACATCGACTATATCGATATCTCTCAAAATATTGGCATCGACACAGTTATCAATAAAAAACTCATCACGGCAAGTTACATTGCCCAGTTTACAATGGGATCTAATGTAACCTCCACAAAAGTACTTCATGGTATAGATGCAGAAGTATTTGAGTTTGTGGTCAAGCCGGGTTCGCCCATCACCAAAAAACCTATCCGTAAACTCAAATTCCCTGATGGCGCCATCATCGGGGGGATTGTACGAGGAGGGGAGAGCCATATTGCCATAGGAAACTTCAATATCAAGGCAGGGGATAAAATTGTGGTATTTTCCATGCCATCAGCAGTTCACAAAGTTGATAGGTTCTTTAATTAGTATCTGTCCATAAAGTAGTTGATTCTCTTAATTGAAGATCAAATATCTATTTTTTAACAAGCTATAATATGATGTTTATCAAGTGTTGTTTAATGCGAGAAAAGGAGCAGTTTGCTAAAAATACTTATCTTTGTTTTTAATGAAAATGATTATTATAATTTTGTGCAGAATATTGAGAAATTTTCAAAAAAAGTTTAATTCTACTTTACTAAAATAAAAAGATAAATTATTGTTGTATAAATAATTCATTATCAGTATATATTGCACCAATATTAACGCTTTGGCCATTATTTGATAATGAAGCAAAAACGGCCAGTGAAAAAAAATTTTATTTTTAAGCCCCAAAACAGGCATTTGGATAAAAAAAGCCTAAATATACTAATATACAGAGCGTATGATGGTGTATTCAGGGTGTACAGAAAGAGCTGTACACAGGTTGCAATAGAGTATCTGTAAGGGCTTTTACAGTGCGCCGACTACAAACGGTACATTCATTTCTTATCAGGGAGCAAATGGAGCTACCAGGGTGCAAACCATATTACGATGAAGCAAGCAGGTAGCCTACTGAGAGCAAAAGAAAAAAAGTGGACGGCCAACGGAGTTTATTTTTGATGAAACATCGCATCTTGAAAAGGGGGACTAAGCCGTAGGATTAGCCCGTCAATATGCCGGGGTTGTAGGGAAGATGGATAATTGCCAGGTTTCAGTACACGCATCTTTGAATAACGAAAAG
>NIVA01000239.1 GCA_002254335.1 Bacteroidetes bacterium 4572_114 | reverse complement strand
GTGCCAGTAAAGCTTTCGATGCCTTCGGATAGAATTGTATAGCTACCTGCACCACCATTTTTAAAGTGTAATGGAACATCAAACGAATTTGTGTTGAAAGCCAGTGTGTTAATTGAAGCGTTCATTTCATCACCAATGATCGAATAAAGCTGAGGGGCTTCCCGGATGCCGAATATTTTATAGGCATCGTATTTTATATCGTAACCATTGGTGGCATCCCATCGGAAATGGATATAAGTTTTGTCGGTATAACCGTTGCCGGTAACTTTTATTGAAAGCAGGTTTTCAGTTTCATTTCCATTTTTGTCCTTATAAAAGTTACTGTTGCTGTGCAAACGGTCGGCATTTTCTATTGTGATTGATTGGCCGGTGGCTTCGGCTTTTACAAAAAATCCCTGTCCTGGTGGTATTTCGCCGTCCGAGAGGCTTCCCGCCAAACCGTTCCAGTTCACATATTGCCCGTTTGCCCCATCACGGACATACACCGAGCCATTAATATTTTCACTTTTTGTAATCGAATCCCAATTAATTGCCGATGGATACGGATTGCCCAACAGGTTCCAGCCGTTTCCTTGTTCTGATGTATAAGTTATGGCCGGCATATCATTTTGGCCGGATATATACGTCCCGGTACCGGGCACACCAATAAACGATTTTGTTGCAGCGATTTTATAAGATGCCATATAGCCTTTGCCCTCTTTAAACTGGCTGTCGAAATCATCGTTCCATGCGCCACCGTTTGCTTTGCTATTGATCCAGGTATTTATTATTTCATCCCAAAAATAAAAGTTAACAAATTCGGGGCTGATGTTTTGGTTTGTGACGGGCGATGACAACAAGTGCCAATGGTTGGCGGCCTCTCCAAAACCGGGGATATACCTTTCGGATGTGATACTTCCGCTGACGGATCCTTCGGTAATTAATGACCCGGTTTTTGTACCGTCCGATTCAATTACAAACCCAGGTGCATCGGCATTGTTCAGCAGGTTGCCCTCAATAGTTAGGTTCCCGGTAATTGATAAAACCGCACCCGGCTGAAGTGTAAGGTCGTTGCAATAACCATTTCCGCTGATTACCGGATTGTTTGTAACATCCGGGATGGTAACGTTGGCAGTTTCATCGGGGGGGAAATCATGCGGGCTGTCCCAGTTATCACCACGGGCATTCCAATCGGTTGAGGTTGTTCCCACCCAGATTGTATTTTCGCGGTGAAAATCAGGGGTCATGTCAGCAACATCTGCCTGCGGCCGGATGATCCATTCAGCCGAAGCCCATGTATTATTTGATGAGGAGATGCTATATTTCCTAACAACTTTCGAGTCCTCATATCCCCACCCTTTGCCGGTACCATCTTCATCAACCACGCCAAAAGCATCTATCAAAGTGCCTGTTGAGTGGCTCCCTCCAATATACAAAAAATAGCCGTCATCGCCATCGCCTGTGATATATTGGCTTGATATATCCGGGTCGAAACCATAAGCAACATTAAAATTTGAAAAACCGTTTCCGTAAGAGATAACATATTTCTCATCCGCAGCAACCGAGCCTGTGAGCAATATATCCTGCCATGATAAGCCATCGGTCTGTACAGATAAATACCAGGTATCGGCAGAAAAATCAATCGCAGAAGTACCTGAGTTATACAGCTCAACAAACCTTGCCCCTGAATTATCCGATGGGTCGGCAACCTCTGAAATAAATAACGAAACCGGGAACTTAAACTCATAGGCGCCAATATTTTGCAGGTAAAGATCGGGCGAAGGCAATGCATTGTCAGCAAATGCCGGGTCGGCAAACGTTGATTGTTGATCCTGGGAAGTGCCGGCAACATAGTTTGAAAAGCCGGTATAATCTGTTCCGTCCCAATAAATTTCAGCATTGGACGATCCTCCTGGGCAGTAATACAAATTATAATCGAGGGTTAAGTTCAAGGGCGTAACATCCAGCACGAGTAAAACGTTTTGGCTGCTTGCGCTAAAAATATTGTTTTTAAAGTTACAATTCTCTGTATAAGTCATGCTCAATTCACCGTTCCACGATTCGCCGGTATCGTTGTTGAAACAGGTGTTGTTGTAAAAACCACAATTAATTACCTTACCTGAACCCGAAGGATAATCATAACCGCCGGCTACAAATAACCGCCGGCTACAATCCCTGCACTGGCATTGTTATATATCTTATTGTTTTTAACAATGATGCCCGAAGTGGTTTTCCCAACATTTTCGCAACCTATCTCAACCCCCCATTGATTTTGATATATACAATTTTTTGCGATGACAATGTCTTTTGCGCCATCAACGTATATCCCGGCAGCGGTTGCATAAGCCGAGCTGCAATTGTAAACAGTATTGCCGGTACAAACCCCATTTCGTGCCTGGTCCAACAGGGGATCGGCACATGTCCCTTCGTGGCCAATCATGTCGATACCAATATTAGTAATGTCGTGCACGGTGTTGTTAGTAATTTCAAAACCATCAACATTACCATTAACCGCAAGGCCCTCGCTGAACCCCGTACGGCTGTCGAATACTTCATTCCCGTCAATTACCAGATCACTGATTGATGTTGTGGCATCAGTCCCGAAAACAATCAGCGGCTGGCTGTTTTTTGATGAATTTACAGGGGCATTGGGATCGGAAGAAAAATGGATATTGGATATTTTGTTGTCCCTGATTTGTTATCAGAAATATCCAGCATAGTTGAACCGGAAACACCAGTCCCGTCAAGGGTTACCTCCTGATTTGCAAAATTGGTAAATGTGATATCCGGACACAAATTTTGAGATTAGCTTCACATAAGCAGATTGATATAAGTCCTGGTTTTCGGTAACTTCCCATGAATTGTCGGCAGGTGTGTTCCACGATTTATACGATTTTTGTTGTGGCTGGTTCTCAGGTGGCTCTATTGGGCTGCCCGGTGATGAATAATCCTGGTTTGGGCCACCCACCAAAAATCCGGGGGCAGGGCCATACAACGAAGTATTTACATTGTCAAAATCAGTACCATCGGCAAACCACATGTGATAAAATTCAGGAACTGAGTTTTCGGCCCCGTGGTTTCCCATATTAGACAGATAAGCTAACGACTGAGGGTTGACGCCATTAATATAGTGCATGTAACCGGATGCCGCATTTCGGTATTTCTGTTCGTTTACAGCATCAATATCATATACCCACAAATTTGAAAACATACTTCCGGCATTGCTTTTATACGCATTGCTCCCCCAGATATGTTCATCCAAAAAGGCCCTGTAAGCATCGGTGCTATCGTTGTAGGCTTTCAGCGGATAAAAGTCGTTATATTGGTTGGCCATACCGGATAAATATTTATCTTTTATGGCAGTAACAACCGAAGCAGTTGCCAGTGGCGAAAGGGAATAATACAACAATGCATCCTGTACCTGGGTATCTTTATAGTTATACGAAACACCATCCCAATCAAATAAGTGGGTATAAGTATAGTTATTATCAAAATAAGTGCGGTACGTTGTGTTTCCTGTAAGCACAAGCAGATATGCCGATGCACTTACGATGTTTGCATATTGTGTATATTCAGCATCTTCGCCATCGGCATTTACAAAACCTGCATTATCGTAAGAAGATGGGATATCGCCAGGCTGATATTGCTGCCTGTTCAAGTTCCTCGCCGTAAGCCTGCATGGAAGTAATTGGCAAAGATTTGAAAACAATGGCCGCATGGGCAAATACGCCGCAGGAGTTTATGGTTGCCGAAGCAGTTGCCGGGGCATACCTCCTAACGGTGGATTCGTGGCTTGGGGGGCTTTCGGCATCATCCCAATTGAGGGCAGATACTTTATGTAAAACGGAACCATCAGCTATTTGCATTTTCAACATCCAATCAAGCTCCCATTTAATTTCGTCCAACAAATCAGGGATACCGTTGCCCGATTCGGGGATATCATAACCATCGCCCCAAATGGCAGGGTTTTCTTCATAGGCTGATAAAAGATCATGGACGGCAACATCGGTATAATTAATATATTTGTTGTAGTCGCCGGCATCGTGCCATCCCCCCGAAAGGTCTTTCGAGGTAGAGGCCACCGGATTGGTAACAAGGCGGCAATCCAAATCCTGTTCCACGCCGAGGTGACAACTAACATCAACCCAGTTGGATTCAGCATAGGGAACCTCTTTGGCCATGCCGCAACGTTGGTAGTAAAATGTACGCACCGCCTGCTTCAATAAATCATCATAAACATCTGTATTTATAGAAAAAGGATGTGACCCGGCATTGTTGGCAGGGTCGGAGATATAGTAGTTGCCCGGGGCCGTGAGTGCCGAAAAATCGAACCACCAAACCTGATCGCCCGATTGGCCGTGGGTACTTCCACTGTTCCACGAAAACAGTTCCCCACTAAATACTTCGGTGGTGTCGCTCACTTTACGGACCTTATAAGTATTGCCAGGGGTAAATGATTGGGCGGAATTATATCCTGTGACCGGGTTGCTGATAACAGCAATTTTTTGGGCATCGGGCGCATAACCGAACTGATCTGTTTTAATAAATTCAGCAATAGTATCGGTAAACGGGTTGACCTGTGTATAAGATGCCCCCAGTTCTTCTTTTGAGGTATTAATCCCCGAAAGGTAACTATTTAAAGACCACACTTCACCGGTGGCCGTGTCGCCAATATATAAATCATATCCACCCTGGCCGCCAGGACGTGTGCTCGAAAAAACGACATTATCATCTTTCACCGGATAACAATCGGAATAACGTATATTTGATCGGTGTGGTCAGTATCCGAAACCCACCTGCTGAAAAGATATTGCTGATCGTCGATGTTTATGGGGTAATATTCCTGGACCCCGCTTGCCTGTTGGATTGCCGTATTGCCGGAGCCATCGGTATTAATTTTATATAAATCGGAGGATGCGCCGTCACCTCTTGCATACAAAACACTAAGGCCGTCAGCGGTATAAAATGGCATGGAGACTTCGTAATCTCCGGGAGGTTCAATGGTATTCTGTATCACGCCTGCAAGATCCATCTCCTGAAAGGTTCAATGGTATTCTGTATCACGCCTGCAAGATCCATCTCCTGAAACCTGTACTTAAACTCCCCGTCCCAATAACGTTCTTTGTAAATTATTTTGCTGCCATCCGGCGAAAACTTCGGGTCTTCATCCCTGTTATTCCGGGCATTTGTAAGGTTTTCAGGATTAGAGGCCGACCCTACTGTCCACAGAAAAACATCCCAATCATCGGTTCCCTCGTTAAATCCCATAAATACCAATTTGCTTCCATCCGGCGAAAATTGCGGGTTTATCTCATTGTCGATAGGCCAGGATGAACTAATGTTTGTCAATGAATTTTCATGGAAATCATAGATAAACAACTCCCCGTCACCTGCGGCATAAGAGGTGTAATTATGAAAAGCAAGCCTACCTGTTAATGAAGGTTTTGGCGACCGGGCCGTATCGTGCATGGCTGTATATTTAAACCAAATATATCCATCTATCGTAACTTTACTTTTCCAGGGACCATTATCGGCAACATAGCCGTTTTGGCCATTCATCCAGGTATCAAAAGCCTGGGCTTCGGGGTGGGTTTCTAACCATGTCCCCATAAAATCATCCCCTCCATGAAAAATCGGCATGACCCTGATACTGGTAACCGAATCGGTGAGGGCAGGCAACCTGTAACTCTTATAATTATAGATGGAGTTTCCGTTGGCATATACATCTGAGGTCCGGTAATAATGCACCAACACGCGATCAACCCGTTCAGCCATTTCGGCGCATTGATATTCGTTAGGGTTCCCGATATAAATCTCTGAATTTAACCAGGAATACAAATTGGTCAGCGAATCCATCTGGCGCAATTCGGGCAAAATAAAATCAAAGGCCCCAGCCGTATCGCATGGAAAACCATTAGGGTCGAGATATGTATCGCAATAGTATCCTCCAACGCCCGTGCTCACAGGATGCCAATATTCAAATTCCATATTATAAATATCAAATCGGGCATTGGGGTCGGAAATGTGATCCATATTGTAATCGTGAAACACTAAGAACGGTGAAAATGTCTCACCGGCAACACCAGCTTTCAAAACGCCGTATTCGGTTTTTGCTTTTACTAAAAAATCGCGCAAAGGTGTTGATGTGGCAGGATCGGTAATATCGAAAATATTTTTGTGTATATAGTGGATATTGTAAAACATCAGGTATGTATATCCGCTGTCCTGCGCAAATTGCAACAACTCCTTTTCTTTATAGTAATCGCCAATTATATTTTTTAACCCATCAACATAAAGGGCTTTTTCCTGGGCATTTAACTTTCCTATAAAAAAGAAAATCATCAATAAAAATAGTATTGGAATAATTAATTTATTGGTTTTCATCAGTTTCAATTTTTGAATTATTTCGCAAATATTGGCATTTTTTTCCGAACAAGGTTAAAGTCACCCCGTGAATTTCTGTGCCAGGTGTGATTCACGGGGTGACTATCAACGGGAACGTAAAGTCACCCCGTGAATGGTTTCAATAATCAGTTTATAATGGTTAAAATTATTAAAAAATCAGGATTTGTTTTTTTTTCCACCAAACCGTCTGAACATTTTTTTCTCGAATTCCCAGAAAAATTTGAACTGACCCAGGATGGTTCCATAAAAGAGTAAAATAATGAAATATGAAGGAGTGATAGTAATCAGATATACAGGAATAACAATCCATAAAGAAGTAGTGGAATCGATCCCAAGAAGGTTAAAAACAGGCCGTTTTACAAATAAAGTAGAACTTCCGGCAATGGCAAAAATGAAAAAAATTAACCAGAACTGAAAATTATTTGTGATGCCCCATTTATTTTTCAATTTTTTGAACATAAATTCTAATAATTGGTAATTGAACAGTAATAAACCTTGAATGTTTTGCAAAAAGATTAAAAACAAATTTTGCCGGAAAAACAGATTTTATACAATCAATAATTTTCTGTTCTTTTGTCAGCACAAAAATAATATTAAATGCCTCTTTTAATTATTCTTTTAACTTTTCTTATCATCATAGGAGCTTTACTTATTTTGATGACA
>NIVA01000080.1 GCA_002254335.1 Bacteroidetes bacterium 4572_114 | reverse complement strand
CCAAATGAAACTGGCTAAATATTCTGTTGCCTATAAAAAAACCCACTACCTTTCGGTAGCAGGTTTTATCACCACCCCCAAAGGGCATCCCAATTAGGAATACCATTTGGGGAGATGAAGGCATTTTAATCCAGGATCAGCTTATCGTAGTAAGTTCCTGATCCCGTTACAATTTTGATAATATAAATCCCATTTGGCTGACCGGAAAGGTCAATTTGGACCGGTGGGTTTGTCTCTTCAAAATATATTTGCTTGCCAAAAGCATTATAGATGCTAATTTCGGCATTACCGGGGATGCCATCAATATTAAATACCCCCTCAGAAGGGTTAGGGTAGATATGAATATTGCTGCCCGTATAACCTACAACATCAGTTGGCGACATAACAACCTGAACCACTGCCGACATGCCGTTAGCCTGGAACCGCCCACTGTTGTCGAGGGTTGGGCCGTATTTAACTTCCAGGCCGAAAGTTTGATCTGTTGAAGGCCTGTACAAACTGTACCTGACAATTTCGTTGGGCGCAAAGCCATCGGCAGAAGTTGTATAAACATCATCCCCGTTAAGGACAAGCCCAAACCCATTTTCGGCATATTCAACCAATCCTGCACATATACCCGATTGGGTGAACGCCCCAATTATATCCCCGGTTTTTAGTCTGGGCAATGCCCCTTTGGTGAATGCCACGACATGGGTAGTTGCAGTTTTACATACATCGTTCCAGGGTGAGATAATAACACTATTTTCTCCACTTGTTGCCCTTGGATTTTCGCCCCCTGATGAGGGATTTTCCCCTTTGGACAGATAGGTAATTGAACCGGCTGAAGTAGAATAAACAAAATATGCTTTACCGGTTTCAAGGTTACCGAGTGAATTGATGTTGAAAATTGGCCATAAAACACCCGATCCGGCCACCTCCTTCGCAAGGTAAAACCCGGGATGGCCGGCAAATATATTAACGGCATCTACATCTGTTTTGCTCAAGACAGGGACAAGCGACCAGCCGGCAGCAATATCCACGGTTTTGTTCAATACTTCATTTCCATAAATGGTGAGGTAATCATCAGCCAAAACCTTGATTACATAACCGCTGTATTCATCCCAATCCCCAAGTGTGTTGACTCCCTGTGAAGGCCAGTAGGTCCCGCTAAGGTTATACACAATCTCCAGGTTTCCAATAATCGGGCTAAATATATCAGTAACGTCCGGTTTGATTGGGACAAGGTAGCTTGACAGCCCGCTCCAACCTACGTTCAGATCAATTGTTTGTTGTTCCACTGTTGTCCCGGAGGTAATGATAAATGCCATATCGGTAAACATGCCCGGTTCAGGGTTTGACCAGAAAATGGTATTCCAGGACCCCGGGTCCGTTTTTTCGACAGCACCACACAAAATGGGTTCATACCACCTGTTTGCTTCCTGCCATCTCCATATTGGCGGAGATTCGGGGTCGTTGGCGAATGCTGATATATCCAGCCAGTATGTCTTACCCTTTTCCTGGGCAAATGGTTCGGGGAGGAAAAACTCATACAAGTAGATTATTGAGCCTTCGGCATTTATCATCCCGGTATTTATCTCCTGGATTGAGGAGAAGGGAACGTCGAAACCAAGTATCTCCGGTTCAATCGGGAAACAATCGCTGTCCTCGTGGATGCTAAGGTGAAAATAGCTTATGCCTTCGCCCCTTATTTCCATCCCCTGGGAGGTTTCATAATTCCCCCACCAGTGAATATCCAAAACATCGCCACCGGCACAAAGCCAGTCGTCGGCAATTATTGTAGGATAAATATCGTGCAGGCCGGGGAGGTCAGGATCAGGCCCTTGCTGCCATTTGATGTTTCCATAACCCTCAACTTCAACAAGGTAATCTTCCACTTCACCATCTTCGGCCTTACCTATGTAAGAGAGATTTGGTTGAGTGCTGAAACGGAACCTTGCGAACGTTGAACCGGAAACTACATCTGATGGGGCTATGAAAGTGATGTAATTGTCGCCCGCCATCAAAACCTTATCAGTAAAAATTTGATCTTCCGGTTCGGCCCATGAGCCATTTCCATTAAAGTCGATCCAACCATTGAAATAGGCATCGTTAACTGAGGCCGACACTTTTATTTTACAGGGGCTTCCTGCCATGATTGGCCATAAGAGCTCAACCCCATCCTCATCATCAAGGTTGTCGTTGTCATCCCCCAGGGCATCAGGCGTTTGAATGCCGTCAAATTCTGTATCGATCAAATTGCCAAGGAAAATGTCAGGATTGTATATGTGGCGTGCCCCATCATTTGCCAGCAACGTCGGGTATGGCTCATCTGGCGCATCGCCAAAGTCTAAGTTTTCGGGCTGCACTGATTGGCCTGTAATGATAAACGACATATCGATATTCCTGTCAGAAATCGGATCGTATAGTTCATACCAGTCGCTTCCACCTGACAGATCATGGTACACCGCATTGTCGTTCCAATGGTCTAACGATGTTTTCCAACCCAGCGTGTAACCACCGCCCTCAGTTTCAACAATTAGCCTGATTTCTATCACTACACCTTCGTAAGAGGTTACGGTCAGCCTGTCAACATTTGATCCCAAAAGGTTAGACAGGTACAATGTTTCGTTTGTATTACTACTGCTATTTCCTTTTTGGTCAACCACCGCTGCCCCATCATACAAAATTGCCTCTGTACAACCAGTCCCGCAATAATCAATAATATCTACCTCTGCCCCTACTACTGTTCCAGCTATCATACTGAAATCTAAATTGAGCAAGGCCGGATACAACCAAATCCTATCAGCATCGACACCATAAGACGCAGGGCCATCCAAATCCTGTAAGCTTAAAATCACACCTGACTCTTCCCATGTTTCATAAGGCTGGATATTTGGATTTACCCCATCGAGGGTTACAACAATAGTGTTGGCCCCTCCGCCTCCGGTTATAAGGTTTGCAGTTATCACAAGCCAGTAAACCGTTCCTTTTTCCTGGACAAAGGGCTCGTCAAAATTATCAATATCAATCCGGTAACAACCGTAATGGTTTATTGGATCGGCAAAGCCCATGTAAGGATCTAACCACCCCTGCAAATGATCGAAAGCAGGCTGGTAACTAAATTCATTAGGTACAAAATTGCGGGTCCATAGCATATCTCCAGGCGTACTATAACCTGTCTGGCTTTGACCGGCGGGTATATCGCTATATATTGAAATGGTAAAATGTTCGATTGCGTTTCCAATTTCATCAGGAATTTCATCATCCAACCATGATACCCAGAAATGGAAATCGGACACCGGGCCGCTCTCGCTGCAAATCCAGTCGTCGCCAAGTTCGGCCGGATATGTAATGTTTATGTCCCAGCCATTGGGATCGGGGTATTGCGGATTGCCGGATTTATTGTTGGGGATTGTGTCGATGATAAGGAATTTGTAATCCTCTACTTCCCCTTCGTAGCCATATCCATCATAAGATATCCCGCCACTGCCGTTAACCCTGAAACGTGCATAGGCATCGCCCGGCAAGGCCCCTGCAGGAACATTAAAGCTCATGGAATTTACCCCTGGGGAAAGGGCCACATCAATAAACACGTGATCAGGTGGATCTGTCCAGTTTCCGTTATTATAAAAATCTATCCAACCATTAAGGAGGCAATTTCCGTTTGCTACAATGTCGATGGTTGTTGCCCCGCCGGGTATCAGCGAACTGGTCAACTGCACACCATCTTCGTCATCTATATTGTCGAGGTCATCCCCCAGGGCATAAAAATCGGGGATACCATCATTTTCGGTATCTATCAGTAATCCGAGGAACGTAAGACCATCAGGGCTGTGATGGGCGCCATTTGAAGATTTTAATGTGGGGTATGGCCCATCGGGGGCATCGCCCCAGTCAAACTTATCTGAGTGTGTTGGATAACCACTAATGTTGAAAGCCAAATCCATACAAGTATCTTTTAGAGGATGTTGTTCGGGATAGCACAGCATATTCCATGTTGGTGCATAAGTTTGCCACACAGCAAAATCATTGAAATGATATTGGCTACTCTTCCAGCCAAATAAGTAGTCTGTTCCCTCTTTTGCAATTGCGTTTACGCTTAACCAATAAATAGTGCCAGAGTCCTGTACAAAAGCTTCTTCTTCCTGAACAAGGAAATCCAATTCAAACACTTTCCAATCTCCCGGAAATACTGCTTCACCATAATGTGGCCAATAAAACCATTCGCCGTTGGGCACCGGGGCATACTCGAACATATTGTAATCGTTCGGGATAAATGTACGGCTCCAAAGAAGGTCTAAAGGTTCGCTATGACCATTTGGCCCGCTTGGATTGTCGGACCAGATGCTAAGTTTAACATCAGGCATTTCAGCGAGAGGCGGGACAATATCATTAAGCCAGCTGCCCCATATATTAATATCGGTAATATAACCACTTTCGGTGCAAAGGAAATCATCGGCAAGCAACACATCGCCCATACAATAAACATCAACACCGGTCGTATCCAAATCGGGCCATTGTGGGAAATGCATCTTGCTTACTGCACTTTCCTCTATTTCAATATCATAATCCTCTACTTCGCCATCGGGCGCAGGGCCATCAAAGGACAATCCGGGAACGCTGCAAAACCGGAAACGGGCAAAAGTGTAAGTCCCCCCGGTTCCTGCCGGTATATTAAAGGTAAGCATATTAACTCCGGCAACAAGAGGTTCGTCGGTAAATATTTGTTCGGTCGGATCGGCCCAACTCTGGTTTATATCATAATCTATCCATGCATTAAGGTAGCCGGGTGCAGAAGCGGTAACTGATATTGTTGTGGTAGTCCCGGCACTTATCCCGGAAGGGAACGCAACCCCCTGTTCATCATTATTGCCATCATAATCATCCCCATCGGCGAGGTAAGTTGGCTGCCCGTCAAATTCCTGATCAATACTGCTGCCGAGGTAATAGCCCCGCAATATCTGATGAAATGCACCATTGTTGGCGAGGAGCGTAGGATAGCCCGGAACCAGCGAATCATCAGGTGCATCACCAAAGTCGTAGCATGGCAAGGTATTGTGATTGCAATTGTTGGCTTCGTTCAGTTCAACAATATCATCATAATAATCAGCACAAACAACTATTGTATCGCTACCAAAAGTATGAATTATAAGAGTGTCGAAATGGCTGTTGTAGGTTCCTGCCGGGAGCAAGGCCGGCACCCAGGCGGTGTCGATAAAAACACCATCTATTTCAAGCCCGACAATACTGATGGGGGCCACATCATTACCGGCATTTGTAACTTGGTAATAAACCTGGTAGTAAGGTTCATCGACCCAAACTTCATATTTTTCGGTAACCACAAGGTCGGGCAGTTCGGGAGGAGGGACAATAATCGCCTGTAAAGTCAGGAGTGCCCATTCGGTTGACAGGATTTGCTCGCCATCGTCCCACCATGAAGAAGGCCATGAGCCATTTGAATTTTGTTCTGCAACCAAAGTATTCCTAAAATCCAGATACCAGTCGATGGTATTGGCCGGCCAATCGACATACTTAACCCCCAACGCTTCCAATCCCTTCATGGTGGTGTACATTGCCTGATATCCTGCTGTGGGCGACATTCCCGGCCCCATCCATCCCGGATCCCCGATATCGTACCAGTGCAGCTCCATATAATCTAGTGCCGCTACCACCCTCGGTGTAGTTGGCACATCGCCAAGCCATGCCATTTGTTGGATCAGATTGCCGGTCCTCAGCATATTTGCACCCCAGCTATCACCAATACTTTCATAGTGCGACCCCCCATCATTAGCGTCACCATCAACAGGGTCCTGAATGTTGTTTACCCAAATATTTAATTCGGACCTTACAAAGTTGGGGATTGTAATGGCGTTTGGGAGCGGTGCCCCAAAACCCCAGGGCAAGTCTGCCTCGGCATAAGCAAGCCCAAGTGTGGCATATCCTGAATTTGACTGGTCGCTCCTGGAATCCTCATACGGATCGCCTGTCGGGTCGTTACTGTCCTGTTGGATATAATTCCATCCGCCACGGCCAAAACCTGCATCAGTTTGGCTCCAGGCAATATAATCGGCCACATCGTCCAATACTTCCAAATAGGTCCAGCCATAAACCGCGCTGCCCACAACATCAACAATAGAATCGGGAAATGTGCTACAGGCAATCGCCATGGCAACAATGCTTGTTTCATATGTTTCGCGTGTGTGCCAACTTTCGCAAGTACCTGACGGGGAAACGAAATAAACCCCAAGGCTGTCACCATCCGTGTCGGGGTTGCCGTTAGTTTGTGGGCCAATATTTATAATATGCGCATTTGCCAGGAGATAGTCCAGCCCGTCCCTCACGTTTTGATAAAACACGTAAGTATCGTCGATTGGGTAATAGCCAGCTTCAATGGCATTGGATTCAAGCTTAAGAACAGCTAAACCGGTTTTTGCCACGGTACATACATAATTGGAACAACAATTTCCCCATGACCCATCAGGGTTTTGCTGCAATGCAAGCCACTCTTTTCCGCTAATTATGGCACTTGGGGCACTGAAGAGCCAGCAAGGGGCATATCCATCGGCGTTGAGTTGAACTTCGTTGGCGCCATCTACACCGATGGTCCAAATACCACCGTCAACCGCATGTTCAAATGCAATACTGGCACCATCGGGGGCCCAGTTGGCCAAAATGCCTTTTTCGGTAGAAAGTTTTGTTTTGTCTGAACCATCAGCGTTCATAATATAAATACAACTATCCAATAAATTGGTATATGCAATCCGGGCACCATCGGGCGACCATGTTGGCCAGCCACCACCGGAATATAGCAGGGCCTCGCCCGAGCCATCCGAATATATTTGCCAAATCCCGGTACCAACTTCACCATGAAAAAGTATCAAACTATCGACGGGTGACCATTTTGGGAAGCTGCCGGGGGCATTGGATATTTGTGTTGTTGTGGAAGGGTCATCTGAATCCATCACCCATATACGACGATCAGCACCTATGACAGTGCCATCGAAAAAGGCAATCTTACTTGCATCGGGGGACCATGTGGGGCCATTGCCAAAATCGGTCAATTGTTCCTGGCCACCAAATTTTCCTACTGTCCAGATACCATCATTATAATATTCGCCAAAAGCTATTTTTTCGGTAATTGGCGATCCCTGGCCAAACCAGCCATGGTCGGTAAGTTGCGATTCATCGGTACCATCCGATTTCATCAAATATATCCCAAGCTGGCCCGGGAGTTCTTTATGAAAAATCAAGACACCATCACCCCCCCCCTGGGCCTGTGCCTGAATTTCTACTTCGTAATCTTCTACTTCCCCGTCGGTTGCAAGCCCAAAGTACCCTACCCCGGTATATGTGGTTATACGAAACCGGGCAAAGGTTGTT
>NIVA01000079.1 GCA_002254335.1 Bacteroidetes bacterium 4572_114 | reverse complement strand
TTGCCGGTCGGGTCGAGGATTTCTATACTTTTAATCTCCATTCCATAAGCCGTCCTTGCAAGGCCTTTTATGCAGAAGTTACCGGTATTCTGGAATCCTGAGGGATCGTCATAATCATAAAAATCCACCCAGGCCCCACCATCTTTGTAAAAGCTTTGCTCGGGGTCGGCAGCCGACTCAACAATAGTCCTGGTATCGCCACCTAACAAAACAGGTACATCCGAGGTCCTGTCGTAGGGCATGCCCCCACCTGAAAGTTGCAGATAGATATAAAAGTCATCTCCCTGGGTCAGGTCAATCGGTGTGGGAAGATCAACCGTATGCAGCCCCTGGAAATCATAATGTCCCGAAACGGTTACAAGTTCATTTTGCAAGTTGCCGCCATTGTAATCATCATAAATTATTATGGTATAATCCACATTATCAACAGCAATGAAAAAGTTAACCGCGGCGAGTACATCTCCAGAGGTGGCAACAAATTTATTAAACGCTTCCGAACAATCTTCCTTAGTATCCCTCCATCCGTGATAATCGTGGTAATAAACTTTATCGTACTCGAAAAATTCAACGTTGGCAAATGAAACCGAACCCATTTGAGGTTCCTGGCAGGCCCATTTATCGTAGTACGAAATCCAGAAATAGCCATTGTTGCCCCAACCGGTGCCCCATGAGTTTTTTACGAGCCATGCCCCGTTTTCGGGTGCCTGGGTTACCTTGTCATCGTCCCAGCCAATAATGGCAACAGAGTGGTTTGGATCAAGCGTACTTGAAGGCGGCTGATAATGGATATAGTTAGAAATAAACTGACCATCATAACACATACACGTGGCCATTACGCCATACTGCATTATCTTGGTTTTTATAAGGTCGATGTTTTCGAGGTCTTCACCGGCAGTGTACCACTCCACATCACGTGGGTAATATTTGTGATAGGATGGGTCGTCCCTTGCCGGTGGTGAGCTGTAAGTGTTCCCATCAATTTCACGGGTCGAGCCTTCGCCACGCGAAAGGTAGGCTGTTGTAACACGGTAGTCGCCACCCTGGTGTACCTCAAGGCCGCTACCTGATGGTGGGTCCATATCTTCGTTAAAGTGGTCGTTAAAGCCGTTCCACCAGTCTAAGTGATATTCGGCAAGTGCGGGTTCACCGGTTTCGCCGGCCGCTGCCCAATTGCCTGTCATTAGCAAGTTTCCTTCCATTGCCGCCAGCGATCCATGTGTCCAGCAAGTACCGCCCTGCTGGCTTTTTACGGTAGTAACGTAGTTTACACCATTGTAATCCCTCAGGTCGAAAGAGGAGGGCATGGCTGTTTGCTCAACAGTTAACCCTTTGATGCAAAAGTTGCCAGTATTTTGATAGCCTGACGGATCATCGTAATCGTAAAAATCCAACCAATCGCCGCCCATTTTGTAATAGCTTTCGCCGGGATTGGCAGCCGATTCAACCAAAACACGATAATCGGCACCCAACAAAACCGGCACTTCCGAAGTACGGTCGTAAGGATGCCCTCCATCAGAAAGGGAGACATAAATGTAAAAGTCATTTCCCTCCATCAGGTTTACCGGTGCCGTGAGGTCGATGGTATGAAAACCGGAATATTCGATTGTCCCGCTGATATTGGCTATGGGATTTTGAAGTTCATCACCAATAAAATCATCATAAATGGTAACCGTATAAACGACATCGTGCACAGCGGTAAAAAAACTCACTGCTGTCAACGCTTCATTTTCCATCGCTTCAAATGCATTAAAAGCTTCAGAAATGTCCTCTTTAGTGTCGCGCCAGCCGTGATAATCGTGGTAATAGGTGTTTTTATATTCCTGAAGTGTTACATCCTGAAATGAGATGGCCCCCATTTCGGGGTTGCGGCACGAGTGTTTGTCGTAATAGGAAATCCAAAAATATCCGCCAATTCCCCACCAATCGCCCCAGGAGTTTTTCACGAGCCATGCACCGGGTTGGGGCGCTTGTGTGGTTTTGTTATCGTCCCAGCCAATAATAGAAACAGCATGGTTTGGGTCGAGGGTATTTGATGGTGGCTGGTAGTGGATATAGTTTGACATGAATTGTCCGTCGTAACACATACAGGTGCCTAAAACACCCTCTTCCATAATTTTTTGTTTGATGATATCGATGCCTTCCAGTTTATCGCCAATGGTAAACCATTCGATGTCGCGGGCATAATAATAGTGCCAATCGGGATTTGACCTTGCTGGCGGGGAACTATACGATTGCCCATCGATGTCGCGCACGGCCCCTTCGTTGCGTGTAAGGTAGGCTGAGGTAACGCGGTAATCGCCGCCCATGTGAACTTCCAGGCCGCTGCCCGAAGGTGGGTCGATGTCATCGTTGTTGTTCTGGTTAAAGCCGTTCCACCAGTCTAAGTGGTACTCGGCCAGGTCAGGTTCGCCAACTTCACCTGCGGCGGCCCAGTTGCCGGTCATCAGCAGGTTGCCCTCCATGGCCGACATGGCACCAAAGGTCCAGCAGGTGCCGCCTTGCTGGCTTTTAACCGAGGTTACGTAATTTACACCATTTACGTCCCGAAGGTCGAAGGTGGTTTGTGAGAAGGCCGCTAAAGCAAGCCAAATGAGCATGGTAGTTAGTAAGAGCTTTTTCATAATAAAATTCATTTTAATTAGTATAAGATTAATAAACAAAAACAAAATTCTATTTAATATAAACCATTTTTTGTGTGTCCACAATCTTGCCCTTAATTTTGAGTGAGCAATAATAAATGCCATCCGATAATCCGTTAGCAGTAAAATTCACATGATGGATTCCCTTATTTACCCAAGGCAATGAAATGATTTCTTTTTTTACACCAAGATGGTTGACAACAACAATGCCGACTTCGGCAGCTTCTTTCAGATCGAAAATAATTTTTGTTGACCCTGAAAATGGATTTGGCTTATTTTGAATAATGAATCCGTTTTGGCCTATGTCGTCTGTTGGTACCTGACCTGATAAAGCTTCCTTTTCATTACTATTAAAAAGCAATTGTATGTGGTAATCCCTGCTGTTTTCAAAATCTTGTAGAGTGTTAAATTTATACTGGCTGAATTCCCCGGTAAATCCTGATTTATACCCGCTAAGTTCCATTAGTACGTATGTATGTGCAAGGTCAATAATGGCAAAAATAGAATCTTCGTATGAGTTGGGGTTTTGGATAAAACCTTCAAAACATTCGATTGCCGGTTGCCAGTTTTCGAGGGTTACATCACAGAAGGCTTCCAGGTGCCGGGCCAGTTTTTGAAGCTCTGGATTTTGATCGATATCAAGGTAATAGTTTTTAAGAGAAGTATAATCGTCGCCTGCTACATGCTCAAGGGCAAACAACTCTTTTAGTGATGCCAGGGCATACTTTGATTCGGGCCAGGTATTAACAATTTGCTGATATGCAGTTTCTGCCTGGTTGTAATTTCCTGAGCCCACCAAAGCATTTGCATTTTCAAAGGCCAGTGCATCACTTTCTATCGGGGCAATACCAGGCTGCAAGTCCCACACAGGCAGATAGTCGAAATATTGTAAAGGACATAAGTCTTGGGCCGCATTGAAGTTTTCGCCCCAGTAGTTGTATTTCACATCGTAGGGAGGTTCTTCATCAGTTGAAGCATAATAAAAAAGGCAATCGTTGTCCTCGTCCACAATAGCATTCCATCTCACAATAAGTGGAAAACTCCCCCTTGTGGCATAAACCTGATTCACTTCATTATCACGTATCTGTTGGGTTTCATAGTCATATTCCGCCAGCCGGTTACCAGTAATTGATACCTGACTGTTGTTTAAACATTGTATACCATGGGGGTTGTATGACACCACCACATTGTTATCAACATCAGCATAGCTGTGGTAAATGTATAAACCGGCTGTAGTTCCTCCAGTAGTACCGTTTCCGGTGATGATATTATCTGTTATGAGTTGGGCACCGGTTGTTGCATCTCCTGAATTGGATATCTCTACACCGTTGCCCGTGTAACCTGAAACCGTGCACCCGGAAATGGTATAGATAGGGTAAGACTCAATGATGATACCGCTTTCCGTATTATTATCCCCATCGAAGTTGCAATTTGTAATGGTTGCATAAGTATTTTCCAAAGCAGCATAATAGATTTCCGCAAAAGCATCCGTAAAAATGCCCTGTTTTATGAAGACATTACCTGCCCCAACTGCAAGGCTGGCATTTGAAAAATCGCAGTTGTTTAATGTTAATGATTTTGGGGTACCGGTTAAGTTGCTGTTATTAAAATCAACATTTTCAAGCGAAACAATGAGATTATGGTTGTTGAGTTCAAGACCCTGCCATTCAATTCCTTGTTCACTGTCTGAAGTAAAGCATACGTTTTCGCCAATCACAATGTTTCCATTAACAACAATCTGGTTCTGCAGGTTAGCGCCATAAATTGTGTCATTATCATTAATCACGAGGGTTGCCCCGGCATCTACTATTAACTTCGAGTCATTCAGCAAATGTACATTTGCATTGTCCAGAAAAGACAATTCATGTCCAGGTGTAACATGAATGGTTTTTGAAATGCCGACAATTCCTCGATGACTAACCTGTAAATTTAATCCAATAATATCTTTATAAAGAAGGGTGGGGTACTGTAGTGATGTATTTAATCCAAGATTACCAAGGTCTGAAAATTGAGGATTATCACCGACAGATTCATGATCCTCTGCCCATAATTTATTTTCCCAGAAACTTATGATATTATCATTATTTTTATCTGCTTCAGATAATGGTTGATTATTGTAAATAGTCCTTCCATCTGGTGTTGCCTGGTTTTCAGAAGAATATAAATGGAAATAAACCTCAGTGTGATGATAAACAGTGTCTATGATTTCGTTTTCAAAAACCGGTAGGTCATCAGCAACATTTGCAATTACACCATAGGGTACTGATGTATTTATTATAGTATTATTGCCTTCAAGGCTATCGATAAACCCTCCGGAATGGCACTGCAACAACCAGAATACTTTTTTATTACAGGAAATTTGGTTGACTTTCTCGGCAAAATCTTCATCACTATATTCTCCCCCCGGATATAAAAGAATGTAGGAATTATATTGTTCAGGTGGGCCAGAAATACCATGACCAAAAGTCCAAACGAACAAAAAGTCATCCTCGGTTAGTTGTGGAAATTCTCCCTGACCAAAGGCCAGGCCATCAAAAACCATTTCAACGTTTTGGGCAGTTGCGGCATAATTTGTTATCTGCCCAGCTGGTGGTGGAATTATTAACGGATAGCTTACTTGTGGGTTATATTTATCTGCTATCCAACTGGCAGCGTATATTGAAAAGTCGGTTCCGTCAGCATACAATACATAAACATTGTCATTTTTAAAACCTTTCCCACCTAAATTAACAGGTTTTATTAGCAATTCCCATGTATTGTAAATTTCAGCCCAAAATTCTGTCCAATGGTAATAACCATCAGTATTGGTATTGTAACAAGACGATTGTTCATCACCTGAAGAGATTGTTACAGGTGCGCCACAAATCAGCACAGCATACTTTTCCTGAGAATAAACAAGGCTAGCAAAAAACATAAAAATTAAAGTATATCCAATTACTTTCTTCATAATGATAATTTTTAAGGTATTAATTTTATTTTTTTAAACACTCAACCGAACGAGTTAAAATATTCCTACCACATTGTAATCGGACAAGGTAAAGTCCGCTGTTTACAACATTCCCATTTATATCGTTACCATCCCATAACAAATTGTAATTTCCCGGTATTTTAAATTCATTCATTAATGTTGTTACATGTCTACCTGCAAGATCAAAAATGTTCAAACTTATAAAGTCTGGTTTTAAAATGGTAAATGATATGCTTGTAGCATTTCTAAATGGATTAGGGGTAATATTGACTTTGTCTAATGAAAAATTTTCATGTAATATTTGGGTTGTAGTATCAATTTCTTTGTTCATATAGTAAATTTCATAATTGTTATCCTCAATAATTCCGTATAACAACAAATGGTGGGTGAAATCTTGTGATAAGAGTTTTTCCGGCACCATTATTTCAACTGAAATTACTATTTCACCAATCCAGTTTCCAGAGTTATTCTGTTCATAAATTACAATATTGTTTAATGGGTCTCCTTTCTCCCAATTCAAAATATAAACTTTATTATTTGTAATTTGCAGTTTTTGGTTATAAGGGTCTTCAACTATTAATTCAGGTTCTTTCCATGTGTTGCCATCAAAAAACCGATACATGGTGCTATCATTGTTGGGCCCCGTCAGGTAGGTTTTTTGCCTCCAGGTAATATGCGGATAGTTAATAATGTCAATGTCTATCCCTGCGTCCATACCAGATGACTTTCCACTTACTTCACATATGTCGCTCCAGATATTATTTTCATTGTCAAACATAAAATATGATGCCTGCTCATCATAATTTAGCCCAATATGTAAAGCTCCAAGGCAATGAACATTATTGAAAGGATCAATAACAGTTTCCAAAACAACAATATGATTGTTGCCTGAGTATGGGCATAATGTTTGACTCCAGATGCCATTTTCAAAATACCTGTAATAAAAATACCCGGTTAATGCGCCGTTATACCAAAAGCAATATACCCTATTACTATAATCAATATTCATGGTGTTTTTAAATGCACCCGGCATGCCTTCACTTACCGTATCCGCATTGCTCCAACTATTACCATCAAACATTTTAAGAAATACTAGGGATTGGGAAGTAGATCCGGTATCATAATCATAAGTCACAAAAAGGTGATTTTGTGAATCTGACACTATATGTGGATGTAGGCACCAAACATCTCCATTAAATGATATATTTTCCGGACTTGACCAATTCATACCATCATCAGTGGATTTTGCATAATAGACAATAATCTGGTCATTATTTACTTTATGCGACCAAACACAATGAATTACATTGTTATTGTCGATACAAAAATCCGGGAAATAGTCAATCCCTTCCATATTGGATACATTCACCAGTTCGCTCCACTCCTGTGAAATGGCAGAGAAGTTTAAAAACAAAAATAACAGAAGCGGGATACATTTTTTCATCTGATAGGGAGGTTACCTGTTTTTATTGAGTTAAATATTAGTTTTTTAGTGAGCTACAAATTAAAGAAACAAATCTATCAAAAACAGATTTTTGACATTTGTAATGTTTCTATATAAAAAAACCTAACAGGTTTTTATAACATGTTAGGTTTAAACGAAGTCTTTTATGTCAGGATTTTCCTACCAAGAAAAATACTCAAGAGATCATTAATCACACCGTTGTTGTCACCTTGTTGGCTTTTAACTGAAGTAACGTAGTTAACCCCGTTTACGTCCCGGAGGTCGAAGGTGGTATGTGAGAAGGCCGCTAAAGCAAGCCAGATGAGCATAGTAGTTAGTAAGAGCTCCTTCATTTTTGTTTAAATTAATTTAGTTAATCCTGAAAATTTTGATGCTACAAAAATAACAACAAATATTGACCCTGAGTAAATATTTTCATTACCTGTAAAGCTGTTCGGTTTGTAATTATTTAGCTACCTATTAACAGTTACATATCTAACGTCCACTATCATTAGACCCCCTCTAACCCCCCTTTCCATCCATACGGACTTGCTTCGCTTCGTACGGACTCCCTTTGGTCGAAGGGCTACGGTTTATACACAACTCAACATAATGAATTACATTACAGCAACTTAAATATTTAGCCTTAAAAACTTAAAACTATGAAAAAGGCATTATTTATTTTATCAATGATTGTTGTCATACTTGCCACAAGCCTGATGGGCCAAAACATAGAGTTATCATTTACGGGTGACAACAACGGGCAGGCGGTTTCGTTGGATAGCGTCATCATAAGAAACGTATCACAAGGTGGTGAAGTAACCCTTTATCCACCCGACCTCACACTTACCCTTATTATCACAGGGATTGAAAGTGAGATAATAAAACAAAACCCTGTATTTAAGTTGCACCAAAACTACCCCAATCCTTTCAAAAATAAAACATCGGTACAACTTCATGTGCCCGGGACATCCCTGATTAAAATGATAGTATCAAATCTCCTGGGGCAGAACCTCCTCACTTCAAATAAAGTATTGGATGCAGGTACGCACACATTTTTATTCACTCCTGGTAATGAAAAATGTTATTTCCTTACAGCAAGTTGTGATGGGCATACAAAAACCATTAAAATGCTTTGTAACCACGGAAAAGCAGGACAATCCATCAGCCTGGGCCATTCGGGGCAAACCGTTCCATATCCTTCATTTAAAGCTTTACAATTGTTAGGGGAGCTACCTTTTGAGATGGGCGACGAACTTTTGATGATTGCCTATTCTGAATTAGGAGGATCGGGCATGGTAAAATCGCCTGAGATGAGCCAGGAATATATCATGCAATTTGCTGTAAACATTGCTTGTCCGGGATTGGATTCGTTGCTTTACGAAGATCAATTGTATCATACAATCCAGGTTGGCGGGCAATGTTGGATGAAGGAAAACCTGAATGTGGGGGTAATGATTATGGGAAACCAAACACAAACCAACAACGGGACGATAGAAAAGTATTGCTATGGAAATTCAACGGATTTATGCAATATGCGTGGGGGCTTGTTCAAATGGGATGAACTGATGCAATATTGCGCAATTTAGGCACATGGAACTCTGCTACTGCTGTAAGGTGCATTAAAGATTAATTTCTAATGAGTTGGGCAATAAATTATTACCTTTATTGAATTATTCACAAAAAATTTATTGCCATGAAAATAAAAATTAGGTTTTGTCATCTCATTTTGGGGATGGCATTCATCCTAACAGCATTTAATTGTAATGCCCAAAATCAACCAGACACCCTGACTTACCACATCGAAACAAGCAATGGGAACACCTACATCGGGAACATCCTTTCGCAAGATTCGGAAAAACTCATTTTTCAATCAGAAAAATTGGGCGAGATAACATTTCTACAAACTGATATCAAAGAGATGCATGCCATCAACCTGCAAAAAATGAAGGGCGGCAAATATTGGATGGACAACCCACAGGCAACGCGCTATTTCTATTCGCCAAATGGCTATGGCCTGAAAAAAGGCGAGGGATATTACCAGAATGTGTGGGTATTGGTCAACTCCTTTGCCGTTGGAATTACAAATAATATTTCAATTGGTGGCGGATTGGTCCCGTTGTTCTTTTTTGGCGGTACTCCCACACCAGTGTGGTTAACACCAAAAGTTTCTATACCGGTTAAAAAAGAGAACTTCAACCTGGGTGCAGGCGCTTTAGTTGGAACTGTGGTAGGTGGAGAAGATCCAGGGTTTGGTATCTTATATGGAATCACAACCTTCGGGTCGAGGGATAATAATGTTAGCTTTGGTTTAGGTTATGGTTATGCAGGTGGTGAATGGGCAAAGTCGCCAATGATAAACATTAATTTTATGTTTCGCACCGGGGCCAGGGGGTACATTATTTCAGAGAACTATTATATCCAGGCAAATGGTGAACCTATGGTAATATTATCATTTGGAGGGAGGCAAATAATTAAAAAGGCCGGCCTGGATTATGGGCTGTTCATCCCCTTCAGTAGTAACCTTATCGCCCTGCCCTGGCTTGGGATTACCATTCCTTTTGGGAATAAGAAGAAGGATAAATAGGGGGATGGAAGAATGGAGGGGTGGAGTGGTAGAGAATTGGTGGTGGTTGATATTATTGGTCAGATGCCCGATTGCCTGCCTGCTTTCCCGTCTGCCTCGGCGAAACGGCGGACAGGAAGGGAAGGGAGGCTTCCTCGCCCCAGTCTGCTCTTTGGCCTTGGGTGGTGGCATCCTCCCCCTTCGACCAAAGGGAGTCCGTACGAAGCGAAGCAAGTCCGTATGGATGGAAAGGGGAGTTAGAGGGGGTCTTTGTTTTGGGAATATATATGGAGGGGCTAATTAATCACAACTGTTTATTAATGGATGAGTTTAACCTAAGAAGTAAATCTTTGGGTGGACAGTTGTCAG
>NIVA01000078.1 GCA_002254335.1 Bacteroidetes bacterium 4572_114 | reverse complement strand
CCTGATGATAGAATCATTAACGAAGAAATGTATCAAATTGCTTTAGGAAACTATAGACCAAATGAAGGATTATAAAATACGATTTGCCAACACGCGCTCATACTGCATACCGCAATTAGTTGTAAATATGACGTTTAGACGTATTAATTAAATATATCTGTAAACAGAAAAATTAAATACATTAAAGCGGTACGCAGCATAGCGCCATCCGTTGTGCCGCATACTGAAACATCATTCAATCAATGCTTACTTTTTCTGCCATCGTTTGACACTTTATCGCTTATGTTCCAAACACAGACTTTTACAAATCTATCTCCGGCATTCATCTATTAGCCTGATTTCAATCTCATCTTTCCCATATTTTTGAAGGAAACATTAAATGAGATTATCATGAAAAAACTTCTACTTTTTACAGCAACAATTATCATTGGTTTACAATCCTATAGCCAATGGTATTCACAATCGGTTAATACAAATAGTAGTTTGAAAGATGTATTCTTTTTGAATGAAGACATTGGCTGGGTCTATGGCAATTATGCCGATTCAACAACTGCTTATGGTGTGATTTACAAAACAACAAATGGAGGTTCAAAATGGGATAGTATTTCAAGTCCGCCTTATGGATCAGGAAAATTCTATTTTATTGATTCCTTAACAGGTTGGGGACACCTAATCTGGTCAGAAGGTTCTCAGTTATTTAAAACAGAAGATGGCGGTATCAACTGGCAATTATTTAGTTTAGGAACCATAGATTTCGATTTTATAAATGAAAATGAAGGTTTTTTATTGGAAAACTTTTATGGAAATATGTCTGAACCTTCCTGTCTGTATAAAACCGAAAATGGAGGCACAAATTGGCAATTTGTTGATTCCATAGGTGGTTATACTCCTGGCTCCGGTACTATTACGCCCAGCTTAATTGAATTTATTAATTCTGATGTTGGATTTGTAAGTTATTTCTGGCAAGGAGGAGGTGGGTTTTCTGGTCATTCCATAATGAAGACAAATGATGGAGGATTATCTTGGATGGGAGCATCTTCTCCTAATGAAGGAATTAAAATCCTACATTTCATAACTGAAGATATTGGGTATTCATCATGTTTAGGTTACAATATGACAGGACTATATAAAACGACTGATGGAGCTGAATCCTGGGAGAATATTTATGATGAATATGTGGGTTCAATGTTTTTCCTGTCACCTGAAGAAGGGTGGATAGGTCGTCCGTATGGGGATGAGTCAGTATTATACACTAACAATGGTGGATCAACGTGGGATACACAATATTCTGACAATTCAATATTTGACATTTTCTTTACAGACAGCCTAAATGGTTGGGCCGTCGGTCCTAATGGTTTGATCCTTCACACAAATAATGGTGGCGGAACTGTTACACATCTAAATGAAAACAAACCCAATCTTGAATCATTGAAAATTTACCCAAATCCGGTTTCAGAAAGTGTAACTTTTGAATTTATCCTGGAAGAGCAGGGAACAGTGATTATTGACGTTTACAATACACTGGGAGTCAAGGTAGCACCTCCAACTTACCAAGCCTTATCTCAAGGATTGCATCAGTTGGAATGGAATGCCTCTTATTTGAATGATGGAATTTATTTCTGCAAATTTAACATTGGGAAATCTTCAACAACAAAACGATTTATCAAAAAACAGCAGTAATATTTGATTTGAATAAATTTCTATTTCCGGGCAATATGTTTAATTTTACAGGAAAATCAAGAATTAAAATGCTTCGGACAATAGTCATCGATGATGAGGATTACCAACGTTCAGCCATTGAAAAGGTGATTACAAAGTTTTGTCCCAATGTTGCCCTTGTAGGAAGTGCCAACGGTGTTCAATCTGGAATTAATACCATTACAAAGAACAAGCCCGACCTTGTACTGTTGGACATCAAAATGGGTGACGGAACCGGTTTTGATCTCTTAGAAAAGTTGGACAGCATTAATTTCAAGGTTATCTTTATCACAGCTTTCGATCAGTATGCTATTAAAGCGTTTCGCTTCAGTGCCATCGACTATTTGCTCAAGCCCCTTGATCCTGATGACCTGATCGCTGCAGTTGAAAAAGCAGAAAATATCATCCTGAAAGACTTTAATGTTCAACTGAAAAACCTGAAAGAACATCTTACACCTGATGAAAACAGGATAAACAAGATCATCATCAAAACATTTGATAACGTTCATCTTGTGCCAATAAATGAGATTCTCTATTGTGAATCGGATGGAAACTATGTTAATATATTCCTGTCCGATCAGACCAAAATAATGGTTTCTGCCTTATTAAAGGACTACGAAGACATGCTGTCTTCCAATGGTTTTTTCAGGGTGCACCGTTCTTACCTTATCAACATGAAATACATCCGAAGTTTTGAAAAAGCTGATGGAGGAACTTTAATACTAGAAAACCAAATCAAAATTCCTGTTGCATCACGAAAAAAAGATGAACTTCTTGAAATGTTTGAAATACTTACCAGAAAATGATCATTTCCTAATAAAAATATCATGAAACTATGAGACGATATCAATTGATATTTTTATTGCTTCTGTTTATCACCCTTAAAACTACATCCCAAGTAAATTTCGTTTTTAACCAACAAAAAGCAGAAAGTCTATTAGCTTCTTTACCTACGCTTTCAGGATGTGAACGTATTAGTGAGATGAATAAACTTGCATATCTTTTTGTACGTCGCAATCCTGACCTCTGCGACAGTCTTTTGACAGAAACACTTTCTTTAATAGATAAATTTGAGTGTCAAAATGCAAAAGCCACTACAAGTTATACAAAAGGTATTCTAGCGTATGTTCAGGGTAACTATACGAGCGCATATTCAGCGCTGTACCATGCTTTGGATCTTAGTCAGGAAAATCAGGATACTGCTTTAATGATAGATACTTATTATCACCTGGCAAGTTTATCCTATTTCTCCCGAACAGATATGCAACAAGGTATCAATTACATGAAGCAAGCGCTGGAGCTGGCCATGAAATCCAATGACTCTCTTAGGATAGCACAGGCTTATGCAGCTATGGGTTTTGTTTCTTTTCATTCAGGAAATGGGGAGAAAGGGATAGAAATGTTCGAAAAATATTTCTCCTATGCAAAGGGATTGTCTGTAAGCCGGATGGAGAGGGCGCTAATGCTGGCATCATATGGTGATTGTTTTGAACTTTTGGGTGACTACAGAAAAGGTATTGATATTTATCTAGAAGCCCTGGCAATGTTTGATCCAGAATTAGTTGAAGAACGAGCTTTACTATCCCAGTGTTCAGCATACCTGGGTGAACGCTACCTGATGTTAGGGAAACCGGATAGTGCACTATTTTATTATCACGAAGGGATGGCTTACGCCCGCAAATATTATCACCTTTTTGGTTCTATGATTAATGCCGTTGAACTGGCCAAATTTTATAAAGGTAAGTCCAATGAATTTTGTAAAATCTATTGTGATTCAATTTTATTCTTTGGAGAAAAAATAGAAAGTACAGGTTCATTCTTTGGCAATAACCAACATGCGCATCTGATTAGCGCCAGTATGGAAATTTTTGTACCACTTACACCAGATTACAAAAAACATCTAGCCCGAACTGCTATGTTTAATGCTAGACAAATATTACAGGAGATATTTAAAGACGAAGGGAATAGTGATGCAGCCTACGCAAGCCTTCAAGCTTCTTTTGCATTACACGACAGTATCATTCGGTATGAGCGCAAAGAGGAACTAATGGAAATTCTTACCAGGTACGAAACTGACCAGAAGGAAAAGAAAATTCTGATCCTTTCGCAGGAAAATCAATTACAAGAAATGAAAATCCGTCAGAATAGTTTGATCATTATTGGTATGGCATTACTTGTATTGTTAATTGTGATAATGGCCATTATTCTTTTCAGGCAAAACAAGATTAAAAACGAAAACCAGGCTATTCTTTTAAAACAGCGTCTATTCCGTTCCCAAATGAATCCTCATTTTATTTTTAATGCAATGGGAAATATCCAAAGTTCCATTATTAATGAGGAGCCTGATAAAGCGATTAAGTATTTATCAAAGTTCTCAAAACTGATGCGCAATATTCTTGAAGGAAGTCTTGAAGAAAAAATTCTACTTGCAGAAGAAATTTCCTTAATAACTAACTACCTTGATATTCAAAAGATACGATTTAACACCAAGTTTGATTATTCAATTGTGATTGATGAAAAAATAGATACAGAAGCTGCTCTCATTCCTCCAATGCTATTGCAGCCATTCATTGAGAATGCTATTGAGCATGGAATTAATCACAAAGAATCAAAAGGAAATGTGAAAGTTATTGTAAAAAAGGATAGAGGTAATATGGTTTTTGAAATCGAAGATGACGGAGTTGGTCGTACGAAGGCAAAGGAATTATCTCAAAATAAAAACAAAGGTCATAGATCTTATGCAACAATTCTGACTCAGGAACGAATAGAGGCCTTAAACAAAAAACAGAAAAAAAAGATAACATTTGCTATTATTGATTTAACTGATAAAGATGGGATGGCGTCAGGCACCAAAGTGGTTTTTGAGATACCAATTAAATGATTTTACTAAATGACTGAGAAATAAAGTACGACGGCACAACATTGTGTATAAATCATTGGGCAGTAAGTGGTTAAAATGAAAGTAAGTACATTAAATAAGCATAATAGCGGTTTGAAAGTGAAGTGCTTCGAAATGCCCAACGCTTCATACACGAGACCGTTGAACTAAACCGCCCCCTTACGGAGGCGGTAATTTTTTGTTAATTTTAGGGTCTCTAATCTTAAAATTTAACAAAAATGAAAAATTCAAATCTATTGCTCATCGAGCGGATAGTCCGTGAGATGCAGCTTCGCAACTACAGCGAAAGAACTATTGGAAGCTATACTTCCATGATGTCAAAATTAGGAAAATATTTTGACTTACCTCTCGAAAAGATCACCAGGGAACAGTTTAAGGATTTTCTTCATCACCGCATCATGGTTGATAAGGTATCTGTTTCAGTGGTCAACCAGGCCATCAGCGCATTTAAAATTATGCAGCAGGATGTGTTGGGCCGTGAGTGGGAACCTCTAAAAGTAAAAAGGCCAAGGAGAGAAATGAAATTGCCCGTCATTTTGTCGGTTGGTGAAGTGGAAAGGCTGATCATGGTCACCACCAACCTAAAACACAGGGCATTGTTAGCCCTGGCATATTCCGCAGGGCTGCGCAGGGAAGAAACACAAAAAATAAAACCGGGGCATATCGACTCAGAAAGGATGTGTGTGCAGGTGGTAGATGGAAAGGGTAAAAAATCGAGACATACCATACTTGCACAAAAAACCCTCGACCTGCTCAGGGTGTATTTCAAGGCTGTCAAACCTTCACAATTCTTGTTTGAGACTTCCCTGGAAAAAGGGAAATATCTTTCCGATACAACACTAAACAAAATTGTGAAAAACAATGCTAAAAAAGCAGGTATCAAAAAGAATGTCTCGTTTCATACCTTGCGGCACTGTTTTGCAACACACCTTTTGGAAAATGGGGTCAGTTTGCCAATTATCCAGCAGTTGCTCGGCCACAAGTCCGTAAAAACTACCATGATCTACCTGCATGTGGCCAATATCCAACCCTTGGATATAACATCACCTTTAGATAGTATGGACATTTAAAGCTATGGTGTCATGGAAAACAAAAAGCAAAACATAGAACTTGCCGATATTCTTTTAAAGCATAAAGATGATTTCCTTTCCAGTCACCGTTTATGTCCTGAGCAGGCCAAAGCTTACGAATCTATTATCAACTGCCGGACATCGGGACTTGGTGGCCATACCGACATGTGCGACCATTGCGGGCATACCCGGCAAGCGTACAACTCATGCCGCAACAGGCATTGTCCAAAGTGCCAATTTGTAAAACAGGTGCAATGGGTGGATAAGCTGAAAGCCAACCTGCCACCTGTAAGATATTTCCATCTGGTGTTTACCATTCCATCGTGCCTGCACAAAACATTTTATATCAACCAGGCGGTGGCTTACAGTCTGATGTTCAAGGCAGCCGGTGAAGCACTGAAAATTTGTGCGGCCAACCCGAAGTTCTTAGGTGCGCAGACAGGAGCTGTGGCAGTTCTCCACACCTGGGGGCAGGCACTCACTTACCACCCGCACATCCACATGATCGTCCCTTCCGGTGGGCTTTCGCAGGATGGCATAGAATGGGTGCAATCGGGAGAAAAGTTCTTTTTGCCGGTTAGGGTGTTGAGTGGATTATTCCGGGGGATTTTGTGCAGGCACATCGGGCAGGCCGTAGCAAAAAAGTTGGTCAAACTGCCCGATGATGTACAGGGCTTCGACCGGCTTAAAAACATGATCTATGCCAATAAATGGGTAGTTTATGCCAAAAACCCTTTTGCAGGGCCCGAACGTGTTATCAAATACTTGGGGCAATATACCCACAGGGTGGCCATTTCAAACAGCAGGCTTATGACTGATAAAGATGGCAAAATCACTTTCAGGTACAAGGATTACAGGACCGGTGGCTTAACCAAAACAATGTCACTCAATGCAGAAGAGTTTATCAATAGGTTTATGAGGCACATTTTACCATGCGGGTTTTACAAAATCAGGTATTTCGGTATTATGGCACAATGCAATACCCATACAAAGCTGGCACAATGTTTTGAACTTATTGAAAACGAAGCCTTTCTCCCTGTATTGGAAGGCTTACCGGCCATCGAAGTATGGCGAAACATTACCGGGAAAGACCCGCTCATTTGCCCGCATTGTAAAAAAGGCTTTATGAGGCCGGTAGCTTCATGGCCTGAAAAATTAATAAAACCGGGATAACATATCAGTTTTACTT
Organism: Bacteroidetes bacterium 4572_114; assembly: GCA_002254335.1. Classification (GTDB taxonomy): domain Bacteria; phylum Bacteroidota; class Bacteroidia; order Bacteroidales; family 4484-276; genus 4484-276. The sequence goes on along the minus strand of NIVA01000078.1, from coordinate 560 downwards.
AATAAGTTCTTTGCTATAACCATAATCATTGCATGGCTGAAAATGTCATAATGGAATTGGTATGCCCGGCACTAACGGTTTTTTTTAATATGATGGGCCATTTCCATACAAAAGGCACCCAGGTTAGGCCGAAATCTTACCGGCCCGTAACATTCTACCAGATGAGGGTAATAGGATGCCCATAGCAATGCGGCATAGTCCAACTATGTTTTATCAATCATCCCCCCTTACTTCTTTTTATAAATTTCATTCTCTTTTTTCACAAACCAATTGGGTTTTTCATTACTTTTGGGGGGACGATTGATAAAACACTTAAACGTTAGCGGTAATATTGGAAAAAAACAGGAAACTTACCCAAAAGAATTTAGCTTTTGGTTTTGGAGACTATATTTTAAACAACAAATTTATTGACTTTGGGCACATTTTGGAAACCATTGAAAATACTGGAAACTAAGTAAAATTTGGCTTTCGGCTTCCTGGACAATTTTTTTGATGATTGAAACCAAAAACTCAAAAAACAGTTTTCTGAAAATTGAAAGTATCGGAGACCTATTTGAAAT
>NIVA01000077.1 GCA_002254335.1 Bacteroidetes bacterium 4572_114 | reverse complement strand
TCAACTGAAACAAGGTGATGGCCTGGCCTGCCTGCCGAAACAGAGTGAAGGCATGGCCCAGCTTCGGCCAATGCCCCTGTCCACAAAAATAACAGGAGATAAAGCAGGGGGACAAATGTTTTGTTTTTGATGGTCATTTGATGGATATTTTTTGTCATTGGGTTGTCATTGGGTTGTCATTGGGTTGTCATTTGGTTGTCATTTTTGGTCATTGATGGTAATTTGTTGTCATCCCTACGGACAAGTTTGATGGTCATTCGGTGGTAATTCAATTGGCATTAGCCCTGCCTGTCCGCCGTGCAACTTTTGTAGGCGGTCCCGTCCGTAGCATATCGAAAGCGGGGTTGTCATTTAGTGGTTATTTCATAAACTGATAGCGAATAAATTTGAGCACATAGAGCAACTGACAAGATAACAAACGCAGGGTTGCAGATTTATGTAAATGAAATAACATTTATTAACAATTATTTATTGTTATGAAAATCGACAATATGTTTTTGCTATCGCTCTAAAAAATGATAAATTTGTGAATTGTTTAAAATTGAAAGCATTAAATTTGTTTAAATAAAAACATCTATCATGGAGTTAATAGGTCAAGATATTAATGGATATAAGTTTCTGAGTTTTATTGGAGAAGGTGGTTTCGGTTCTGTATATCTTACAGAAAAATCAGGTGAAAAATATGCAATAAAAATATTCAGGGAAGCCTATATTTTGGCTGAGCACAAAAGAGGTAGCGATAATCGGATTACCAGGGAAATTGATGTAATGCAGAATGTCAGCCATCCATTCCTTGTTGATTATATTGAGCACTTTTTTCTTGAAGTACTTAATATTAAACATGTTTTTCTCGTGATGGAATACATTGAAGGCCAAACTCTACGCAAGTTAATACAATCTGATAGTATTTCTGACAATGAAAAAATATTTTTGAATATTTCAGAAGGTCTAAAAGCATTGCATACTTCAAACATACTTCATAGAGATTTGAAACCTGAGAATATTATTATTCAACCAAATGGAGGAATAAAAGTTCTGGATTTTGGATTATCCAAATTACTTGATTATACAAGTATTACCAGTACTGGTAACATATTAGGGACTTTTGCATATATGTCGCCTGAACAAATTACCGACAGTAAGCATATTGATTTTAGAAGTGATTTGTATTCGCTCGGAATGATTTTTTACGAAATACTTACAGGGCACCTTCCTTTTACTGCAAGATTAGTACCTGAGTTTATTGATAAAATAAAAAATGAACCCCCAATCCCTCCCCGAAAATGGAACAGGTCTATTTCCAATCACCATGAAAACATTGTATTAAAGCTTCTAGAAAAAGAACCATACAAACGATTTGTAGATATCGAAGAATTAATTCTTGAATTTTATCAGGCAAGTGTATCATCCAAACAAATTCAATCTGATTTAACACCAAGATTTGTTCTAAGGACTTATGATGATTTATCAGTATTAAACCAATTCAAAAAAGACCATCCTGATAAACATCTACATGTAAACTATCCGGTCAATCATCAATTTAGGCAAAAGGGATTACTAAAACTTGTACAAAAGAGTGAGTACACAACATTGTTTGACCCTGCAACCATTAGATTAGCATATGATACTTATACTGATGTTAAAGGACTTCTGCAATTATCATATTGTCCTCAGGATTATTCAGTTATTAATCCTGCTTATCTATCTTCAAGTAGAAAGCAAAAAGAGTATGTGAAATTGGTAATTGATGAACAAGAGAATCTTCAGGCAGATATATTAACATCACCTTATCACTATGCTCATAACACAAATATAGTTCCTACTGCAAGACGTAATCCTGTAGAAGAATGGTTTGATTTAGATATTAAACTTTTAAAAGAATCCCTGGATTATAGAAATAATAAAGAGAGTTTACATCAAAAACCATTGTTTGCAGGAATTTGTATTAATGCATTAGGATTAACAGATTCTCAATATAAGTCAGAATTATTAAACACATATGCTGCAATTGGGTGCGATGGTTTTGTTATTTATGCCGATGGAATAAATAAAGACACCACAGAAGCAACTCTCTATCATTATATCACTACATTGGCAGAATTGCAGAAATACACTCAAAAGCCTGTAATTGCCGGGCGTTTAGACACTTTAGGCTTAGGGCTTATTTGCGTTGGAATTACAGGATTTACTTCGGGGGCAGCAAGATTTGAAAGTTTCTATGAAGATTTATATAAAGCTGCTTCTGATGCTTTTAATATGTACGAGCGATATTATTTCCCTGATTTACTTGGTACAATTGCCATTACAAGAAAAGACCCTGTAAGATTACAACAAATTGTAAATGTTTTAGGTGCATGTGATTGTCGTTATTGTGCCGGGAAACCAATTCCTGACGTGATTAAACCATCAAAAAACACAAAACTTCATTACTTAGAATTAATTCATGAGGAGATTGATAGAATAGTAAGTATAGATTCTGTTGAACAAATTGATTACTTTATTGGCAGGGTAAATCAGGCAATAGAAAATTACAGAAAATTATCTATGGTATTCAAACCCAATGATTACAGACACTTGGAGCGTTGGAGGAATGTTTTTTCTAAAATAAAAGAACAATATGTTTAAGTTTGAAAAAGACATGTTACCAGTAATTGAAAATGCATTTTATCAAAAATTTGATAATGCTAAATTTATTCGTGAATTTAATTCAGGGAATGGCATATCTGACCTAACCGTTGCAACACCAAACGATGAAAAACCATCAATCGTAATTAATAATTATAACGAGATGTATTATCTCATTAATTTTTTTAATCGAAAAGGTAAAGTGATTCATCCTAAAAAGCTTGTATCTAAGAAGAACCTAAATTCCAAAACATTTTCGAATTTAATAACAAAATTGTTAGATGGTGGTTATGTGTCAGAACAAGAAGGTTATTACATTGTTGAGAGGCTATATAAATCTCCTGTCAAAAACATCATCTCTATAGAAGCAAAATTGAGCAAATGGAGAGATGGCTATTATCAAGCTCTTAGATATAAGTGTTTTTCTCACAAAAGCTTTTTGGCAGTATCTTCAAAATATATAAAGAATGTAGATATTGATTTGTTTCGAAAAGTTAATGTCGGTTTAATCTCAGTTTTGGAAGATTATGTTAAAATAATCGTTAATCCTAAAAGAGAAATACCGAAAGATACGATAGCTTTTTACCATTTATCTGAATCTGTAATGTTATAAAAACAAATTTACCTGGGAATACCTTTACTTGGTTTAAATTTTCAATCTATCAAACCAAATGTGCCATCCGCTGTTAATTTTTCTTAATTCACAAACTGTGTCATAGCAATTCGATGTGTAACTATATCTTTGCGCCTTTAATATTCACAAAAAATATCAAATCATGACAAGAACCAATGTACTTATGCTGGCAGGGGGATTTTTCCTCATCATCCTGTTCGACCTGTTTCAAAATCAAAATGCAATGGCACAAAACCAAATCCCGTTAGAGGACTTCTTTAAAAACCCTGAAAAGACATCCTACCAAATTTCACCGGATGGCAAGTATTTTTCATACATGGCACCTTACGAAAGCCGTATGAATATTTTTGTACAAAAGGTAGGAAAAGACAAAGCAACACGCCTCACCAGCGAGACCGACCGCGACATTGCCGGTTATTACTGGGCAAACCCCGGTAGGTTACTTTACCTGAAAGATGACGGTGGTGACGAAAATTATTCCGTGTATGGTGTTGACAAAAACGGCAAAAACCTGAAATGCCTTACCTGTTTTGAAGGCGTGCGAACACAAATCATTGATGACCTCAAAGATATTCCTGATGAGATCATCGTGGGGCTGAACAAGAGGGTCCCACAGGTTTTTGACCCTTACCGCCTCAACATCGAAAGTGGCGAAATGACCATGTTGGCCGAAAACCCCGGGGACGTGCAAGGATGGATGACCGACCATGAAGGAAAACTCCGCGTGGCAATTGCCATTGTTGACGGGGTGAACACACAGATAAGATACCGCGATACTGAAGAAGATGAATTTGTACCGGTACTTACCACAAACTTTAAAGAATCGGTTAACCCTGCATTTTTCGATTTTGACAACAAAAATGTTTACGCAACCTCCAACCTTGGCCGCGACAAACAAGCAGTTGTACTTTTTGATATTGCCAATGGCAAGGAACTGGAAGTGCTTTATGAAAATGATGATTACGATGTTTCATCAGTTTTTTATTCGAGGAAGAGAAAAGTACTGACCTCTGCCTCCTTTACTTCATGGAAACGTGAAAGACATTTCTTTGATAAAGAGACCGGACAACTGTTTGATCGCCTGAAAAAAGATTTAGGGGATTACGAACTTGGGATTTCTGCCATAAGCAAAGATGAAAATATGTATATGGTCCGCACTTATTCTGACCGTTCGTTGGGGGCATACTATCTTTATAATAAGAAGGATGACAAACTGGAAAAAATACATGATGTAAGCCCCTGGTTAGATGAAAACAAAATGGCCAGCGTTTACCCAATTAAATATACCGCGCGTGACGGGTTGGTAATCCCTGGATATATAACTTTACCAAAAGGCCTTACCATGGAAACAGCCAAAAACCTTCCGGTGGTAATAAACCCACACGGTGGGCCATGGGCAAGGGACAACTGGGGCTTCAACCCCGAAATCCAGTTTCTGGCAAACCGTGGTTATGCCGTATTGCAAATGAATTTCAGGGGATCGACAGGTTATGGCCGCGAGTTTATGGAAAAATCTTTCAAGCAGTGGGGCCTTACCATGCAAAACGATATTACCGATGGCGTTTACTGGCTTATAAACCAGGGTATTGCCGATAAGGACAAAGTTGCCATATATGGTGGAAGTTACGGTGGGTACGCCGTTTTGCAGGGCTGTGTGGTAACACCTACACTTTACGCTGCTGCTATCGACTATGTGGGCGTTTCAAACCTCTTTACTTTTATGCAGACCATTCCCCCTTACTGGGAGCCTATGCTCGAAATGATGTACGAAATGGTTGGAAACCCTGTAACTGACGCTGTACAATTTGAAGCAACTTCTCCGGCTTTGAATGCCGACAAAATCATGACGCCTCTGTTTGTTGCCCAGGGCGCCAACGACCCCAGGGTAAACATCGATGAATCAGACCAGATTGTTGAAGCCCTCAAAAAGCGTCACATTGATGTGGAATACCTTGTAAAAGACAACGAAGGCCATGGTTTTCGCAACGAAGAAAATCGTTTTGATTTTTATCGTTCCATGGAAAAATTCCTTGGTACATACTTGAAATAATTTTGATGAGACCTGGAAGGTTTGGCCGGTAAGATCGTTAGTCAGTTAGCTTATAATCCTACCCGTTTTTAGGGGTGAAACCTTCCAGGTCTTTAAAAATTACGATAATTGTTTTTTAAATCTTTGAACCGGGCCTAAAAAGCTGTCAGACAGTTATCTTCTAAATTACACACTGAAACAAAAGTATTATTTGTCTGACTTGTAATCCAAACTGTCTGACAGCTATCCTCCCAAATATTTACTTTTTTAATTAAACCAATCTTTCGGATATAATTGTCCAATAATTAACTTGTCCTGCGCTTAGCCATTAATCATCCATTGACTTAAAGATGGATAAACCGCCCCTATCTCAAATCATCAACAACCCTCAGGGCCACATCCACAATTGATTCACCAAATTTCGCCGATCTTTCAGGAGACCATCCGAAAACCGGATCGGGCAGGTTTGCATTGTCTTTAAAAGGCATTTCGATGGTCATCGAAAGGCATTTGAATTTTTCGCCAATGGCTTTGGAACAAATGTTAAGGTTTGCCTTGCCCGGTCCGTTTACGGGGTAGCCTTGTTCCACCTGGAAGTCCGGGCTAATTTCCAGCCAGTGCTTTCTGAAAGCCGCCAAAAGATCCTTCAACCTTTTATTATAGGAGGGGATGCCCTCGATGGAGGCCATAAAATTATAGGGCAAACCTTCATCACCATGAATATCAAGATTGAGGTCAACCCCAATTTCGTGCATCTTGTTCAGGATGTGAAAAGCTTCGGGGGCTTTGTCGGGGTCAGGTGTGCCCCACTCGCGGTTTAGGTTTGTCCCTGCCGCATTTGCACGCAGGTTGCCATGGATGGCACCATCAGGATTGATGAACGGAACAATATAAAAAACTGCCTTGTCTAACAAAGTCCTCGGTACCGGATCGTCAACATCAAGCAAACGGTCGATTAACCCCTCCATGAAAAACGATGCCATACTTTCGCCCGGGTGCTGGCGGGCAATTACCCAAATCTTTTTTTTGCCTTCAGCCTCCTCTCCAATGGTCAGGAAGTCTATTTCACGGCCTTCATAAGTTTTGCCGATACTCTCTGTTTTACACAAAGGGGAAAATTGTACCGCATGGATATACCCCAGATGCTGCTCGTAAGAGTAAGGTGCAAAATAGGCATAGAAAACAACATCCATCTCCGGCTGATGTTCAATGGTCAATGTTTTGCCATCAAATGATGTAGGCACCAAAAACCAATTAGTTTTATCGTAGGAGGCCCTTGCCTGGTAACCTTCATAACCTTCGGGGTACGAAGCTTCACCGGCATTTAGGATTTTCATTTTCAGGTCAATGTCAATTGCACCGGTCACGCGGTAATAGAACCACTGGAAAAAACCTGCCCCGGTATCTTTCCTGATATTTAGTTCAATGTTGGCTGCATCATCTAACGATACAACCTGGATGTTTCCACTGTCGAAATTTGAGGTAATGCTTATCATATTGTAATAATTTTTGGGCCTACTTTTAATTTAGCAGGATAATAATTTTTAACTGTTTTCTTTTTAACATGTTGGATGTCTGGTGTTCGGTGTTTGGTGTCGTCACCCGTCACCTGTCACCCGTCACCCGGCACCCGGCACCCGGCACAAAAGTATCAGCATCATTAACGGCCCCTCCAAATAAAACCTAACCCTAATGCCGCCTTTCCCAATCTTTTTTCAGCATGCTATAGATTTCAAGGTCGATGAATCTATTGCCATGCACCTCACCTGCCCGTTCAACCCCTTCAAATTGAAAGCCCAGCCGTTTCGGGATATTTATACTACGGAAGTTTTTAACACCGCATTTTATTTGTGCACGGTTCATTTTCAATTTCTCAAATGCCATGTCGATGATTGCTTTGCAACAGCATGTTACAATTCCGTTGCCCTCATATTCGGCTATAATCCAATAGCCGATTTCAAACTTGCGGTTGCTGCGGTCGATATCTTTAAGCCCGATCAAACCGGCAATTTTCCCATGATAGTTAATGGTAAAAACCATTTCGCGTGAATCGGGTTTCTGCAACTGGTCGATGAAGGCCAAAGTATTTCTTACCGATTTGGTCATTGATACAAACGGGAGCCATTTACCAAGATATTCCCTGTTGGCATCAATAAGCCCAAAAATCTCAC
>NIVA01000076.1:23059-24170 GCA_002254335.1 Bacteroidetes bacterium 4572_114 | reverse complement strand
TAAAGGCACCAGGTGTAAAACCACTGTATTTTTTAAGCAAACGTTCTAATTGTCGCTGGCTGTAACCGAGGTGCGTAGCCAACAGTACCGGTTTAAGTTCAGGGTCGTCAAGCCTGTCCATCACGAAAACCTCAGCATCCTTGAGCATTTGTTCTTCGGCAGTCATCAACTCTTCACTTTCAACCTCCAAAGAATTTTCTTTCCACCATTTATCCCGTTCCAGTTTATTTTGTATCAGGTTTTGAATACGGGCTATCAACTCCTTAATATTAAATGGTTTGGCAATGTAATCATCCACACCCAACTGAAGGCCGGCAATGCGGTCCTCCTCCAAAACTTTTGCCGTAAGCATAACAAAGGGGTATTGTTTCCATTGGCTGTTTTGCCTCACCTTTGCCCTAAACTCAAAACCATCCATATTTGGCATCATTACATCCGAAATAATCAAATCGAATTTTTGTTTCTCGAGTATTTTCAGGGCTTCATTTCCATCAGGCGCAGTTTTGCATGTATATTGATGAGATAAACTGCGCACCAGGTAACGGCTTATTTCAAGGTTATCATCTACAATAAGAACGACAGGTTTGCTATTTCCGGTTTTTAGTTCAAGCACAGGTTTTTCTGACAACTTATCCTGAACAACATGATCGGCAGGAGGGTATTCAGCAGCCACTATGTTTTTTGCAAGTTTTAACGGAAGGTGAACCGTAAAAACACTCCCTTTCCCTAAACTGCTTTCAACCTTTATGCCTCCGCCAAACAACCTTGCATATTCCATCGCAAGGGTCAGGCCAACACCCGTACCTCCCTGCGCCGGTATGTTGTTTTGTTGTGACTGAAAATAGCGATCGAAAATATGGGGCAGGTCATGGGGATGTACCCCTTTGCCCGAATCCGTAACAACAATGAGGAAAGTGTCATTTTCCTGATCTATTTTGAGGCCAATTTCACCATTTGCCCTGGTGTGTTTAAATGCATTGTGGATAAGATTATTCAATATCTTTTCAAATTTTTCAATATCCAGGAACACGCGTCTGTTAGTGTCGATGCCGTAGCTAAAATTAAGATTTATGTTACGGTAATGCGCCAGCGATTCGTAAGTATAAAATAT
>NIVA01000076.1:0-23037 GCA_002254335.1 Bacteroidetes bacterium 4572_114 | reverse complement strand
CCCGATTCCAGTTTCGAAAGGTCAAGTATCTCGTTAACCCTGTCTAACAACTTTTTGCTGTTTGTATAGGCCAGTTGCAAGTCGTTGTATAGCGGTGTGTTTTTCGATTCCTCCGATAACTTTTGAAGTGGCGACATGATAAGTGTAAGCGGGTTTCGCATTTCATGTGAAATGTTTGTAAAAAACCGGCTCTTGGCCATATCCTGGCTTTTGAGTTTCCGGTTTATGCGTTTCCTCCTTCTTAAGTTTAACCATGCCAGGATAACTATTATGAGGAATAGAACCGAAATAATCCCAATACCGGTGTTGAGTATTTTTTGCGTTTCCAATTGCGAATCCTTTAAATCCAATTCCGTTTCCTGCTGATTTATTTGGGTATCTTTTTCTTTCAGTTGATATTGTGCTTCCAACCTGTTGATCTGCTCGCTTCTCTGCTCGTTATAAATGGAATCCTTTATTAAAATAAGTGAATTGAGATATTCATTGGATTTTTTATAATTACCCTCTTCTGCATTCAAATCGGCCAGCTCTTTATAAGTTTGCTTAAGTTGTGGCAATAGTCCAAGTTTTGTTGCAAGTTTTTCTGCTTCAAGGTACGATGCTTTTGCATCACTGTAGCGTCCTACTTTATAATTGAGCCTTCCAAGGCCCAATAACGACAGCAACATAGATCCTTCCATGTTCATTCCCTTAAAAATATCATACGACTCATTCAGATAATTTCGTGCCTCTCTATATTTTTTTAGATTAATGCAGATTGTGCCAATATCGATAGAAACCGTCCCTATGTTATACGATGAACCAACATCGCGATATATCGACAGGGCAAGCAGGTTGTATTTCAGGGCATTTTCCAGGTCACCGGTATCGTGATAGGTGGCGGCCATAGTAGTCAGCACACGGGCCCTCATGTATTGGTTCTTATACAAATCAGCGATTTTAAGTGCACTTTCACAGTAATCCATCGCCTTTTTGAAGTTTCTCTGCAGCCTGTGTACTTCGGCAATATCGCAATAGGTATGAATTAAATAAGTGCTGTCGTTCAACTCTTTAAACAATGCTTCGGCCTCGAAAAAATACTCCAGTTCTTTGTCATATTCTGCCAGTTTAGAATAATATAGCCCGATATCTCTCATAATGTATGCCTGCCAGCGGACTTCCCCGGTTTCTTCAGCTATTTTAAAAGATTTCAAGTAATAATCCAAAGCCTCGCTTTTATCTTGCCTGGAGGCATTTATTGCCAGGTTATAATACGATTTCATTATGTTGCTTTGATCCCGGGTCCTTAAGGCAGCTTTTAAACACAAACCTGCCATCGAGTCCATTTTTTTTAAATCGCCAATCGAATAGTAACCCGAACCTGTAATATAATACCCCTGGACCATCTTTTCCGGAAGATCGAGCTTACAGCTTAATTCAAGACCTTTCTTTGCGTATTTTAATGCTGAGTCAACATCGATGTTGTAATACTGGCGGTTAATTTTATAATAGATGTCGATTTTGTCTGTATCATTAACTAATTCTAAAACAACATTTTTTAAGCTGTCCAATTTTGATGACTGTGCCATCAAAGCCTGGCCAAAAACCAATAACAACAGGATGTAAAAATATTTCATCAGGTTTTGTTTTTGGATATGTGTTGCAAAACAGGTGCGCAATATACAAATTGTTGGTGGTTTGAGGCTGATCGAAGCAAAAAGAGCTAAATATTTCATCGTGTAGCAGTGTTTTTTTACTAAAATTTGATGAAAACGAAGGGAATGTCGCTTTTTAAAAATCATTTGTCGCTTTGCCGAAAGGTGAAATTTTGTTTTGAGCTGACATTTGCCCCGAAAGTTTTCGTGATTAAAATTCAGTTTTTATTTATTCATCTAAATTCAGTAAATATGAAACATTTTAACAAATTAAAGTTTTTAATGGTGTTGCTCTTGCTTTTCGGTTATCAGGGCATGGCACAAACACGTGGACGGGTTACCAACGTTTTGGCCGAGCAACGGGTCGATGGTTCCGATATCATCGACGTTTATTACAACCTGGCGGGGTTTAGCGATAATTACATCGTCTCGGCAGAATTGTTCCATAATAATTCCCATGTAGGTACAATAGATGAAGAATGGTGTACCGGTGACTTTGGGCCTGGAATTTTGCCTGGCGACAATAAATATTTTGAGTACAACATCGGAATGCATAAACCCGAAATGGAATGGTCGAAAACGCAAATCGAAGTAAGGGTTTATTTTCCGATGGGAGATCCCTGCCCCGGGCAGGAATTCGTTTCCTATCTTGGGAAAAACTACAATACTATTCAAATTGGCGGACAGTGCTGGCTAAAGGAAAACCTGGATGCCGGCACCCAGATCGACTATGAGGTTTTGCCCTGGCAGGGTGGCGACATCGAAAAGTACTGTTACGACAACGATCCCGAAAATTGTGAAACTTACGGTGGACTGTACCACTGGTGGGAAGCCATGTTTTACGGACAGGGTTTGCCAGGATCGCAGGGTATTTGTCCCCAGGGATATCATATCCCCACAAATTACGAATTCGACATTTTGGTTGATCTGTTTGGAGGGCCTGCCGTTGCCGGTGGTGGGTTGAAGGATGTGGATTTCTGGAACCCGCCCAACACGGGGGCAACCAATACCAGCTTCTTTTCGGCCAGGGGCGCAGGTACCGGATATAATTCTGCCGGGATTGGGGGCGATGCCTGTATTGAACTGGAAAATTTAACCTATATGTGGACGTCAAGCATGACGGCAGGGCCCAATAAGCCGGCCTTCGCATTATATCATAACAATACATCGGCCGCATTGATCGATTTAGCTGCCGAACCATTTCCTTTTGGCAGCGTGAGGTGCATGAAAGATTGCAGTACTCAGCCCTCAACTTCCAATGCAGGGCCTGACCAACTTGATGTTGAAGGAAATTATGTTGCCCTTGCCGCAAATGCCCCGGCTTATGGGATCGGGAGATGGGTAATCGTAAGCGACAATCCGGCCGAGAAGCAAGGTGTGTTTGCAGATGAATGGGACCACAATTCGGCTTTCTATGGTTATCCGGGCGAAACCTACACCCTCGAATGGCAAATATCCAACGAATGTACAATCTCTGCTGACCAGTGCCTTATTGGATTTGCCACTTTCAATTGTGGGGATGATTTTGTTGACCATCGCAATGGTAAAGTTTATCCCACGGTACAGGTCGGCGATTTCTGCTGGATGGCAAAGAACATGGATATTGGCGAACAAACACCGATTGGGAATTATACAACCACCGGTAGCATCGAGAAATCCTGTTATGACGATGACCCGGCAAATTGCGAAGAGTACGGCGCTTTTTATAATTGGAGCGAAGCCGTACAGCAAGATTACACCGGTGATTACAGGCGGGGCATCTGCCCGGTTGGTTGGTTTATCCCAACCGACAATGCCTGGTGCAACCTTGTTTCATCTATTGATGGCACTGTTGATTGCGGGGCACACGGTTGGACAGGTACAGATGCCGGGGGAAAGCTCAAAGAACCAGGTATCGGTCATTGGCTTGATCCAAATACCGGGGCATCCAATTTAAGTGGCTTTACGGCATTTGGGGCCGGTTGGGCCACTAAATACTATTCTAATTTTGGGTTCCACGAGTTAAAAGAATCAGCACGGTTTTGGACTTCCACACATTACTCTTCATCATTCAGGGACTACTGGTACCTCGGTAATGATGAAGCCCGTGTTGGCAGGTCTTATGTATCATCATGGTACGACGAATACAGTGTGAGGTGTGTACATTATCCAAACTTAAAATAATGGAGGTTATAATGAGAAAAATTAAAAGACATATTATTTTATTGATTGCAATGTTGTCGTTTGCAACCGTAAATGGCCAGTATTTTTCGGCAAAGTCCAATACTTTTGATGTAGATACCTTTGTGCCTCATGTATATTGCTCGTGCATCGAGCAAGGTAACTATTATCTGCCGGGACAGGAGATATACCTTGAATATTTCATTTCTGAAGCCAATCTGACAACTGTTGAACTGGGCATCAGCCTGGAAGAAAAAGCTGATATTCAGGTTTTAGGGCCTTTGGATTACCCCGGCCCGGTATATATTACCATTCCCGAAGTACCGCCCACGGCATTTGCGAAACTTTATATTATTGCCAAGGATAGTTATGGGCACGAAAATTATTATGCACTGCCACAGGATGGCTATTTTAATATTGGCCCTCATGTACAAACCATTGATGTTCCGGCCGGTGGGAAGTATTTGATGGGTATTTGATCAAGGCAGAAAATCCTTTTACACTCGAACTTGAAGGGACGTCCCTCGAATGTTTTTGGTACGGTTTTACTTTTCCCGCTGGTTGGGGGCTGTTTTCCGTTCCCGGGACTTGCGACATTGATGCACAGCAATTTTTCGACTGGATGCTTTATTCCAGCGAAATCATCAAAGAAGCTGCCGGTTGGAAGGTTTTATGGCCCGATTATAATATCAATACCATCGAAGTGCTTGAAAGGGGCAAATCATATTTTATCAAATCGGAATGGGCAAATGAAGACTTTTCTTTTAACCCGTGCTGGGAAGGTGAAAAGACAAAAGAATTTGATGAATTCAGGGTTCCTGAAATCTGGGGCCGGCCTACAAATACCGCAACTTCGCATGTGGTTGCTTTTCCAAAGGAAGTACTTGAAAAGGCCGGGATAACCGAAAATATGGTTTTGGGGGCTTTCAGCTCCAATGGCGACTGTGTTGGGGCATCCCCTGCCAAAGCCTGCCATATCACAGTGTTTGGCGATGACAATACTACCAAATCAACCGATGGAATGGTACCCGGAGATTATATTTATTTCCGTGCATGGGACCCCGGTACGAAAGAAGAGATGTTGCTTTCCCCTGAATTTGATGGCAACCTGCCCAACCAGGGTGTGTTCAATGCTGATGGTATGTCGGCCATAACCGCATTAAAGGTTGGTAGCCTGGGTGTGGGGGATATTTCAGGAAACCTGTTCACCATCTATCCAAATCCATCCACAGGTTTATTAACTATCGAAACCAATGAAACTGCCAATTACCTGGTAAGGATTACCGATGCAAAAGGCACTGTTGTTTTAATACAAAAGATTGGGGGCAAAATAACCCTCGACCTGACATATTTACAAAAAGGGGTCTATTTTGTTAAAGCAACTAGTGGCAACAATGTGATGGTTAAAAAGCTTGTGCTGAAATAGGATTTTTATAGTTTAAAAAGTCAGGGTTTGAATATGTTTATAAACCGCTATAAATATTATATCAGACAATCAGTCTGTTAAAAATTCAAGCCCTGACTTAGATGGTCTTTTTTGTGAATTTTGACCTTTTTTACCGGACTTAGCAAGCATTTGGAAATATTGCTGTCAGACAGTTTAGATTAAAAGTCAGACATATAATACTTTAGCTTCTGTGTGTAATATAGAAGACAACTGTCTGACAGCTTTTTAGACCGGACTCATACATGATATTTTAGATTCAGTTTGTTGTTTAATGGTCAACTGTCAGACAGCTTTTTAGTCCCTCCATAGGAGTGCCCCTGGCACGTTTTTCAACAATCTCTTAATTCATTCTTTTGTTGATTTCAAATCATTGTGTTTGCAACCCGGTACGGGTTTAGCTACAATAGAACAACTCATCATACGAAATCAATACCAGTTAGCTCAACCCCGTACGTACGGGATTGTTGAGTATCTCCTGTAATCACCACAACTACAATACCTAAACTCATCCCGAAAGCTTTCGGGATGAGTTTTTAAAACTGACAATCAGATTTTTAACACCCTACCCGCAGGGTTTAACAATAGCCAGGGATCGTTACTGCTATCTAAGATGTAGTTGCCAATGTATAACTGTTGCTAACCAATGTTGAGAATTCCATGCATAATAAAATGTTTCCATTAGATAATCCCAGCTGTAATGTACCCTTTTCTTTCTTTAAGTTTGCTATCTTACCGGATGTTATTAATTTTGCTTCAAATCAAAATTAAACTAAATCAAATTTATCATGAAAACATTTTTTTCAGTCCTCGCAATTGCATTATTTTTTATGTCAACAGGAGTTGCACAAGTTGAAGTTACAGCCAAAGCAGATACCAACTATACGGATGAAAATGGTAAAAAACAGGGTGTTTGGGTCGAAGAAAAACAACGGGCCAAATCCTATGGTGTGTATGTTGACGACAATAAAGACGGGTCGTGGACCACTTATCACCCCAACAACATCATCCATTTTGCAAAAACCTATAAAGATGGAAAACTGGAAGGAATAGTAATTGAGATAGATAAAAAAGGCTACCTTATTTCCGAGAGCAATTACAAAGACGATATGCTACACGGAAGGAAAAAGGCCTACGAGCGGGGGTCGAGGGTCATCCTTGAAGAAAATTATAAAAACGGAAAACTGGACGGCTTGCGAAGGGCTTTTTATAGTTCAGGAAAACCTCAGGAAGAATCATTTTACATTGATGGCGTGAAGTCGGGGCACTCAAAGTGGTTTAACCAGGCAGGTAAAGTAATTGCCGAATACACTTATTTTAACGGAAAGTTTGATGGTGTGCAAAAAACATTTTATGAGGATGGCTCCCTGCTATCGGAAGAGTATTACAAGGACAATGTACGTGAAGGCGAATACTTTGAGTATTTTCAGGATGGAAATGTTAAGATGTCCGGATTTTTTAAGAAAAACCTCAAAGATGGTATTTGGAAGGAGTTTGATGAGGAAGGGAATATTGTAAGCGAGAAAAAGTATAAGAAGGGCGAAGAGAAGTAGGTGGTTGGGACGGATGTTGGTATTATTTCCTTAGCGACTCAAAGTCGCTTAGGAAATTAGGAAATGGATGCCGATCTTGTCCGTCCGTCCGATTGCTATTGCGAAATTGCGGACAGGCCGTACAACTTTAGTAGGCAGACCCGTCCGGCCACGTGTCGCTACAACCCCGGTTATTGGGGCGGTGGCACAAGTGTAGCCCCTTGTTTAGCCAAAACTTCGCTATAAAGACAAGTTATTGGGCATTAAAAAAAACAGAATGATAAGCCTGACTGAACAATTATTACTTTAAAAAACAATCAAAACAATTTTGTAAATTTGCTAAAAAAAGAGAGATGCCTAAACTTTATGAATATTTTGGATTAATTGTTTTATTCTATCTCCCGTAATTCATGTACATTGTAAATATCAGGGAAAAGAAAGTAAAGCTGAAATAATATAAGAAAATGGAAAATTTGTGGAAGTCGCAATAAAAACCGTTTCAGGGAAAGAACCTCTTGACGCACAAAATTCAAAAAACTTCAAAAAACTTGTTGAGTATTATAGAGATGATATTATTCGGAAATGGGTGGACTTTTTTGTTTTCAATAAAGAAATTGCGACAGAAAGAATAACGAAAAAAATATAGGACAATGATAGTATCAATTCAAAAAGCAAATTATTTAGGGGAATACCGAATTAATTTTCAATTTTCTGATGGTATTGAAAAGACCATTGATTTTGGGGAATTTCTAAAAAAAGCTAAAAACCCAATGACGAAAAAGTACCAGGACAAACAATTGTTTCAGTCTTATTCAATTGAATATGGGGATATTGTTTGGAATGACTATGAAATGTGTTTTCCAATTTGGGACTTGCATGAAGGACAAATATAAACGCCCTTTAACAAAGGCTATACTTATTGCCGGTTTCATCGTAAATTGAGAGATTGTGCAAGCAATATAAATCGTAGTTAATTGAAAGATAATCGCTTCGAAATCCCGCACTAAGCATGGCCCAACCGTGATCCCCTATTATAAAGAAGAAAAATGAGCAAGGAGAACGATGAAAATATAATTCAAACAATCATTAAAGGACCATCATTAGGTTATACTGACAACTTTCCGAAAAGAGAAATGTGGAAGGAAATTGCAAATGAACTTAATGGAGAGTTGAAAATTAAACATAACTCTGGGTATGAACTTGAAATTCATAACATTTCAATCCCATATAAAAAATGGAATATTAATATTTCTGTTTCTGACAGCAGGCCTTTAAAATTCCAGGTTTCTTTTTCATCAGGCCAGGACTTTGAATTAATAATCAGTTGGGAAGATTTTATTGACAGGATCATTAAAAAGTTTAGTAAACCAGAGATTGAATTGGGCTGGAAAGAATTTGACAAACGTTATCTGATTAAAAGTAATAGGTCAGACCTGGTAAAAAGAACAATTACTAAAGAGATTCAAAAAACCCTTCTCAAACACAATGTTTACTCAATATCATATCAAACTGACCCGGCGATAAAGAGTGCAGAGTTGATAAGCGTAATTCAAAGAAGGGCAGGGAACAAAGAGATGATTTTTGAATTAATTGAAATGTATAAATTATTGATTGACAACTTAGAAAAATCAAAAATAATAAAATAGCAGGGGCTAATAAAAAATGTAGTGTATTTGGCAATAGTGCTAAAAATGAACACGATAACAATAAATAAACATAATGGCAAATTGAAAGATATGAGCGTTGAAAAGCCAGGCGTCCCATATTAAAAACACTGTGCAGGGTTTAAGAACTCCTAAAATTTGAATATGGACGATAAATCAAATATCGAAATACTTAGAGAATTTGCAAAAGTTACAAATAGGACAATTGTAGCTAAGGAATTTCCATATCCACTGACGGGGATTCGCACTTTTCAGAAATACAAGAGAATTGTATATGTCCCGAACAACTTTGAAAAGACAAGTTATTTCATTTGGTTTAGTGATCCCTATGCAAAAATAGGTTGCCCAACTGTCTTTTGTGGTGCTTTTATACCATTATCAGCAAGAATCAAATCAATAATAAATATTAGAAAAAATAAGAAATGTCATTAATTAATAGAAAAGCCCAGCACCAATGAGAAAAGTTAAAAACCCTTTTGCCGGGTCGGATGGGTACAACTGTTTCGGGTGCTCGCCCGATAATAAATTTGGCCTGCAATTACACTTCATCGACGATGGGGATTGGCTGCTCGCCGAGTGGGAACCAAAGCCACAGTTCCAGGGCTATCACAATGTGTTGCACGGCGGCATACAAGCCACTTTAATGGATGAAATTGCCAGTTGGTTTGTTTATGCCAAAATGAAAACTGCCGGGGTAACCTCCAAAATGGAAGTGAGATATAAGAAACCGGTTTATACAAATAAAGGTGTAATAAAGCTAAAAGCTAAACTACAACAGCACCGGCGAAACCTGGCCGATATTTATGTAGAACTATCAGATGGCCAAAACCAGTTACGTGCCACCGGTGTGGTCCAATATTTTCTATTTTCTGAAAAAGTTGCAAAGGAAAAGTATTATTACCCTGATTACAGGGATTTTTTTGAGGAAGGATAAATCCGGTATTATCACGGAATATGGTCTAAAAAATCACCTAACTTACATTGTTCGTATCTTCTTGTACCAGGTAATACAAGTATTCCTTAAGTTCCTCTATTTCAAGTTTCAACAGTGTCCTGTTGCAGTTATCAGGATAAATTGTATTTTTGCTCATGTTTAATATATTTAAGTTATTATGGGCAAGATATATTTGTTGCCCTTAAATGCAATTTAACAATCATGTACAATAGTAAACAAGCGAAAGAAAACCGGCCAATAAGCTTTGTCTCAACAGGATGTGTTGCTGTAGGCTCCATAGATGGAATTTTAACTTCTTCTCCTTTGGGTTCCTGTGTTGCTGTTGTAGCTTATGATATAACCACAAAGATTGGTGGGCTTGCCCATATAATGTTACCGGGCAAATCGCTAAAAGGGAATGACAATAAATATGCGGAAAATGCCATCACAAACCTAATAGATGAATTGAAACATTTGGGCGTACCCAAAAAAAACATTGAAATATGTCTTGTTGGCGGGGCAAATGTACTGAGAAAAGAGAGTGATAACATTGCCGGCCATCTTATTATTAGTATCTTTGAAATCCTTAAAAAGAAAAAACTAAATGTAATAAAAGCTTCTTTGGGCGGATACGAAAGACGGACTGCCAAACTAAACCTGAGTTCAGGAATTGTAAACTTTACCGTTGGCGATAGTGTTGAAAAAAAACTATGGAAATTTACTGCTAAAATGACAGGAGAATAGGTTATGAAAAAAGATTTGAATAAAACCAAAGAACAACTTTCCTCTGAATTGAACGACTTAGGTAAAAAAAGTAAAGAGCGTGAAGAAATGCAGGAAGCAGCCAACCAACAATTGCTTGCCACCGAGCAACAACTAAAAGCAGCAAATCAACAGCTTGAAGCAAATAATCAACAACTATCAGCAAGCGAGCAACAACTAAGAGCAGCAAATCAACAGCTTGAAGCAAGTAATATTGAAATAAGGAAAAAGGAAAAAGAAGCCGTTGCAGCCCAGAAATATGCTGAAAATATCATTTCAACGCTTCGAGAGCCTTTGCTAATATTAGATGCAGATTTAAAAGTAATAACTGCTAATGAATCTTTCTACAAAACATTCAATGTTTCCCAAAATGAGACTCTGGGAAGTTTTGTATTTGAATTGGGCAATCACCAATGGGATATCCCGGCTTTAAGGCAACTTCTTCTCAAAATACTTCCCGATAAATCTGAAATAGTTGATTTTGAAGTAGAACACCTTTTTGACAATATTGGACAAAAGACAATACTACTCAATTCCAAAGAGTTGATACAGGAAGATGGAAAGAAAAAAATGATCCTGCTCGCTATGGAAGACATCACCATTCGTAAGCAGTCAGAAGAAAAGCTGAGGGCAGCAAACCAGCAGCTTGCTGCATATAACCAGCAACTATCAGCAACAGAACAACAACTCAGAGCTGCAAATCAACAGTTAATTGCCAGTGAGCATGAACTTAAAAAAGAGAAGATATTCTCAGAAAGAATTGTAGAAACCGCCAGTGCTATTATTGTTGGAATCGATAAAGGCCACATCATAAGAATTTTTAATAAAGGTGCGGAAGATATTACCGGCTACACGTAAATCCAATCCTATCTAAAGCAGGAAAAGAAATTATTGTTTCATGGCAAACTACAGGGATGTATGAAAGTGAAGATACCTCAAAGCATTTATTGATTTCTATTGGTGAAGATAGGAATTGAAGAACAGTATGAAAGTTCCGCCGGTGCGCGTTGGTCAAGAACAAGTAAAGTTCCGATGAGAGATACTAATGGGAAAATTATTGGAATTGTAGGATTTGCAGAGGACATCACCGAACGCAAGCAGGCAGAAAATGTATTGCACCAATATAAACATATTGTATCCAGTTCAACTGATATGCTGGCACTCCTCGATAAACAGTACACCTACCTTGCAGCAAATAAAGCGTATTGTGATGCGTTTAATTTAATTTCTGAAGAGTTGATCGGGAATACGGTGACTAATGTGTTTGGTGAGGAGTTCTTCAACACTGTTATTAAACCTAATGCTAACCGTTGTATGCGAGGTGAAGAAGTAAACTATCGAAATTGGTTTGATTTTCCAGCTTATAAAAGACGTTACATGGATATAACTTATTATCCATATTATAATGAAGATTACAAGATAATGGGTTTTGTTGTAAACGGGCGAAATATCACCGTGCGTAGGCAGGCAGAGGAAGCATTACTGAAGAGTGAAGAAAAGATGAGCAGCATTTTCCGTGTTGCACCCACAGGAATAGGCGTTGTTAAAGATAGGGTAATAATTGAAGTGAATCCCAGAATATGTGAAATTACCGGATACTCGAAAAACGAACTTCTTGGCAAAAATGCCAGAGTGCTTTATCCAACTAAAGAAGAGTATGAAAATGTGGGTACAGAAATATACCGCCAAATAGCAGAAAGTGGAACAGGCACAGTTGAAACCCGTTGGTTAAAAAAAAATGGCTCAATATTAAACATTCTGTTATCTTCAACGCCCATTAACATTGACAATTATTCTACCGGAATAACATTTACCGCTTTGGATATTACTGAGCGCAAACAAGCCAAAAAAGAGCTAACAAAGCTTTCCACCGCAGTTAAGCAAAGCCCTTCAGTTATTTTAATAACTAATACAAAAGGTGATTTGGAATATGTTAACCCTAAATTACAATAATTGACACAAAAAACTTTTATGTTACTCTTTATGATGATAAAACAAAAACTGTTTCATTGCTCTACCATCATGACCAGAAAGATAAATTAGAAAAATTTCCCCAGGGCAAAACCCTTACCAATTATGTTATAAAAACCAAAAAACCCCTGCTGGCCACAAAAGCTGTTAAAGACAAACTTGTAAAATCGGGAGAGGTTGAACTACTAGGCAATGATTCGAAAGTCTGGCTCGGAATGCCACTAATGATAAAAGAGAAAGTAATAGGGGCTTTTGCCGTGCAAAGCTATACCGATGAAAAGGTTTTTGACAAAACAGATATACAGGTACTTGAAATTATATCGAATCAAATCAGTATTTCAATTGAACGAAAAAAAGCCGGGGAGGATTTAAAATCAGCCCTTGAGAAGGCACAAGAGAGCGACCGCCTGAAAAGTGCATTCCTCACAAATATGAGCCACGAGATCCGTACTCCAATGAATGGGATACTTGGATTTACCAGCCTATTAAAAGAACCTCATCTTACCGGAGATCAACAGAATAGCTACATTGAAATTATTCAAAAAAGTGGCAACCGGATGCTTAATACTGTTAATGATATTATTGATGTTTCTAAAATCGAGGCAGGGCAGGTTGAAGTTGTAAAATCTGAAGTATCAGTAAATGAAATACTTAATGAACAATACGCCTTTTTTGTTTCTGAGGCTCAATCAAAAGGGCTTGAACTGATTTATAAACCAACACTTTCGGACAAGGAAGCTACCATTGTTACCGACAAACACAAATTGGAAGGGATACTGACAAACCTGATTAAAAACGCTATTAAATTTACCAAAGAAGGAAATATTTGCTTTGGATATTCATTAAAAAAAGAGAAGGGTTTTGAGGGTTTGGAATTTTATGTAAAAGATACTGGAATAGGGATACCATCGGATAGGATAAACGCAATTTTCAACCGTTTTGAACAAGCCGATATTGAAGACACACAAGTTTTTGAAGGCTCGGGACTTGGGCTTACAATTTCTAAATCTTATGTTGAAATGCTGGGGGGGGACATTAACGTAACATCTGAAGAAGGTATCGGCTCTACGTTTGTTTTTAGCATTCCATATACTAAGCAAAGCACAAAAGAAAGTGATACTGAGGGTGGTGAAAATGAAATTAAACAAATATCCTTAACTAATATATCTGCAATTGTTGCAGAAGATGATGAAGTCAGTAGGATGTTTTTGGAAGCTATTTTAACAGATAAATTCTACAAAATCACATATACAAAAACAGGAAAAGAAACCATAGATAAATTCAGGGAAAACCCTGAAACGGATATAATATTAATGGACTTAAAAATGCTTGACATGAGCGGTTATGAGGCCACCCGTGAAATTCGAAAATTCAATGAGGATGTAGTAATAATTGCCCAAACAGCCTATGGGTTATCGGGCGACAGAGAAAAAGCAATTGAAGCAGGATGCGACGATTACATTGCAAAACCGATTAATGAAGAATTGCTTTTTGAAAAGATAATGCTTCATTTGTCAAAAAAAAGCATTTAGCCTGAATAATTCATCGCGCAAAGACGCAGAGATGCAAAGTCTTGAAAAGGAGAAAAATAATAATTGAATTGTATAAATTCTTAAATATTGAATTTTCTGAGCATAGTTTGTTAATTTACTTATTCTTTGCGCCTTTGCGCCTTTACGAGAAGTTTTATGAATATTGTAGGTTAGCATTGTATAAAAACAATAGCCGAAATAGTAATAAATTATGCAGTAACTTTAATATGAAGCGTTTCAATCCCGAAAGCTTTCGGAGGCCAAATGCACCATACTTGCAAAACATAACCTAATTTAACAAAAAACCATTTTTAACTATTTCCCTTTAACAATTGACCCTTAGCAGGATAAAACATTTTTTTTGCCCAAGTGGTGGGAAAAAGTGGAGAAAGTTATCAACAATATGTCGAAAAGTGGGAAAACCGTACTACATTTGACCAGCAAATAAAGAAAAAAAAATGGTAGGCCTCACATACACTTACGAATGTAAAATAGATGCTAAAGGAAGGGCGTTGCTCCCTACCAAGCTCAAAAACGAGCTCCTGCCCGAACTCCCCAATGGTTTCATACTGAAGAGGAGCATTTTTAACAAGTGCCTCGAACTGTGGCCCAAAAGGAAATGGGACCTCGAACTCGAAAAGCTAAACCAACTTAACCGTTACGTAGAAAGAAATGTCCGGTTTATCCGTAGGTTTTTGGCCGGGGTAAAGCCCGTTGACCTGGATGGCTCGGGCAGGTTGTTGATCCCAAAGGATTTGATGGCATTTGCCGGGATTGAAAAAAATATTGTTATGACCTCGGTCATTGATAAGATTGAGATTTGGGACAAGGAAAAATATGAGGCCGACCAAAATATGGAAGAAGATATTAAAGAGCTGGCCCAACAGGTCATGGGAAATATTGGTAACGATCAAACACCTTTGTAATGTACCACAACCCGGTATTGTTAAAAGAAAGTATTGAAGGGCTAAATATTGGGCCGGGAGGTGTTTATGTTGATGTAACTTATGGTGGGGGCGGCCATTCGCAGGAAATCCTTAAAAAACTAACACAAGGGAGGTTAATCGGGTTCGACCAGGATCATGATGCCCTTACCAATAAAATTGATGATGAACGGTTGATATTGGTCAACCATAATTTTAGGTTTTTGAAAAACTTCTTAAAATATCACAATGCATTACCTGTTGACGGGATTTTAGCTGATCTTGGTGTCAGCTCACATCAGTTTGATGTGGCCGAACGTGGCTTTTCACTAAGGTTTCCGGGCAAGCTTGATCTGCGCATGAACCGCAACCAAAAAGTTACAGCGGCCATGTTGTTGAATGAATATGACAGGGACAAGCTCGTAAATATTTTCAGGCAGTATGGGGAATTGCCCAATGCCGGTGCCATTGCATCGGCAATTATCAAATTCAGGTCGGCTGGGAGACTAATAAATTTTGAAGATTTAAAGCAGGCACTTTCCCACTTTCCCACACCGGGCCGGGAGAATAAATTTTATGCAAGGGTTTTGCAGGCGCTCCGTATCGAAATCAATCAGGAACTTGATGCATTAAAAGATTTTTTAGAACAGGCGCCCGAAGTATTAAAAGCCGGGGGACGGTTGGTCGTGATCTCTTATCATTCGTTAGAGGACAGGTTAGTGAAGAATTTTTTCAGGTCAGGTAATTTCAAAGGCATCCCCGAAAAAGACTTTTTTGGAAATGTAAGGACACCTTTTAAAATAATTAACAAAAAGCCAATCGTACCAAATGAAGGGGAGATAAGCGCGAACAACCGTTCGAGAAGTGCAAAGCTAAGGATTGCCGAAAAACTTATAAACCAATAAACCCCATGAGCAAGCAATCAAACAATTTAAAGCCGAAAGCAAAAACAACAAAAAGCCGCCGCCGTAAAATGGGGGGGGGCATTGCCCGTGGCGCCCACAAAATTTTGGACGGTGAATTTTTGAACCAGGGCAACAACAGCAATTGGCTTTCAGTAATTTTCTTTCTTGCATTCCTGGGGCTTATTTACATTTCAAACAGTTATGTTGCCGAGAAGAAGATCCGTAAAATAGAAAAAATTAACCAAAATATAAAGGAGTTAAAATTTGATTATGTGGAGATGAGGTCCCGCCTGAACGAAAAATCCCGTCCATCGGTAGTGGCCCAAAAACTCGAAAAATATGGCATTAAACCTTTAGTTGAACCACCCAATAAAATCTTTCTTAAAACCAAAAAATAGCCATTATGAAAAAGTCACGAAACAAAAAACCCAAGCAATCAAATGGGCCGGGGCGGGATGTAATGTTCCGTGTGTATGTTGTTTTTTTCTTCATCGCCCTCTTTGCATTTACCGTTATTGGCAAGGTTGCCTACATTCAGTTATTTGAAGGTGATGACCTGAAAGCCCGGGCAATTGAGCAGCAATACCGCTTTTTCGATACCGATGCCGTCCGTGGAAATATCTATGCCGCCGATGGTAGCCTGTTGGCAACATCAATCCCTATTTTTGAAATTAGGATGGATGTAGCTTCCCCCCTGATAAGCGATAAATTATTTAATGATTCTGTTACATGGCTGGCCAGGGGCCTGGCAAAAAAATTTGGCGATAAAACCCAATGGGAATATAAAGTAATGCTCCAGAAAGCAAGGGCCAAGGGAAACCGCTATCTATTCATCCAAAAAAATGTAACCTTCGACGACCTGAGGGAGATTAAGCGATACCCGATTTTTAACCGTGGGAAAAACAAAGGCGGGCTTATTGCCAAAAGAAAAACACGCCGGGAATACCCTTATGATTTATTGGCCAGGAGGACTATAGGGTACGCTAAACCTCATGAAAAGTTATTTGTTGGCCTTGAGGGGAATTATAACGATGTGCTCCAAGGTTTTACAGGAAGTCAGCTTTATCGTCGCATGACCAATGGAGCGTGGAAACCGGTTTCGAGCGAAAATAATACCGAGCCTAAAAATGGCAGGGATATTATAACCACCATCGATCCATACCTGCAGGATGTTACCGAGAGCGCACTGATGAGGCATATCGAAAAGCATCAGGCCGAAAAAGGGACTGCCATTTTAATGGAGGTAAAAACCGGCGAGATCAAAGCCATTGCAAATCTGCAAAAGGATAAAAAAAGCGGTCAATATAAAGAGATATACAATATTGCTGTGGGCGAACTCTTTGAGCCGGGATCGACATTTAAACTGCCGTCGATGATGGTGGCCCTCGAAAATGGTTGGATTGCCAAAACCGATTCGGTGAAGATTGGTGACGGCTGGACTGTTTACCACAACCGGACCATGAAGGATTCGCACCTCATTGATCCCGATGGATGGCTAACCCCTTATGAGGCATTTGTATATTCGTCAAATGTGGGCGTCTCCAGGATTATTTACGACAACTCACAACTCGATCCCTGGGAATTTGTAAACACCCTGCGGAATATGTTTTATGTTGAAAATCTCAATATTGATATCCGTGGAGGCAGGACACCAAATATCAATGCCCCCGACAGCCCCACTTGGTCTAAAGTTTCGTTGCCGTGGATGTCGATAGGATATGAGGTTATGGTCACACCCTTGCACCTGCTTACATTTTATAATGCTGTAGCAAACAATGGAACGATGGTAAAGCCACTATTTGTAAAAGAGATACGCGAAGCAGGAAATACCATTCAGGAATTTGAAACCAAAGTGCTAAGTAAAAGTATTTGTTCTGACAAAACCCTGGAAGAGGCACAAAGATATCTTGAAGGGGTTGTTCAGCAAGGAACGGCAACTAATATAAAAAATGCTGTTTTTAAGATTGCCGGAAAAACCGGTACTGCCCAAATTGCCGAAAACGGAAAATATATTAAAAAGTACAATGCCTCCTTTGCGGGATATTTTCCGGCAGATAACCCTAAATATTCGTGCATTGTGCTGATACATAAGCCCAATGGTGGCAGCTTTTATGCAACCACTGTGGCGGCCCCTGTTTTCAAGGAAATCGCCAACACTGTTTATGCCATGCAATTAGATATACACCCCGAAGAAGATAATGAAATTGTGAATGAATTATTTGCCGAAACCGAAGGACCGCAGCCCCGGGGCGACTTATATGAAAAGTTAGGGGTTGATGTTTCGGGGGGTGGACCAGGCGACCAATTAGATACTTTCGATGAATTTGTCAACAATAAAACCATTCCTGATGTTACCGGGTTAGGGGTTAGTGATGCAATATTCATTCTCGAAAACCTTGGCCTGAAAGCTAAAATTACCGGAAAAGGGAGGGTGAAAAGTCAATCAAGAAAAGCTGGTTCCCTGCTGAGGCGTGGCGATGAAATTACCTTAACGTTAAAGATTTGATTAATTAGATGCCTAAAATTTTAACCGACATATTGGCCCGTGTAAAAGTTGACAAGGTGATTGGCCCTGTGGATATTATGGTAAATAATGTTTGCTTCGATTCAAGGCAGGTTGTTGAAGGTGACATTTTTGTTGCCGTTAACGGTGTTCATGCAGACGGGCATAAGTTTATAGGCCAGGCACTGAAGCAAGGTGCTGTTGCCGTGGTTTGCGAACAAATTCCGGCTACTGTTCAAAAGGATGTCACTTTTATTACTGTTGACGGTTCAGCTTATGCCCTGGGTATTATTGCTTCGGCGTTTTTTGATAACCCTTCCGAAAAAATGAAAGTTGTTGGTGTTACCGGAACAAATGGCAAGACAAGCACTGTCTTTTTACTTTACCAATTGTTCTCGGCGTTGGGATATAAATGTGGGATGCTTTCGACCATCGAAAACCGCATCGGCCACCATAGTATTAAATCAACCCATACAACTGCCGATGCTTTGCAGATTAACAGCAACCTGAACGATATGGCCGATGAGGGTTGTGAATATTGCATTATGGAAGTTAGTTCACATGCCATCGATCAGGAAAGGGTTGCAGGCATCAAATTCCTTATGGCGGTTTTTACAAATATTACCCACGATCACCTTGATTATCACAAAACTTTTGATAATTACATAAAGGCAAAAAAGAAATTTTTCGACTCCCTGCCCGAAACAGCTTTTGCCCTGGTTAACTATGACGATAAAAACGGAGCTGTGATGCTTCAAAATACAAAAGCCAAAAAATCAGGTTATAGCTTAAAGAGCATTTCAGATTTTAAAGGGCGTATCATCGAAAGCCGGTTGGATGGCATCGAATTGCGGATTGACGGTAAAGATGTTTGGAGCAGGTTGGTGGGCGGCTTTAATGCTTACAACCTGTTGGCAGCTTATTCGGTGGCAATTTTAGATGGGCAGGATCAGGTTGAAACACTTCGGGCGGTGAGTGGGTTAAGCCCCGCCGAAGGTAGGTTTCAACTCATTCCAAATACTGCCGGTGTAACAGCTATCGTCGATTATGCCCACACACCTGATGCGTTGAAAAATGTACTGGAAACTATTAAGTCGCTCCGCACTGGCAACGAGAAACTTTGTGCCGTGATTGGTGCCGGTGGCGACAGGGACAAACTAAAACGGCCTAAGATGGCCCAACTGGCCTGCAATATGGGCGATCATGTGATCTTAACTTCCGACAACCCAAGAAGCGAAGATCCGCAAGCCATTATTAACGATATGGAAGCAGGGCTTGATCCTGTCCAAAAGCGGAAAGCAGTTTCCATCCCCGATAGGAGGGAAGCCATAAAAACTGCCTGTATGATCTCAATGGCCGGCGATATAATACTTGTAGCAGGAAAGGGCCACGAAACCTATCAGGAAATTAAAGGTGTAAAAAATCATTTTGACGACAGGGAGGTCCTGGGGGTGACAGAGTTTTGGTGGAAGGAAAAATGCAATGATAAATTGATGAAAAATTATTTTTGTCTGACTTTCCAACGTCCACAGGACTTGGAAACGTCAACAATAGGAAACAGAGTTTAATTGAGAAAAAGAAATGTTGTACTATTTATTCGAATATTTGGATAAGGTTTGGGAGCTGCCGGGCGCCGGGATGTTTCAATACATCTCATTCCGTGCGGGCATGGCCGTGATCACTTCTCTCATTATTTCCCTGCTTTTTGGTAAACGGCTTATCAATTTTCTGCGCCGTAAGCAAGTAGGCGAAACAGTTCGCGACCTCGGGCTTGATGGCCAAATGGAAAAACAAGGGACACCAACCATGGGCGGCTTAATTATTCTTGGGGCCATCTTAATCCCCACGCTCCTCTTTGCAAAACTTAACAACATTTACATCATCATTATTCTTATTTCAACCGTCTGGTTGGGGTTTATTGGGTTTATCGACGATTATATAAAAGTGTTTAAAAAGGAGAAAAAGGGCCTGGCCGGAAAATTTAAGATCCTTGGCCAGGTTGGGCTGGGTTTGTTTGTAGGGCTGACCATGTATTTTAATGCCGATATTGTGATACGCGAAAAGGCACCTGAAAAATCATACATCGATGCAAGTGAAACCACCGATCCTGCAAAGTTGGGGGAAATATCAAGTGTATTTTCACCTGAACCGGTAAAATCCACTAAATCAACTATCCCGTTTTTCAAGGATAACGAACTGGATTATTCCATCTTTGTCAGCTGGCTGGGCAAAGGTTACAAAAAATGGACCTTCCTGATTTTTGTGCCCATCGTCATCCTCATCATCACAGCAGTGTCAAACGGGGCCAACCTTACCGATGGCATGGACGGACTGGCCACCGGGACTTCCGCCATCATCGGTGCAACGTTGGCTATCCTTGCTTATGTGTCGGGCAACATCTTTTTCGCCAATTACCTTAATATTATGTACATCCCCGACACGGGCGAACTCGTGGTATTTATCAGCGCCTTTGTTGGTGCATGTATCGGGTTTTTATGGTACAACGCCTTTCCGGCCCAGGTTTTTATGGGCGACACTGGCTCGTTGGCGCTTGGTGGCATCATAGCGGTGTTTGCCATTATGCTGCGAAAAGAGTTGTTGATACCCATCCTTTGCGGGATTTTCCTGGCCGAGAGTGTTTCGGTGATGATGCAGGTAAGTTATTTTAAATACACACGCATAAAATTTGGCAAGGGCAGGAGGATATTCAAAATGAGCCCCCTGCACCACCACTATCAACTCAAAGGATATAAAGAACCAAAAATTGTGTTAAGGTTTTTTATTGTAGGGATTATGCTGGCAGTGTTCACGGTTATAACCTTAAAAATCAGGTAAAGGGGGATGGACGGTGGTAAAAAAAATTGCCATTTTGGGTGGTGGCGAGAGCGGCGTAGGGGCGGCTGTACTTGCGCAAAAAAAAGGGTTTGAAGTTTTTCTTTCCGATAAAGGGAAGATCAGTAATAAATACAAAAAAGTTCTTTCACAGTTTGAAATTAGTTATGAAGAAGGGAAGCACAGCGGGGCGTTGATCCTAAATGCTGATGAGATCATTAAAAGCCCGGGGATACCTGAAAATGTCCCAATAATAACAAAGGCATTTGAAAAACAGATACCGGTAATTTCCGAAATTGAATTTGCAGGTAGGTTTACCAATGCCAAAACAATTTGCATAACGGGGAGCAATGGCAAGACCACAACTGCTTTGCTGACATACAAGATGCTGAAAGATGCCGGGTTAAATGTTGGCCTTGCGGGTAATATCGGTAAAAGTTTTGCCCTGCAGGTTGCCCTAAATGACTTTGACTATTTCGTTTTGGAGATCAGTAGTTTTCAGTTGGACGGGATGTTTGATTTTAAGGCCGACATCGCTGTGTTGCTGAATATTACACCGGATCATCTCGACAGGTACGATAACGATTTTACAAAATATGCAGCTTCCAAGTTCAGGATTATCAGAAATCAGTTGCATGATGATGCATTCATTTATTGTTATGACGATCCTGTGATTACAGAATTACTTAAAAAGGTGGATGTGCCCTCGGGGCTTTATCCTTTTTCAATAAGGCAAATGGATAAAAATCTTGCTGCCTCGCTAATTGAAGACAAAAATCAATTTTTGAATAGTCGAATGATTATCAATATAAATGCTAAAAAAATGATGATAGCTTTACATGACATGGCTTTAACAGGTAAACATAATGTTTACAATTCGATGGCGGCGGCAATAGGTTCACGCTTGTTGGATATCCGAAAAGAAAATATCAAGCAAAGCCTGAAGGAATTTCAAGGTGTGGGGCACCGCCTGGAATATATTGCCACTATTCGCGGGATCGATTTCATCAACGATTCGAAGGCAACAAATATCAATTCAACATGGTATGCCCTCGAAAATGCTGACAAGCCGGTGATCTGGATAGCCGGTGGGCAGGACAAAGGCAATGATTATTCCTCGCTGGTGCCAATGGTAAAGGAAAAGGTTAAAGTCATAATTTGCCTCGGGCTGGAAAATACAAAAATTAAAGATACATTCCAGGAGCATGTAGGGGGGGTTATCGAAGTAAGAAGTGCCGAAGATGCTGTAAAATTATCCTATCAATTAGGGCAAAAAGGCGATACGGTCCTGCTCTCCCCGGCATGTGCCAGTTTCGACCTTTTTAAGAATTACGAAGATCGGGGGAACCAGTTCAGGACGGCTGTTTTGAACCTTTAGAATGGAAAAATGATTTTATGATAGAATGTTTAAATGCTTAAATGAGTTTAGTCTAAAAAGTAAATATTTGGGTGAATAGCTGTCAGACAGTTTAGATTAAAAGTCATACGTATAATGCTTTAGGTTCTGTGTAATATAGAAAATAACTGTCTGACAGTTTTTTAGAACAGACTCTTTAATGATAGAATAAATAATGGAAAGTAGGAATTATGGAATGTTGAACGAAGGGCCTGTCCAGTTCGTATGGGGTAATCCCGACCCTTCCCGCTCTAATGAAGGGGGGTTGGGAGTACCACTGCACTGGCCTGTGTGATGGGAATCCTCCCCCTTCGGTGAAAGATGGCTGATAAAATACAACACACAAACACATTAACAAAAATGATAGAAAAAATAAAAGGGGACAAAGTAATCTGGACCATTGCAATCCTGCTTTCGGTACTGTCGTTGCTGGTGGTTTATAGTTCCACCGGATCGCTGGCCTACAGGATGCAAGGAGGCAATACCGAGTATTACCTCTTTAAGCAGTTTATTATTGTAGTGCTGGGTTTTGGGTTGATGTATGTGGCCCACCTCATCCACTATAAATATTTTTCGCGCCTGGCGCAATTCCTTTTCTTTCTCTCCATTCCGTTATTGCTGATTACCATGTTTTTTGGCCCTGAAATAAATAGCGCAAACCGTTTACTTTGGATACCGGGGACAGGCCTGACATTTCAACCTTCCGACCTTGCCAAATTAGCGTTGTTGATGTATATTGCGCGTTTTCTTGCCAAAAATCAAGACCAGATAAAAAATTTCAAATCAGGGTTCCTGCTTATCATTGTGCCCATTATTATTATTTGTGCCCTGATCCTTCCCGGGAA